>NZ_KI912266.1:3923292-4177480 GCF_000235425.2 Pseudofrankia saprophytica
GGGACGACCGGCACCGCCCGGGTCCCCGACGCCGCTGGCACACCGCTGGTGCTCGAGATCACCGGCGTGCGCGCGGGCTACGGCGCCGTGGAGGTGCTGCACGGCGTCGACCTGGCCCTGCGCGCCGGCGAGGCGCTCGCGCTCATCGGCGCGAACGGTGCCGGCAAGACGACGCTCTGCTCGGTCGTCACTGGCGGCCTGCCGGTGACCAAGGGGGTGATCCGGCTCGGAGGCACGGACGTGACGGCGTTGCCGCCGCACCGGCGGGTCCGGCACGGCGCTTTCCTCATCCCCGAGGGACGGGGCATCTTCCCTGCTCTGACGGTGGACGAGAACCTCTCGCTGTGGCTGCCGGGCGAGCCGGACCGGGATGCCGCCTACCGCCGGTTCCCGGTGCTCGGTGAGCGTCGCGGCCAGCTCGCCGGGTCGCTGTCCGGCGGCGAGCAGCAGATGCTGGCGCTCGCGCCGGCGCTGGTCAAGCCGCCGGACCTGCTGATCGTCGACGAGCCGTCGCTCGGCCTCGCCCCGCTGATCGTCGCCGAGGTGTACGCGGCGCTGCAGGAGCTGCGCGCGGCCGGCACGGCGATCCTGCTGGTCGAGGAGAAGGCCCACGACGTCGTCGCGCTCGCCGACCGGATCGTCTTCATGGCCGCCGGCCGGGTGTCCTGGGAGCGGCCGACCGACCAGGTCGACTCGGACCTGCTGGTCCAGTCGTACCTCGGCATCAGCGACGTCTCCGCCGAGCCCGCCGAGCCCGCCGAGCGCCCCGGGGCCGCGAGCGCGATGCCCCAGACCGCCACCCCCCTTGCCTAGTACCCACCGCGTAGACCATGAGGGAGTAACCATGAAAGCCGTACGTGCCGCGGAAGGCGGCGTCCAGGTCGTCGATCTTCCCGAGCCGCCCGGTACCGGCGAACTCCTCCAGATGCGCTCGACGAGCATCTGCAGCTCGGATCTGCTCTACATCTCCTACGGCTGCCGCTTCATCCTCGGCCACGAGCTGGCCGGCGTCGGCGAGGACGGCGGCGGGTACATCGTCGAGGCGATCTACGGCTGCGGCGAGTGTGCCCAGTGCCAGAGCGGGCAGTTCAACCGCTGCCCGACGCACGGCGAGCACTCGCTCGGGTTCAGCGCCGACGGCGGCATGGCGGAGCAGTTCCGCGCGCCCGCCCACCGGCTGGTCCCGCTGCCCAACGGCCTCGACCTGCGCGACGCGGCCCTCGCCGAACCCGCCGCGGTCTCCTGGCACGCGTTACGGCTGGCCGGCACCAGCGCGAACACCCGGGTCGCCGTCGTCGGCGCCGGCGGCCTCGGCCTGCTCGCCGTCGCCGGCGCGCGCCGGCAGGGCGCCGAGGACGTCGCGATCGAGGCGCGGTACCCGCACCAGATCGAGGCCGCCGAACGGCTCGGCGCGAAGATCGGCGTCGAGGGCCAGTACGACGTGGTGGTCGAGGCGGCCGGGAACCCGGCCGCCCTCTCCCAGGCGATCGATCTCGTCGCGCCCGGCGGCACGATCGTCGTCGTCGGGGTCTACATGGGCCCGATCGAGGTCAACTGGCTGCCGCTGTTCCTCCGCGAGGCGCGGCTGCTGCCGTCGGTCGGCTATTGCCACCACGGCTCCGGGCGGGAGATGGCGGACGCCGCGGCCATGCTCGCCGATGACCCCGAGATCGTCCAGACACTCGTCACGCACCGCTTCCCGATCGAGGACGCCGAGGAGGCCTTCCGGGTCGCGGGCGACAAGAAGTCGGGCGCCATCCGCGTCATGCTCGAACCGTAGGAAGCGCCGAGGAGGGTGGCACGGCGGTGATGCACCTGCGTCGGATCCGGCGCGAGCGCGGGCGAGCCCTCCGGGGCGTGGACCAGCGGCTCGACGAGCTGGAAGGCCGGCTGCGCGCGGCGGAGGACCAGCTGGACATCCTCCGCCTGCTCAACCGTTACGGCCCGCTGGTCGACAGCGGGTCGGCGGCCGAGGCGGCCGACCTGTGGGTCGCCGGCGGCGGCTATGACTTCACCGGCGTGACCGGCGACGGCACCCGCGTCGAGGCGCCGCGTGGACTGGCCGCCCTGTACGAGGGCGACGTGCACGCGGGCCTGGTCGCCGCGGGCGTCGCTCACCTCACGGCCACACCCCACATCGCCCTTCACGGTGAGACGGCCGAAGCCGTCGGCTACTCCCTCGTGATCCGCAAGGAGGACGACCGCTGGTTCGTCTGGCGAGCCGCCATCAACCACTGGGCACTGGCACGCACGGCCGACGGCTGGCGAATCACGGAGCGCTACAACCGTGTGCTCGACGGATCCGCCGAATCGCGCGCCACCATGCGCCGAATCCTCGCCAGCCCGTAGAGCACGCTCCGCCGCGCAATCGGAGGTTGCGATGCCTTTGGCTCTTTGCTGCATGTCCCATAGCCCGCTACTCGATATAACCGAACAACGCCCGGAGCTGGAGACGGACGTTCGGGCGGCGCTGTCCGCCGCCCGCGCGTTCGCCGAGGATTTCGCTCCCGATATCGTCGTCGCCTTCGTCCCCGATCACTTCAATGGTTTCTTCTATCGCCTTATGCCGCCGTTCTGCCTCGGGCTGGCGGCCACGACGGTGGGGGACTACGCCAGCCTGGCGGGCACCCTGCATGTGCCGACCGGCCTCGCGTGGGCGTGCGCGCAGGCGGTGCTCGCGGACGGAGTCGACCTGTCGATCTCCCACCGGATGGAGCTCGACCACTCCACCGCGCAGCCGCTGCGCGAACTGTTCGGGGGGCTCGACACCCGGCCGGTGATCCCGGTGTTCGTCAACTCGGCCGCCGCCCCGCTCGGACCGTTGTCACGAACCCGCCAGCTCGGGGCCGCCATCGGACGGTTCTTCGCGGGACGTGACGAGCGGGTGCTGCTGGTCGGCTCCGGTGGGCTTTCGCACGACCCACCGATGCCCACCCTCGACAGCGCGCCCCCGGCCGTGGCCGAGCGCCTCGTGTCCGGTCGTCCCCTGACGCCCGAGGAGGCGGAGCGCAAGCACGCGGGAGCCGTCGCCGAAGGTCTGCGCCTCGCCGACGGCTCCAGTGAGCGCCGGCCGCTGAGTCCCGAATGGGACACCGAGTTCCTCTCCCTGGTCACCAGCGGCGCGTTCACCGAGCTGGACGGGTGGAGCAACGACGAGGTCGGTCGGCATGGAGGCGGCGCGCACGAGATCCGGACCTGGATCGCCGCGTACTCCGCGCTCGACGCGGTGGGTCCCTACGAGGTGACCTATCGCTACTACCGCCCGATTCCCGAGTACATCGCCGGCTTCGCCGTCACCACGGCTCGGCCCGGCGGCACCGGACATCCATGACCGGGACGTCATCCGTGCCCGGCGACACCGGCCGGCGTCGGTGACCGACCTGCCGCGAGTAGAAGGGCTGAGGACCTGTGGGCTGGGATTTCGAAACAGACCCGGAGTACCAGAAGAAGCTGGACTGGGTCGACGAGTTCGTCCGGGAGGAGGTGGAACCGCTCGACCACATCTTTCCGCACCAGCAGTTCGACCCGATGACGGACGAGATGCGCCGGGTGATCAACCCGTTGAAGGAGGAGGTTCGGCGCCAGGGGCTGTGGGCCACCCATCTTGCACCCGAACTGGGCGGCCAGGGCTTCGGCCAGCTGAAGCTGGCGCTGCTCAACGAGATCCTGGGCCGCACCCTGTGGGCATCGGTCGTCTTCGGCACCCAGGCACCCGACACCGGTAACGCGGAGATCATCGCTCACTACGGCACGCAGGCGCAGAAGGACAAATATCTGCAACCCCTGCTGGACGGCGAGTGCTTCTCCAGCTACTCGATGACCGAGCCGCACGGTGGCTCGGATCCGACCCAGTTCACCTGCCGCGCCGTCAAGGAGGGCGACGAGTGGGTCATCAACGGCTGGAAGTACTTCTCGTCCAACGCCAAGACGGCGTCGTTCCTGATCGTCATGGTGGTGACGAACCCGGACGTGAGCGCCTACCGGGGGATGTCGATGTTCCTCGTCCCCACGGACACCCCCGGCGTCAACATTGTGCGTAACGTCGGCCTCTTCGGCGAGCCGATGAACGAGGGTTATCACGCGCTGATCCACTACGAGGACGTGCGCGTGCCGGCGGACGCCCTCCTCGGCGAGGAGGGCCAGGCGTTCGCGGTCGCGCAGACCCGGCTCGGCGGTGGCCGGATCCACCACGCGATGCGCACGATCGGCCTGGCGAACAAGGCGCTCGACATGATGTGCGAGCGGGCGCTCAGCCGAACGACCCAGGGTGGCCTGCTGGCGGACAAGCAACTGGTCCAGGGCTTCATCGCCGACTCGTACGCCCAGCTCGCCCAGTTTCGGCTGTTCGTGCTGTACACGGCCTGGGAGATCGACCGGTACAACGACTACAACCGGGTACGGAAGGACATCGCCACGGCGAAGTTCGTCATGCCCGCGGTGCTGCACGACATCGCGTGGCGGGCGATGCAGGTGCACGGGGCGCTCGGCACGACCAACGAGATGCCGCTGTTCCAGTACGTCCACCTCGCCGCCGTGCTGGGCCTGGCCGACGGCCCGACCGAGGTGCACAAGGTGACCGTCGCGCGCCAGGTACTCCGCGACCACACCCCGGCCGCCGGCATGTGGCCCAGCGAGTGGATCCCCGGGAAGACGGAGGAGGCGCAGCGGAAGTTCGCCAGCGTGCTCGACCTGGAGATCGGGAACCTGTGACAGCCCCGGGCCCGTGTGAGCGCAACGGGCTCGTGCCCATGACATTTCTATCTATTCTATCTATGAGCGGAGGCTCGGCATGAAAGCGGAAGACCTCATCCTGATCAGCGTCGACGACCATCTTGTCGAACCGCCGGACATGTTCGAGGGGCGCCTGCCGGCGAGGTTCACCGACGCGGGGCCGAAGGTCCTCCGTCGTGAGGACGGCTCGGATGTGTGGACGTTCAACGGTTCGGTCATCCCGAACGTGGGTCTGAACGCGGTGGCGGGGCGGCCGAAGGAGGAGTACGGCGTCGAGCCGACCGCCTTCGACGAGATGCGCCCTGGCTGTTACGACATCCACGAGCGGGTCAAGGACATGTCCGCGGGCGGGGTGCTGGGCTCGATGTGCTTCCCGTCGTTCCCGGGTTTCTCCGCTCGGCTGTTCGCGGCCGCGGACGACAAGGACCTGGCGCTGAGCGTCGTCCAGGCGTACAACGACTGGCATATCGACGAGTGGTGCGGCGCCTACCCCGGCCGGTTCATCCCGATGGGCCTGCCGGTGCTGTGGGACCCGCAGCTGGCCGCGGCGGAGGTCCACCGGCTCGCGGCGAAGGGCTGCCATTCGATCACCTTCACCGAGAACCCGGCGACCCTGGGCTACCCGAGCTTCCACGACGCGCACTGGGATCCGCTGTGGAGGGCGCTGGTCGAGACCGACACGGTGCTCTCGATCCACCTCGGCTCGTCGGGCAAGCTCACGTTCACCGCGCCCGACGCCCCGATGGACGTCCTGATCACCCTGCAGCCGATGAACATCTGCAGTGCGGCGGCTGACCTGCTCTGGTCGCGGGTGCTCAAGGAGTTCCCGACGATCAAGATCGCGCTGTCCGAGGGTGGGACCGGGTGGATCCCGTACTTCCTGGAGCGCCTGGACCGGACCTACGACATGCACCACCTGTGGACCGGTCAGAACTTCGGCGGGAAGCTGCCGAGCGAGGTGTTCCGGGAGCATTTCCTGACGTGTTTCATCGAGGACCCGGTCGGTGTGGAGCTGCGCCACAAGATCGGTATCGACAACATCGCGTGGGAGTGCGACTACCCGCACTCGGACTCCAGCTGGCCGTGGCCGGGCGAGGAGCTGCTCAGGTCCGCGGTCGGGGTGCCGGCTGAGGACGTCAACAAGATGTCGTACGAGAACGCGATGCGCTGGTACTCGTTCGACCCGTTCGCGCACCGGCCGAAGGAGAAGAGCACCGTCGGGGCGCTGCGCGCCGAGGTCGCCGGCCACGACGTGGAGATCCGCCCGTTCGACAAGGGCCGCTTCGAGATCAAGCACGACGGCATCTCGCTCAGTGAGATGGCCGAGAGGTCCAACGCCTGACGGCGTCGTGGGCGACGCGCCGCACGACGGTCCGGCGCGCCGCCCACCCCACGGGCGTCTCCCGGCCGTAGGCACTGGTCACCTCGACGTCGATGGCACCGTCGTGACCATCGTGGATGGTCACGACGGTGCCATCGACGCGCTTCGCCCTGTACATGGCCAGATCCGCCTGGTGCAGCAGCATCTCCGACGCGGCGGTGGCGCCGGGCTCCGCGACGGCCAGTCCGACGCTTCCATGCACCGAGCGCGACGCTCCGGCGAGCTCGCAGGGAGCCGCGACGGCCTCGGCGATCCGCTGGCCGAGCCTCCGTGGCTCCTCGGCGGAGCCCTCGAACAGGATCGCGAACTCGTCACCACCGAGCCGGGCGACGGTGTCCTCCCGCCGGACCGCGTGCATGAGCCGGTCCGCGGTCAGCCGCAGCAGATCGTCACCAACCGCGTGCCCGAATTCGTCGTTGACGTTCTTGAAGTTGTCCAGGTCGCAGAACAGCAGGACCAACGGCTGCGGATCGCGGTCGCGGTTTCGCCGGTCGACCGCGTGCCGCAGCCGGTCGTTGAACAGCGTCCGGTTCGCCAGCCCGGTCAGTGGGTCGTGAAATGCCTGGTACAAGAGCTGACGCTGGCTGGCCCGGTAGCCGGCCAGCAGGCTCGCGTTGTCCCATAACGTCACGACCTGTCGGGCCAACGCCAGGGCCAGCAGCCCGAGCAGCGCGAACATCTCCGCCCGCGGGATCGGGCCCGACGTCACCAGCTGCACCAGGGTGAGCAGACCGACCGCGCCCAGCGGCACATACGGCAGCGTCAGGTGCAGTACCTGCAGCAGGCCAGGTCGCTGGTGCGCCCGGTGGTCATGGTCATCCGGCTCGGCCACGGGCGGCGCCGCTGCTCGCGCCGGGGCGACCGCCGCGAGCCCGATCAGCAGCATCGCCGCGACGAACCCGGTGGAGAACGGCGGAGGAACGACCTCCCAGCGGCGAACATCGGCGGCGACATAGCTGGCCGCCACGATCGCGAGCACGACCATGCCCGCCGCGAGCAGACCGAACGCGGGCCAGAAGCGCGGCCGCCGGAACGTGCCGAGCAGGAACACCGTCACCGACAGGGTCAACGCACCCATAGAAAGCGTCGACATCGTCAGGACGGAACCCAGGCTGTACATGTCTCGCAGCAGCGCGTCCCTCAGCACCAGCTCCCAGACGAGCAGCGCCAGCGCGCCGACCACGAGCAGGCTGTCCAGCACGGTCACCGCGAGCCAGCGCCGGCTGGGTAACGGCGGATGCGGGGGACGATCGCTTGGGTACATCCCGAGCGCGCCGCGGCCGTCGGGACCCCGGTCCAGCGGGTCCGTCGGTATCGTGAGCAGCCCGGCAAGCGCGAGCCCGTAGCAGATGAGATAGCCAAGATCGGGTGGGTGCAGCATCGGCAGGTTGGTCCCGGTAGCGGGAGCGGACCACGCGGCCGTGACCACCCCGGCCATCGCCAGGACCGCGGCCGCCCCCGTCAGCCATCGCCACCGTCGTTCGACTCCCCGGTGCCGCCAGCCTTCGACCCCGCAGCACACGGCGGCGGCCGCGGCGGCGACGCTCGCCGCGATGGGCTCTACCAAGACCATCGCCGACCTCGGCGCCGTGAGATCGACCGTCAGCGCGGCCACGAAGAAAGCGACCGCGGCGATCACCATCCGGCGGAAGGCCCGGGGGCCGGCCGACGCTGGCCGAGAGCACGATGCAGCCACCCGGATAAATGTTCCCGCTCCGGCTCATGGTGAATCGGTCCACCGCTCAGGTGTTCCGGTGGAAGTTACCCGGAACAGGAATCTCATTTCATGGGCGGTATTTCTGATGAAACGGGTTCCACGGCGGCCCTCATACCGGGACAGCCCGTCCTGACATGCTGGTGATGGTCGTCGGGCTGCCCGTCGGGTGTGGCCCGGCGACACCCGATCAGCCGCTCTCGCGCGCTGGCCCAGACCTGCTCGGTGGGAGGCGCACCCGGTTCCACCACAGGGACAGAGCGACGGCCGCGGCGACGAACAGGGCGCCGACGCCGGCGAACACGGCGGCGATGTCCTTGTGCCTGTGCGTGACGGTGATGTTGCTGGGGAGCGCGGTCAGCGCGTCCTGAAGCTGCCCGGCGTTCTGCGCCCGGTAGTAGCTGCCGCCGGTGGCGCCCGCGACCTGTCGCAGCGCGTCCTCGTCGATGGTCTGCGGCCTGCGGTCGCCGAACCGACCACCACCCCCGCCGCCGAAGCCCCCGCCACCACCGAAGGGGCTGTCGCCGACCTGCGAGCTGCTGCACACCATCGGCGACGGCGTCGTCGTGCCGAAACCGATCGTGTAGACGCGCAGGCGGCGCGCCGCGGCCTCCTTCGCCGCGGTCTGCGGATCCACGCCCTGGGTGTTCGCGCCGTCGGTGAGCACGACGATGACGTCGGCCGCGTACTGGGACCCGGTGCTGCCACCGTCGAGGTTCACCCCGGTCGGCGGGACGGCCGGGTCGACGTCGGCGATGGCGTCGATGGACGCGAGGATTCCCTGGCCGATGGCGGTGCCGCGCGACGTCGTCAGGGTCTTCAGCGCCGCCAGCAGCTTGTCGGTGTCGTCGGTCGGCGGGACGAGCAGGCCGGCGACGCCCGCGAAGGTGACCAGGCCGATGCGGGAGCCGCCCGGTTGCGCCCGGATGAAGTCGGCGGCCGCCTTCTCGGCGGCGGTGAGGCGGTTCGGGGCGACGTCGGTGGAGCACATGGAGCCCGAGACGTCCAGCGCCAGCAGGATCGTCGTCGAGTTGGACGTGACGGGGACGGTCGCCTGCGGACGGGCCGCGCCGAGCCCGAGCGCGGCCAGCCCGACGAGCAGCAGGGCGGCGGGGACGCGCCGGCGCCACAGCGTCCGGCCCGCCACGGCGACACGGACCAGCGCGACCGACGTGACGCGCACGGCGGCGCGCCGGCGCCGCCGCCGGGCCCACCAGGCGACGGCCGGCAGCAGCGGTATGGCCAGCAGCGTCAGCAGCGCCCACGGCCAGGTGAGCGACATCAGACGACCCTTCCCGTGCGCAGGACGGTGAGGACCCCGCCGGCGGCCAGCAGCAGGATGGCGAACGCGATGAACGCCCCGGCCAGCGGAAGGTCCTCGTTGTGGGTGGTCAGCCGCAGGTCGATGGTCGACGCGACGCCGTCGAGCTCGGGCGTGTCCGACGCGGGGTGGTACGAGCCGTCGGTCGTCTGGGCGATGGCCTTCAGCGTGTCCTCGTCCAGCGCGGTGTGCAGCCGGTAGCCGTCGACGGTGACGACCCCGCCGGCCGCGGTGCCGACGCCGACCGTCTCGACGTGCACGCCGGCGGCCTGGGCGGCGTCGGCGGCGGCCTCGGTGGCTTCGCCGCTGCCGCCGTCCTCGCCGTCGGAGAACAGCACGATGGTCGCCGAGCTCCAGTAGCCGAGGTCGGGCACGGTGCCGTCCGGACCCAGCCGGACGGTCTTGCCCGTGATCGCGGACAGCGAGGTGAGGAGCGCGTCCGCGAGCGAGGTGCCGCCGGTGACGCTCAGGCGGTCGATCGCGGCCTCGGCCTCCGCGTGCTCGGCGCTGGGCAGGTGGGTGGTGATCCCGCCGTTCTGGAAGGCGACGACGCCGACGTTGACGCTGCCGGGCTGGGCGTCGACGAACGCGGTCGCGGCCTTCTTCGCCGCGTCCAGCCGGGTGGGCTCCACGTCGGTCGCGGCCATGCTGTTCGACACGTCCATGGCGACGATCACCGTCCCGGCGGCGCGGGAGACCGGGACGGACGCCGCCGGCCCCGCCGCCGCCACCGAGAGCACCGCGATCCCCGCGAGGCTCAGCCACAGGCCGAACTGGGGGGCACGCCGTCCCGCGGCGGTGGCCACGCCGGCCGCGGCGAGCGCCGCCCGGCGCCGGCGGGACGCCTTCACGGTGGCGACGGCGAGCGCCGCCACGACCAGCGCACCGAGGACGAGCAGCCAGGGAACGGCGAGGCTCACGGCCGCCTCCACTGGGTACTGGCGACGACCCCGACCAGGGAGGTGAGCAGGTCGCGGTCGGTGTCGATCCGGTGCATCGGGACCCCCGCCCTGCGCATGCGGCCGGCCGTCTCGGCCTCGCGCTCCGCCACGGCGTCCCGGAACCGGGCCCGCAGCAGCGGGTCGCTGGAGTCGACGAGCAGCTGCTCGCCGGTCTCGGCGTCCTCGACGAGGACGAGCCCGGCCTCCGGCAGGTCGTCGTCGGCCGCGTCGACGACGCGCAGCGCCACGACGTCGTGCCGATGCGCGAGACGCAGCAGCGGCCGGTCCCACTCGCCGGTGCCGATGAAGTCGGAGACGACGATGATCAGCGACCGGCGCCGCGCCACCGACGCGGCGGTCGCCAACATCGCGGCGAAGTCGGTGGTGCCCGCCGTGGACGGCGCCGCGGCCGTGCGGTCCAGCTCATGGCCGATGCGCAGCACGTGGCCGCGGCCGGTGCCCGGCGGCACCACCCGCGTCGCGGCGCCGTCGTGCAGCAGCGCGCCGACCCGGTTGCCGCCGCGGGCGAACAGCCTGGCCAGCGTCAGCGCGAGCTCGGCCAGCACGTCGTGCTTGCCCCGGCCCGGCGTTCCCACCGTCATCGACGCCGACCGGTCGAGGACGAGCCACAGGGTCAGCTCGCGATCTTCGGTGAACTGGCGCACCTGCGGCTCGTCCAGCCGGGCGGTCGCGTTCCAGTCGATGCGGCGGGCGTCGTCCTCCTCCATGTAGCCGCGCAGGCCGGCGAAGTCGAGGCCCGCGCCGCGGTACGCCGTCCGGTAGGAGCCCAGCACCCGCCCGTCGAGACGGCGGACGACCCGCCACTCCAGCCGGAGCAGCAGCCGATCGGGCGCACCGGTCATCGCGCGGCTCACCGGTCCCGCAGCGGGACCTCGGGCATCGGCACCGCCGTCAGCACGCCGGCGATGACCGTGTCGGGATCGACGTCGTCGGCCAGCGCCTCGTACGACAGCACGACGCGGTGGCGCAGCACGTCGGGGGCGAGCTCGCGCAGGTCGTGCGGCACGACGTAGTCCCTGCCCCGCAGGTATGCCAGCGCGCGGGCGCCCAGCACCAGGTTGATCGACGCGCGCGGGCTGGCGCCGTAGGTGACGTAGCGCTCCAGCTGGCCGAGCCCCACCGTCCCCGGCGAGCGGGTCGCCGTGACCAGCCGCACCGAGTAGTCGACGACGGCCGGGTCGACGTACACGCCCTGGACGCCCGCCCGCATCCGCACCAGGTCCTCGGGGGAGAGGATCGCCTGCGGCGCCTCGGGCGGCCGCAGGGCCCGGTCGACGATGGCGTGCTCCTCCACCGCCGTCGGGTAGCGCACGACGACCTTCATCATGAAACGGTCGACCTGGGCCTCGGGGAGCGGATAGGTGCCCTCGGACTCGATCGGGTTCTGGGTCGCCATCACCAGGAACGGGTCGGGGACGTGGAAGGTCTCGCGCCCGATGGTCACCTGACGCTCCTGCATGACCTCCAGCAGCGCGCTCTGCACCTTCGCCGGGGCTCGGTTGATCTCGTCGGCCAGCAGCAGGTTGGTGAAGACGGGGCCGAGGGAGGTCTCGAACTCGCCGGTGTGCTGGCGATAGACCCGGGTGCCCACCAGGTCGGCGGGCAGCAGGTCCGGCGTGAACTGGATGCGTTGGAACTGGCCGCCGATCGCCCCGGCCAGCGACTTCACGGCCAGCGTCTTGGCGAGCCCCGGCACGCCCTCGACGAGCAGGTGGCCGCCGGAGAGCAGGCCGATCGCCATCCGCTCCAGCAGCATGTCCTGCCCGACGATCGTGCGTTTGACCTCGAACAGCACCTGCTCGAGCGGGCTGGCGCCGGGAGGCACGGCGGTCGCGCCGTGCGCCGTGGCGTTCGCGCCGCCCGCCGTCGCGGCGCTCGCGGGGATGGTGCCGCTTCCCGCGGTCGTCGCGTTCCCGCCGGTCGGCCGCTGGGTGCCGCCGCCCTTGGGCCCCATCAGGGTCAGGTATCGCCGCTCGGCGTCGTCCTGGTTCGACATCGTTATCTTTTGGATACCTTCCGTGATGTCAGATCTGGGGTCCGCGGCCGTCGCCAGGCCCGTTGCCGCCGCCGAGCGCGCTGCCGATGGGCACCGCGAAGCCGATGCCGGCGAACGCGTCGTCATGGCCCGGGTCGGCGATGGAGACGACGATCCCGACGACCAGGCCGTTCGCGTCGAGGAGCGGGCCGCCGGAGCTGCCGGGATTCACCGAGGCGTCGAACTGGATGAGGCCGGTGAAGGTGCCGCTGTCCGTGGGGGCGGTGCGGTCCACACCCGAGATGACGCCCGACGAGACGCTGTAGGTCAGCCCGAGGGGGTTGCCGACGGCGACGACGTCGCCGCCGATCTCGACCCTGCCGCCGAGCGTCGCCGGCACGACGGTCTGCGGCAGGGTTTCCGGGGAGAGCGTCGCGATGTCGGTCTTCGGGTCCGCCGAGGCCACCGTGGCGGCGGACGTGGTGCCGTCGGCGAAGACGAGGCTGATGTCGCCGCCGTCGGCGATGACGTGGTTCGCGGTGAGGACGGTGCCGTCATCGGCGGCGATCACGCCCGAGCCGAGCGACCCGTCGGCCGTGCGCACCACGACCACCGACGGCCCGATCCGCTGGTAGATGTCCGCGACGCTCGGCGTCTTGGCCGCGGTGGGGCTCGCCGACACGGCCGGGTCGGGCAGCGCCGCCGAGCCGTCATCGGGACGCAGCGCGAGCGCCACCACTGTGACGACCAGAGCGACGATGAGGACACCGCAGCCGACCAGCACGCCGAGGGCGCTCCGCGGGCCCCATGCTGCCCGAAGGCCGGACCAACGCGCCATAGCCCGACACTGCGGGCCATACCTTAGCCGTACCTGAACAAACACTGTGGCTGATGCGAAATGCTACCGATTCTTTACCTGATACGACGCAGGAAACCGTGCCGGACTGGCGCACACCTCGGCGGCCGGTATCGGTCGTGAGCTGTCTGCCAGGTGCCGACCCGCAGGTGGCGGTCATCAGGCGAGGTGCCTGCGTCGTGGCCGGCACCGGCACGGGCGGCACCGGCACCGGCACCGGCGGTGGCACCGGCGGTGGCGCGGCCGGCTGAGTGGTCGCGGCCGGCCAGCCACTCGTCGGCGGAGCCGGGCTGGGCGGACTCCTGGCTCACACCAGATCATGGGCGGGCCATGATCTGGTGTGATGTTTGGCGTCCTGGCACGCAAGAACGCAATCACCGTGGAATTGCTTTGGCGATCGCGGAGTCAACCCCGCTTGGAGCCCGGCCCGGGCTCGGTCGGGGCGCCGTCCGGGCGCTCGTGCGGCCGCGTGCTCGTCCTGTCCGACGTCAGAGTCACAACCAGCGCCGTTTCGCGCCCATGACGTCTGACCCGACGCCGGGATCCTGCTGGCGCCCGCCGCGACGCGGGTTAGAAGCGACCGGCCGCCGCTGCGCGCTGCCCGCCCATCCATCCATGGGCTGTGGCGGGCGGGAAGCCGGGATCCGCCCCACAACCCATGACCGGATCCGATGCGAGACCTGAGTAATTAGGGTTCCTCGCTCTGGCTCCGATAAATCCACCAGATGACCAGCGAACTCCAGCCCGGCCGGCCGTCGGCAATTGCGATCGTGCCAGGTAGCCACCCGGGCCGGGCCTGATCGCTGACGGCCTGGGCAAGGCGAAAGGTGGGGTGGGCGATACACCGGGTCGCAGCCGTTCCGCCGTTGCGGTGGTCCGGCCAGCTCCCGCCGGTCAGTCTCCCGCGGGCACGGCCATCTCGCCGAGCAGGGACCAGTCGTCCTGCGGAATGGTCACGTTGACGATGCGCGGGGTTTCGGCCAGATGCTGGGGCAGCATCTGGCGCGCGGCCTGGAAATGCGCGGACTGGACGTGCGCGGCGCCTGCGTCGTCGTCCCGGAATGCCTCCACGAGAACGTATTCCGCGGGGTCCTCGATGCTGCGCGACCAGTCGAACCACAGGCAGCCCGGTTCGCTCCGGGTGGCCCGGGTGAATTCCTCGACAATGACCGGCCACCGGTCCGCCTCCTCGGGCCGGACGCGGAACTTGGCGGTGATGAAGATCATCGGACTCCCTTGTCGACGTCGACTTGGTCGCTGGCATGGGCCGCATCAGGCGCGGGCTGGCCGCATCCGGCACGGCTGGCCTTATCCGGCGCATCCGGCTGGCTGGCCGCACGATGTCGCGCCCATGAAGCCGGTGCCGGTGTCGCGCTGAGACCCTACGCGACGGTCAACCGCCGGTCGCGGCGTGGCGACCACTCATGATCGCCGCGACCGTGTCGTCGCCGTCATCGTTTCGGCGAATTCGCAACCGCGGCAACACGGTGGCGACGATCAACCCAAGCGAGTCGCCGGGCGATCGCTGACGGGGGCGGCTGGGGCGCCATGGTCGTTCCCGCCGAGCGCCTCTTGGTCAGGTCCGCGGGGTGGAGCGGGTGATGCGGAAGGTCGGATGGTCCGCCGGGTCGGGCAGGGCGCGGAAGGACGCGCCGACGGTGGGCATCCGGCCGTAGAGCGCCAGATAGGCGTCGATCAGTGGCGGCCGGGCCGGCGCGGGGACGTCGGTGACCTCGATGTCCTCGGTTCGGCCCTCGTGGTCGAGCCGGCCGTGGCCGGCGGCGGTCAGGTTGAGCGCCCAGTCGGTCTGGCCGCGGGCGGCGATGAGGTACCGCTCGCCGTCGTGTTCGAGGACGGCGACCGGGACCCGTCGCGGGCGGCCGCTCTGCCGGCCGTCCACCGAGAGCTGCCAGACGATCTCGGGGCGGAAGCGGGCCGCCATCCGGTTGCCGACGACGCGGGCGAACCACGGCGGCCTCAGGTAGCGGCGGGACGTGTCGGCGGGGTGTGTGCTCATGGCAACAACCGTAGACATCGAACGTTTCGATGTCAAAGCGTTAGACATCGAAGTGTGAGTATGCTTGCGGCGTGCCTCCCACCCGTTCTCCGATCGGCCTCCACCTGGCACGGACGGCCCGGGTGGTCAGCCGCGCGTTCGACGAGGCGCTGGCGGCCGGCGGCGGGTCCATGCCGCTGTGGCTGGTGCTGCTCAACCTCAAGACGGGCGCCACCCTGGCCAACCAGCGCGAGCTGGCCCAGGCCGTGGGCATCCGGGAGGCGACGCTCACCCATCACCTCAACGCCATCGAGGGCCAGGGTTTGATCACCCGGCGGCGCGATCCGGCGAACCGGCGGGTGCAGACGGTGGAGCTCACCCCGGCGGGGGAGGAGGCGTTCCTGCGGCTGCGCACGATCGTCGTCGACTTCGACCGCCGCCTGCGTGACGGTTTCACCGACCAGGAGATCGCCGGTCTCGAGCGGCAACTCGACCGGCTCGTGAACAACGTCGCGGGCGCCTGACCGAGCCGATTCGACCACCGCGACCGCGACCACAACCGCCACCATCGCTTCGACCGCCGCGGATGCGCTGTCGCCGTGCCGCCGCGCCGGCGGGCGGAGGCCGGCCTCGCGAACTGTGGACTACCGGTGGGAGTCAGGCCCCTCGACCGCGGCGCGGAGGTCCGCCGACCAGCCGAGTGCACCGACCCGCTCGCCGCCACCGGTGACGGGGACCGTCCGCCATCGCTCGACGGACTGGCCCCGGCAGCGCCAGTAGCTCAACGCCGCGGCGAGCAGTGGCCCCAGCCCGCGTGCCGCGCCGTCGTCGAGTTTGGCGGCGAATGACCGCCCGTCGGGCAGCGAGGCGGCGATCACCGCCTCGGCACCGTCCTTGGCGAGCAGACCCGGCACATCCGCGAGGAGGTGCGTGATGGGTCGATCAGTTCCGCCAACGTGCACGGGATGGTCCCTCACCGCCGAGGACACGAGGGCGGCGGATGATCCGTCCGCGGCCCGGCTCAGGGCGGCGAAGGACCGCGCCAGCCCGGTCAGACTGATCGCGTGCGCGGGCGCGCCGCACCCGTCGATCGCGGTCGCGGCGACCGGCTGCCCGGCATACCGCCCGACCGCGTCCCGGATGAGAACCTGCAGCGGATGCGTCGGCAGCCGGTAGGTGCTCGTTTCCCATCCGGCCGCGCGACACGTCGCGAGCATGGCGGCGTGCTTGCCCGAGCAGTTGTGGCAGATCCGCGCCGGCTCGCCACCCTGCCTGACCCACTGGACGCGGGCTTCCTCGCTGCCGGGCCACGCCGGCGGGCAGAGGAGCGCGCCCTCATCCAGGCCCGCGGAGGTCAGGATCGCCCTGGCCGTCTGACGGTGCACGGGCTCGCCGTCATGGCTTGCGGCCGCCAGCGCCAGGTGCTCGCGCCGCCCCGGATAGCCGGCATCGACCATGGCGGCCGCCTGGAGCGGCTTGAGCGCGGAACGGGCGAAGACGGGCCGGTCCGGCGAGCCGAAGGAGACCTCGACCGCGCCGTCGGCATCGAGCAGAACCAGCGAGCCACGGTGCCAGGACTCGACGATTCCCGCCCGTGTCGCCGTAAGCAGGACCGGGTTCGCGACGCTATCCAGATCCACGCCGCCTGCTTGTCCGGGCATGCGCACCAGTATCGGCACCCGTGGTGCCCGCGGCGCTCGGCACTGTCACGAGGCCGAGTCTTCCGCCGCTCCCGCGCCTGCGCGTCTTCATGTCGCCGGAGACACTGTTCTGCCGAGCAAAGACGACGCCTCTCGAAGTGGCGGCTCGTATTGCTGAGCCGTCGGCTTTCGCGATCAAGAAGCATCGACTCGCCGCAGGGCGCTGGCGCGCTGAACTCTCGGCGTGTCTCGTCATGATTCCGATCCGTCTGTCACAAGCGCCTCGCAGGCCGCGAGGTTGCCCCGGGTCGTCCGGCAATTCGGGTGGTCGGGACCGTAGACGGCCTCGCCGATCGCGAGCGCCCGCTGAAACAGCGGCACCGCGTCCCCAACCCGGCCCAGGGTTCGCAGCGCCAACGCCAGGTTGTTCAGGCGCGTGGCGATGTCGGGGTGGTCGGGGCCGTAGACGGCTTGGCCGATCGCGAGCGCCCGTTGGAACAGCGGCACCGCCTCCCCGACCCGGCCCAGGTCTTGCAGCGCCGACGCCAGGTTGTTCAGCACGCTGGCGACGACGGGGTGGTCGGGGCCGTAGACGGCCTCGCCGATCGCGAGCGCCCGCTGAAACAGCGGCACCGCCTCCCCAGCCCGGCCCAGGGTTCGCAGCGCCAACGCCAGGTTGTTCAGGCGCGTGGCGATGTCGGGGTGGTCGGGGCCGTAGACGGCTTGGCCGATCGCGAGCGCCCGTTGGAACAGCGGCACCGCCTCCCCGACCCGGCCCAGGTCTTGCAGCGCCGACGCCAGGTTGTTCAGCACGGTGGCGACGTCGGGGTGGTCGGGGCCGTAGACGGCCTCGTCGATCGCGAGCGCCCGTTGGAACAGCGGCGCCGCCTCCCCGACCCGGCCCAGCGCTTGCAGGGGCAACGCCAGGTTGTTCAGGCGCGTGGCGACGACGGGGTGGTCGGGGCCGTAGACGGCCTGGCCGATCGCGAGCGCCCGCTGGAACAGCGGCACCGCCTCCCCAGCCCGGCCCAGGTCTTGCAGCGTCAACGCCAGGTTGTTCAGATCGGTAGCGACCTCGGGGTGGTCGGGGCCGTAGACGGCCTCGTCGATCGCGAGCGCCCGTTGGAACAGCGGCACCGCCTCCCCAGCCCGGCCCAGGTCGTGCAGCGCCGACGCCAGGTTGTTCAGCACGCTGGCGACGACGGGGTGGTCGGGGCCGTAAACGGCCTCGTCGATCGCGAGCGCCCGTTGGAACAGCGGCACCGCCTCCCCAGCCCGGCCCAGGCCTCGCAGCGCCAACGCCAGGTAGCTCAGCGCGCGGGCGACGACGGGGTGGTCGGGGCCGTAGACGGCCTCGTCGATCGCGAGCGCCCGTTGGAACAGCGGCACCGCCTCCCCGACCCGGCCCAGGTCTTGCAGCACCGACGCCAGGTTGTTCAGGCGCGTGGCGACGACGGGGTGGTCGGGGCCATAGGCAGCCTCACCGATCGCGAGCGCCCGCTGAAACAGCGGCAACGCCTCGGCGGGTTGGGCCTGCTCCTGGAGAAACGTCGCTGTCCGGTCACACAGCCAGGACAGGTCGCCCGCCGTAGCAGGCGGGTCGGCCTGGCAGGGTGCCGCGAGACCAGTCGGATCGTCGGCGCTGTCCAGCACGGTGCGGGCGTGGGCAAGCAGCGCCCACCAGCGTGGCCAGCCTTCCGGGGCACGCGTGATGTTCTCAGGCAGGTCGGCACGCAGCAGCCCGACCAGGACCGCCACCAGCTCCGCGCGGCGGACCTCGCCGAGCTTGCGGCGGGTCGCGGCGGCCACCAACCGGTGTACCCACACCGCCGCGGTGTCCCGACTGGCCAGGCTGTAGCCGACCAGTGCCCCCACCAACCGCGCCCAGGCAAGCCGATCGCCCGCGGCCTCGGCCAGCAGCCCGCCACCGAGCAGCTCCGCCCGGCCCTCGAACAAGTCCAACGGCACCGGCTCCGGCGCGAACAGCGCCAACAGCTCCAGCAACTCCACCGCCGCCGGCGCCGTCACCGACAGCCGCTCGATGGACAGGTCCCACAACGTGGCGACCGTCTCCCCAGCTCGATCCGCGACCCCCCCAAGCGCGATCACGTCCTCCAACCGCTCGACCAGCCAGCTCGCCAGCTCCGCCAGCGGCGTACCGGTCTGCGCACAGAACCCCGCCGCCTGCTCCAACGCCAACGCCAGATCGCCGAGCAAATCGGCCACCCCGTCCGCCACCACCGGATCGACCCCTGCAAGCCGGTCGGACAACAGCGCCACCGACTCCGCCCGAGGCAATGTCGGTACCTGCACCGTCGCGCGCGGCCCACCCCAGCCGGCCCGCCGCGAGGTCACCAGCAGCCGGCCCCACCGGTCCGTCGGCCGCAACGGCGCCACCGCCGCCGGATCCTCGACATTGTCGAAGATCAGCAGCCACGGCCGGCCACGGCGCCGCAGCTCCGCGAACACCGCCGCCGGCTCCGCCCCGGTGGGCAACTCCAACGCCTCGCCCAGCTCAGCCAACCGGCCAGCAATCAGATCCGCCCGCTCCGCCGGCACCCACCACACCACGTCGAACTCGTCCTCATGCCGGTAGGCGTACTCAACCGCCAACGCCGTCTTACCGACCCCACCCATCCCGGCCAGCGCCACCACCGACACCGCAGCCCCCGCGGTCAGTTTGTTGGCCAACTCCGACAACTGCTCCTGGCGGCCCACGAACCCCACCACCGGCGGCGGGACGTTCCACACCGACGGCCCCGCCGGGCCATCGTCCCCACCCGCGGCAAAGACCTCGTTGCTGGGAAACTGCTCGCGGGCTGCCTCCAACAGCCGACGCCTACCATCGCGGACCGCGCCGGCCGCGAGCAGCCGCGAGACCTCCCACCAGAACTCCTCCGCACTCAGCCCATGCCAGGCGGGCTGGCTACGCCGGGGCAGGTCAACCGACACCAACAGCGGCCCCGCCGACATCAAGTCCCCGAACATCTCAGCGAACGCCCGGACCTCCCGGCCCGACAGACCGCGTGCCACCTTCGCCACCCCCGACAGCACAAGCCGACCAAGGGCGCACGGCCCGTCACGCTGGCAACCAGCATCCCATCCGCCACCCGAACCGGATGTTTGACCTTCTAGGGCTCATCGCCAGACTGATCCCACCTGACAGACACCTGTCACGCAGCGGTGAGTCCCCAGCCGGTCGGAGCCCTCCGCGGCGGACCTACCAATCGCTACGTAAAGGGAGCGGTTCCCGGCGGGGCATCGCTGAACGCGTTACACCGTCGTGTTCGAAGCGAAGGGTTCCGTCTCCCGGTGACGCAGGGTTCGTACCCGCTCCCCAGTCCGAGCCGAGCGGACCGGTCAGTTCTCGGTAGAAATGGCAGGGCCCCTACGTGAGACGGTAGGCGAGCTGGCCGAACGGGCAGGGCTCGACGCCGCGGCCCTCCCATCGTGGCGTCCCGTCGGGGCCGAGCCGAGGCTCGAGAACGACCGTCCGCCCGTCGACGGCCACCTCGGGCCAGGTGGTGTTGAGGTTGTCCATGACGTGGTCCTGGAGCGTCGAGGCGATCTCCATCGCTACACCCTCTGGGGTGTCCGCGAGGTCGTCGAGGCCCTTCACGTTGACGAAGCTCTTCCCGATCAAGTCGGCCACCTTGAGCAGCAGCAGATGGGCGGAGGGCTTGGTGGGGATGACCCAGGTATCGATGTCCGGAATCAGCGCTACGACGTCGCCGGGCCGCGCCGGGTCGAAGTCGATCAGCCGCACATCCCAGCCCGCCACGGGCGAGCCGGCGAAGTCGGCCAGGATGGCGGGCAGCCAGGCAGATACCGAGGCGTACTCCACACGAGTCAAGGTACTGACCAGGGTTCCGACGGGCGACGGGTTTATGCGGGCGCACCCTATGCGCATCCCAGGGCTGGTACCGGTCGCGCTGGCGCAGGCTCCAGGCCAGCATCAATTGGCAATGGGGCCGACTCCTGGTCCGCAACCGCGTTGCACACGCCGCACGGCTCGGACGCAGTACGCCGGCCACCGCACCGCCAGACCCCCGTTGACGAAGCCGTCCCCGAAACAGCCCCGAAGAAGCCGAAAGCGGTATAGGGCGATCGGGTAAACCTGCTGGTCAGCATCCCGGCGGAACGGGCAGGACGGCGCCCTCTCGTAGCGGCGGCCTGTCGTGCCGAGTCGCCGATTCTTGCGATCAAGAAGGCAGGGCGGGTACCGCGCGATGGCGGGCGGACGTGCTCGTGGAGCACGCCGTCGCGATTCCCCGCGTCCGCGGGGTCATGGGCCGGTGTGGATGTGGGAGGCCCACAGGGATGGCCGCGCGCTGGCGAGATCACGCAGCCGCCTGGTGGCGGCGTGCAGGGCGGTAGCCGGGTCGACGGGGATCCTCGCGGTCAGCGCCTTGTAGACATCGTCGGCGAGGCCGACGGCGACGCCGTCGTTGATCGGCCACAACGTGGCGATGACATGCCGGTAGCCGGCGAGCTGGAACGCGGACGCCAGATGGATCGCCTCGTCCGGCAGCCGCCCACCGGGACGGGCGGTCGAGCAGGCGGACAGGTAGGCCAGCTCGGCGTCGAGGCGCAGCCGCGCGACATCGACGACGGTGAACGAACGATCTCGGTGGTCGTGCAGCAGCAGCCGACTGGTCGATGGGTTGGCCAGATCGCTTGAGCCGTGGCAGGCGAAGTGCGCCCATCGTCCGGCGGGAAGCGCGGCGTGCACGGTCTTCCACCGGGCCTGCTCCCCGAGCAGGGCCGTGACTCTGCCGGGCAGATACCGACGCAGCGTGGCGAGTTCCGCCTCGGCTCCAGGCAGGTCGAGGCTGGCGTCGTCACCTGGGTTGCCAGGCGGGGCGGGCGTGCGCGGCATGACGACCGCGACCATCCGCCGTCCGTCGGCATCCGCGTGCTCGACGCTCGCGAGGCGGCGAGCGTGCGCCAGAGCGCGCAGGGTCGGAGTGTAGGAGGACACCACCTGATCGATCACGGTCGATGGGTGGGCCCCGATACGGGTCTCGTGCCGCCCCGCGGCATGCACCGGCAGGAACGACAGCATGCCCGACAGGCACCACCACACCCGCGGCAGCGCGCCTTCCGTGAGGGATGCCGCGAGGAGACCGTGCCGATCCATCTGACGGAGAACCGGACTGGCGAGCCGATCCCACAGCCAACCCAGGGTCGTGGACAGCCGGTCCTGCGCCTGGTCCTTCTCGTCCTTGGTCGTCCGCTGCGAGGACAGCGTCTCCACGGCGGTCATGAAGGCGAGCACCTCGTCGAAGACCGCCTGCGGCGTCAGGTCTCCAAGGTCCACAGGCTCACCGGCCCCGTCCTCGGTGAGAACCAGCGCGTACGAGCCGAACTCGGACACGGCAACCATCACGACCGACCCGCCGGCCGCTGCCCTGGCCAGCTCCGCCGCCGACTGCGGACGCAGGAATCCGTTGAACCCCGACCGGTTCCGGATCTCGGCGACCACCTCATCGAACTGCTCGCGGAGCCTCCGCCGGTACTGGACCAGCCCTCCGACGCCGTTCGGGCGACTGGCGTTCTCACCCGCCCCTGGCAGTGCGCCCCACTCGGCCGGCTCGGGCCGGTCGAGTTCAGCCGCCAGTGCGACGAACCGGTCATGTAACTCCGCGTGCCGTGCCTGGAGATCGTTCAGGTCGCCCCGGGTGTCCAGTGCCTGCCCCAGCAACACCCCTCGCCCTTGTTCGAACAGTTCCAGTGCCCGGTCTGGATCACCCGTCCGAACCGCGCACACCGCCGCGTCGGCGCTCAGCCCGCCCACCTCCGCGAGCAGTTCCTCCCGATCCGCCCGTGGCAACTCGCGCGCCACCACCTCACCCTGCAGGCCGAGCGCCGCGGTAAAACCTTCCACCGCCGCCTCCCACCGACCCCCGGCCGCAGCGGCGCTGCCCCACACCCTCGCGGCGCGAGCGCGTTGACGAGGCGACGCGACCTCCATCCCGGTTGCCTGTCCACTGACATTCATGGCGGCTTCCAGATCCGCGGGGTCGCCCGTTCGCTGAAACCGGACATGCAGGAACGTCGCGAGGTTCGCCAGGTACATGGCCTGCTCGGGATGGTCGGGGACCGCGGCCTCGATCGCCGATCGGCAAGCGTCCACCGCGGCGTTCAACTCGGCCGGTTCGGCGGTCCGTTCAAACCTGGTGTACAGGGCCATCCCCAGGTTTGACAGGTACATGGCCGTGTCGGGATGGTCGAATGGGCTCGCCGCCACCGCTTCCCGAGCCGCCTCTACTGCCGCGTGCAGGTCGGCAAGCTCCCTGGTGCGGTCAAAGCGCACCAGCAGAATCGTTCCGAGGTTCGAAAGGTATCCGGCACGGTCGGGGCGATCGCCGGCGGCGTCCGCCGCCGCCTGGCCCACCTCTACCGCGGCATCCAGATCCGTGGGCTCTCCCGTCCGCCCGAACCGGATCCGCAGGGCGAGCCCGAGGTTGGACAGTGTCCCGGCACGACGCGGGTGACCGGCCCCTGTGGCCGCCACCGCTGCCCGGCACATCTCCACCGCCGCGTCCAGATCCCCGAGCAGGCCGGTCCGCTCGGACCGCACCCGCAGCGCGAGCCCGAGGTTGGTCAGATAGATAGCCCGATCTGGGTGGTCAGGGACGATCTCCACCGCCGCCTTGCCGGCCTCGACCGCCGCATCCAGGTCCGCGAGCTCCCCGGTCCGCCCGAACCGCACCCGCAGCGCGAGCCCGAGATTCGACAGCATTCCGGCGCGGCCGGGCTCGTCCGCGGCGGTCGCCGCCACCGCCGCGCGCGCGACCTCCACCGAGGCTTCGAGATCCGTGAGAGCTCCGGTCCGTTCGAATCTCGCGCGCAGCGCGAGCCCGAGGTCCGACAGGCGACCGGCGAGGCCCGGCTCGCCGGGAGCGGTCGCCGCCACCGCTTCACGGCCCGCCTCGACTGCGGCGTCCAGGTCGGCGAGCGCTCCCGTCGACTGGAACCGGAGCAGCAGGGCGGACCCGAGTGCGGACAGGTAGGCGCCGCGGTACGCATTGCGGGCCGTCGAAGCCGCCACCGCCTCCCTGCACATCTCCACTGCCGTGTTGAGATCCGCGAGCGCTCCAGTCTGCTCGGAGCGGTCCCGCAGAACGATCCCGAGGCCGACCAGGTAAGTGGCACGGCCGGGATCGTCGAGTGCCGCGGCGGCGACTGCCGTCTGGCAGGCTTCCACCGAGGCGTCCAGGTCTGCGAGCGCCCCCGTCCACGAGGACCGTATTCGCAGGGCTTCCCCGAGATTTGCCAGGCGTCCGGCATAGTCCGGGTGGTCAGCCGTCGTGACCTCGACGGCAGCCCGGCTCGCGTCGACCGCGGCGTCCAGATCCGGCAACGCCCCGGTCCGCCCGAACCGCGCGTGCAGGGTGCCCCCGAGATTTGCCAGAAACCGAGCATGATCGGGGTGGTCGAGCGCGGTGGCGTCCACGGCCGCCCGGCCCACTTCCACCGCCGTGTCCAGATCCGCCAGCACTCCCGTCCGCTCGAACCGAACCCGCAGGGTCGTTCCGAGGTTGGACAGATACCCGCCCCAGTTCGGGTGGTCGGGCCCGGTGGCGTCCACGGCCGCCCGGCCCACTTCCACCGCCGTGTCCAGATCCGCCAGCACTCCCGTCCGCTCGAACCGAACCCGCAGCGCGCCGCCGAGGTTCACCAGGTACGCGGAGTGGTCGCGGCCACCGGCGACAGCGGCGTCCACGGCAGCCCGGCCCGCGTCGATGGCGGCATCCAGATCCGCGAGGTCGGCGAGGGCACCAGACCGCTCGAACCGGGCCTTGAGAGCCACCCCGAGGTTCGACAGCAGCGCGGCGCGGTCGAACGAGCCCTCCGGGAACGCGGTGAGCGCGCCGCGCAGGAGGTCGGCGGCCGCGCTCAGGGCGACGACGTCGCCGGTACGCAGACCGCGTTCGAGGAGCTCGACGGACTGGTTGGCCCAGTCGTGGGGAATCGCCGGCGAGACGCGCTGCAGTTGATGGAAGTAGGCCCGAGCCTCCACCGGAATCGCCGCGGGCTGGGCCCGGTGGACGGACTCCAACAGCCGAAGCGCGACGGCCAGATCGTGCTGGTCCTCGCCCACGGGCAACAGCAGATAGCGATACCAGTGCACCATGCCCGCCGAGTAGCAGACATCCAGATCCCTCGCCGGATCATGAACCGCCGCCACCAGCGCCTCTACCTCTGCCAACGCCTCGTCGTCCAGCACGACGGACGCATGATGATCGGTCGCAAATCTGGCGAGACGCGCCCGCACCGCGTCGAGTAGACGTTCCCGCATCTCTGAGCCCTCGTGCTCGCCGTATTGAACCGCCCCGGTCCTGCCCACTCCATGCGCTTTTTCGACGTCGTGCTCACGCCTCACACCGATCACTCAGCAGATCTGACCACGAAGGTTCTGAGCCAGGGCAGGCATCCGCCAGTTCCTCGACGTCGGCACCAGCCTCCCACCTGGCAAACCCCGCACAAGGCAGTTCAGGCAATCGCGCCACGGTCCCGGCCTCACCAGCACAGCGACCACTCACGCCAAACCAAGCCCCAAACCACAGATCTTCGCGGTGATGGGGTCGACGTGTACAAGACCCGTCGAACTTCGCTCGTGTGTAACCAAGGGGTGGTACCGATCGTGCTGGCGTAGGGGGCATGGCCGACCGCACTGCCCTGGGGCAGCTTCTCGATCTACAGGTACTCGCCGCGCAGTCGACGCTGTCGCCTGATGACCTCGTCAACGGATCACACGCCGGGCCGCCCTCAACGGTTTGATCAACGAACGCGATGCTTCTCGCCTGTGTCCGTGACGACGTCTGGCGCCACGAGGCCCGCCGGCGGCAGCTCGGCCCTGGTCGGCGGGGCCGGCCCCGCCGAAGCGGACCGGACGCCCGCGAGGCCGAGGCGCTGCGCCAGGAGCACGGCGTTCACGCGGTCGTGCACGCCGAGCTTGCGGTAGATCTTCTCCTGGTGCTTGACGACGGTGCGGGCCGAGATTCCCAGGCGGCGGGCGATCGCCACCGGGCTCAATCCGTCCGCAAGCAGCGCGAGGACGACGGTCTCACGGTCGGTGAGGCCCGCGTCGGCGGCCCTCGGCCCCGGTAGGGCCGGCGGCTCACCGATGGGCGCGAGGCCGCGTCGGAGGCGGTCGGTCTCGCGCAGGTGGCGCTCGATGGCGACGAGCAGCGGCTGCAGCCGGTCCAGGTAGGCTCGTTCGCGGTCATTGAACTCGCGGCCGGTGCGCGCGGCTCCGACGTAGTGCAGCTCCGAGCCGGCTCGCCGCAGCGGGATCAGAACCTGGGCGAACGAGCCTTCGAAGCGCTCCCGCGCCACCACATGCTCCTCCGAGGTCAGCCAGCCGTCGTCGGCGACCTCGCCCAGTGTCCGCGGTGCGAGGTCGACGCCGGTAGCGAAGCTGCGCACCAGCGGATGGACGGCGACCTCGGACGGCGTCCAGGGAATCCGCCCAGTCCAGGCGCCTCCGTCGAGCACCTGCGACCAGATGCCGCCGCTGGGCCACCGGACCTGGAAACAGCCGGCGAGACGAGCGTGGAGCACGGCCGCCAGTTCTCCGCAGACAGCCGGCCAGAACTCATGCGGGTTGTCCAGCAGCGAGATTGTCAAGTCCAGCAGCCGGTTCAGTTCGGCGTGTGACGGTGCTCCCACGATCTGCATCATGGCAGCCCGAGCGCGTCTCATCTACGCAAATCCTCGTATAGCCGGCACGGCGATCGCGCGGCATTCTCTTCGCAAGGGGACGACCGGTGGGTCCGTGGTGTCCGCGGCCGACGCCTGGTTTCGGACGGAGTCCCGGCGCTGCCCGCCGTGGTCCACTCGCCGTCCACGAAACCTGATCGGCCCGACTGCCGGGCTGTTCTCGCGTCCAGACCGTCATGGAGGAGTGATTCTTCGCGATGCCTACCGACAAGCCCGCCATTGTTTTGATCCACGGGGCGTTCGCCGATGCGTCCGGTTGGAGTGATGTGGTCGCGAGGCTTCAGGCCCTCGGCTTCACCTGTTACGCCCCGGCCAACCCGTTGCGCGGTGTGATCAGTGACGGTGAGTATATCCGCGCGTTCGTCTCCACTATCGACGGCCCGGTCGTGCTGGTCGGGCATTCTTACGGTGGCAGTGTGATCACCAACGCCAGCACGGGGAACGCCAACGTCAAGGCCCTGGTCTACGTTGCCGCCTTCGCGCCGGAGGAGGGTGAGGCGCTGGGTGCCGCGCTCGCGCTGGGTGACGGGAGCACCGACCTGGCCAAGCATCTGGTGCTCCGGCCCTATCCGGGCGCTCCCGAGGGCGACGCCGACGCGTATATCGATCCGGAGTACTTCCACGAGTTGTTCTGCGCCGATGTCGACGCGGGGCAGGCGGCGGCCATGGCGTCGAGCCAGCGCGGCTTCGCCGCGTCGTGCCTGTCGACGCCGTCGGGGACGCCAGGGTGGCGCACGATTCCGAGCTGGTATCTCGTGGCGGCGAACGACGCAACGATCCCACCGGAGGCCGAGCGGGTGATGGCGGCGCGCGCCGGCGCGCACACAATCGAGGTGGCCAGCTCCCACGTGGCCATGGTCAGCCACCCGGTGGAGACGGCCGACCTGATCATCGCCGCCGCCAGCTGACGATCGCCGAGCCCGGCCCACCGGCGGTCCCCACGCTCGGTGGACCGGGCTCGGCGCGCGGGTCCGCTTCGATCTCGCTGCTGCCCACCCGCCACCGCCTTGCGGTAAATCGGGCATGTGTAGCCCGGGGTGTGCCGGCCATGCTTGCCGGCTAGATCTCCTCGTCCTTCGCCATCTCGTCCCATGGAAGATCGCGAAGATCGAGGCCAGCGGTCTCATCCGACGGGAGCACCGCGGTGGGCTGCATCCACACCACAACGAGCCGCGATCGGTACAGAGGCGCGTCCGGACCGGTGTCTACGGCGCTGGACTCGAACATCCCGACGCAGATCACTCGGGGCAGCAGTTCCTCGGGTCCGAAGGGTAGGTGCCGCCCGGGCTGTGCTTCCGGATACTCTCTGATCGGTGGAATGACGTGCACAGGCGATCCGGGAAAGCGGTGCGCACCCTGCTGCGGCAGATTTGCGACCATCCTGTCATTGATGTATCTGAACGGGTAGCCCTCGATCAGGCCGTCGTACGTTCCCGTCATCCAGACCTGGCTGAGATAGGTCCGGCGGCCGGACGACAGTGTGATCATGGTGAGGGCCATGCCCCGCAGGCTACCGCCAACGGCTACTTCTTGATCACAGGTGCATGTCGGGCGCCAGCGCCGGGCACGTTGTGTGTGCAATCCGGGGGCGTGCGCGACCAAGGGCTGGTACCGATCTTGGTCGTGCGCGCCCGCGCCGCCGCGCGGTACGCCGGGTGAACGCTTTCTATGGTGTCGGTACGGGGGGTTCTTCTCCGCAACGACGGCCCGGAGGCATCCTGTGACAAAGTCGTTGTACGAGCACGCGGGCGGCGACGAGGGCCTGCATCGACTCGAGGAACTGTTCTACGCGAAGGCACTGGCTGACCCGGTGCTGCGGACACTGTTCACCGAGCGGGTGGCGACCCACGTCGACCACCTGACGTGGTTCACCGCCGAGTCGTTCGGCGGACCTGACCGTTTCACCAGGCAGCTTGGCTTCCAGTATCTCATCGACGTGCACCGCGGTCTGAAGATCACCGATGAGCAGCGGGACAGGTTCGTCACCGCGTATCTCGAGGCGCTGGACGAGGCCGGCATGCCAGACGACGCGCCGTTCCGGCAGGCGTTCCGCGAGCATGTCGAGTTCGGAGCCCAGGTCGCTCAGCAGAACTCTCACGCCGTCACTGACTCCGATCTGCACCCCATCCGCGAGGTACCGACCTGGAACTGGCCGGAGGACTGATCGAAGTGGAGTCCGCCGACACGGGCTCCGCCTCGCGTGTGCGGCGCGGCGGTGGTACCGGTCGTGGTCGGCCAGGATGGCGGGCAGCCAGGCAGATACCGAGGCGTACTCCACGCGAGTCAAGGTACTGACCATGGTTCCGACGGGCGACGGATCTACGCCGAAGCACCCTATGTGCAACCCGAGGCTGGTACCGATCGTCCTGGCTCACGCCGAGCTGGTTACACCGTGGCGAAGGCCGTGAGGATCGCGTCGCGGACCACGGATGGTTGTTCGACCCAGGGGGCATGCCCGGCGGCGTCGAACACGATCCGGCTTGCGGCAGGCAGGGCCGCGAGAAGGGAGTCGGTCGCCTGCCAGGGGCGCGGGTCGTCAGAGCCGAGGAGCATGGTGACCGGTCGACGCAGGCCGGCGGCAAGGGTGAGGAGATCCGCCGTGTCGCGATCCGCCCAGAGCTGCCGATGGGCCGCGGCGTTCACCTCGACGTCCGGGGGGCGGGTAGCCCACAGGGCGGCGGCGTGGTCGAGGGCGGCGGGACCAGGCGAGAAGTCAGGCCGCCACTGCAGCAGGCACCACTCGCGCTCCTCGGCTGGGTCACGTTGGCGACTGCCAAGCTCTGTCCACCGAAGCAGGTCCGCTCCCAGACGGCGCTCCCGCTCGGCGACGTATCCGTCACGAAATCCGTCGCCCGCGCCGACTCCGGCGATGTAGACGACGCCGGCGACATGGCCGGGAAAATGCGCGGCGTAGCGCAGGGCGAGCTCGGCGCCCCAGGAGTGCCCGACCACGCCCCAGCGATCGACTCCTAACGCGGCCCGCAGCTGGTCCAGGTCGTTCACAGCCTGCTCGACGGTGAACCGCCCGCCGCCGCCGTCAGTGGACCGTCCGCAGCCGCGCTGATCGAATCTGATCACCGTGAACACGTCGTCCAACAGCGCGGCCAGGGGCGCGAGGTAATCCCACAGTCCCGGGCCGCCATGGCACAGCACAAGTGGTGGGCCGTTACCGCTGACCGCGGTCCACAACAGCGTGCCGTCGGACAGCTCGACCACGCCGTGATCCTATAACCGTGATCCCGGAGCGGTGCCGATCGCGCTCGCTCACAGACCAGGCGCGGTCGTGTTCCCGATCCACGTCGACCGAGAAACGGGTTGCCGTCGTCGCCAGGCGCCCTTACCGTCCGGCGCGTGAATCTTCGCCGTGAGTCAGCCCGTGATCGGGAGTCCGTGCGAAACGTCGTCACACGGGCATTCGGCGGCGAGCACGGAAAGGTCGTGTCGGGCCTCGTCGACGACCTTCGCGCCACCATCACGCCTGGTGACGGCCTTTCGCTCGTCGCCGAGCACGATGGCAAGGTCGTCGGTCACGCGATGTGGACACGCAACCTGCTCGACGCGCCCCGGCGGCTGGTCGAGGTCCAGGTCCTCAGCCCACTGGCGGTGGTTCCCGAGCACCAGAAACGCGGTATCGGCTCGGCCCTCATCCACCGCGGACTCGACATCCTCGCCGAATCCTCGGTGCCCCTCGTCTTCCTCGAGGGTGACCCCGGCTACTACCGTCGCTTCGGCTTCGTGCCCGGCGGGGACCTGGACTTCCGCAAGCCGTCGCTGCGCATTCCGGACGCGGCCTTCCAGGTCGTCACACTTGCGGCCTACCAGCCGTGGATGACGGGGACACTGGTCTACTCGGAACTGTTCTGGCGGCACGACGCGGTCGGTCTCCGCGAGCCCGAGACGGAGACGATCACCTAGTTGGACGTGCGCGACCCGGGGCCGCTACCCGGCGCCTTTGCGTAGGGCGGGTCACGTCTGGTGGCGGCCCGCCGTGAGCGGTCAGGCCGCGAGCCCTGGGACCACGTCATGCCGGGCGAGCAAGGTGAGCAGGGGTTCGTGGCCTTGGTGATGTCCCACTGCTTCGCGGCGAGGCCGGCGATCCGGACGCCTGCGAGGTTGTTCTCGTACACGCCCGGGCGCTGCTGGTCTGACCCCCGGAAGGCGGGCCCCGCCGACGTCAGGCGTCCCAGCGGATGTGGCGAATTTGGACGGCGAGTTGGCGGGCCTGGCGAATGAGCGGTCTGGTCGCCTCTGGCGCGAGGGCGATTCCCGCGTGTGTGGCGATGTCGTCGGCGACGGCGGAGATGGACAGCTTGTCCGTGTGGACGTGACGGGCGAACGCGGGCATCTGGAGGATGTCGAGGGAACGGCTGAGTCGGCGGCCGCTGTAGCTGCGGGAGGTTTCGCCGCGGCGGTGGATGCGCCTGGTCATGGTCGCGGGGGTCGCGAGCAGGGTGACGTAATGGACGCGGTGTCCGGCGGCTGTGACCGCGGCCGTCAGCTCGGCGAGCAGTTCGGGATTGAGGACGGTCATGGGTGCGATTACGGGGTCCTCGCCGCCTTGTAGGGCCAGAGTGAGCATCTCGCCTACCGCGTGCGGCCACAGGGGGATCTGTCGGAAGTCGATGCGCCGAGCCTTTGGCAGCATCTTGCGCATCGCGAAGCCGAGGTGTTCGGGGTCGCTGACGAAGCTTCCGGGCAGTCTGCGGTGGAGGTTGTAGGCGACCTGGGTCTTCCCGACGGCGTTCGGACCGTTGATCCAGATCAGGGTCGCCACGGCGGGAAGCATAGCCAAGCAGGATTTCGAAAAGATCGGGCGTCCGGGCAACCTCGTGTCCACCACCACCACCACCGGCCGCCGCCTCCGAGCTACGTGCCGATGCGCGCGCGGGGTATGTCGTACACGACGTGGGTGACACGGCTGCCCTGGATGATCTGCGCGGCGTCCGCGAGCAGGACGGGGTCACCGGGCCCACCTACGCCGAAGAACGGCCGGCCGGAGCCGAACACCACTGGCACTACGCTCATCACTACGCGGTCGATAAGCCCGAGCCGCAGTGCCTGGCCGCCGACGTTCCCAGCGGTGACCGTGACGTCACGATCACCTGCGTACTCCCTTGCCTGTGTGATCGCGGCCCTGACGTCGTCGACGAACGTGAACGGCGCCTCGTCGGCGTAGTCCCAGGCAGTCGGTGCCTTGTGGGTGACCACGAAGACATGCTCGCCGGCCGCCGGGCGTCCGTGCCAGCCGTTGGTGAGGTCGAACAGCCGCCGCCCGATCACCGCGGCGGCCACGTTCGCGTGCTGGGTCAGCATGAACTCGGCGGACGCGTGGGTCGTGTGGAACGCCCGCTCGTCGTCGTGAAAGGTCCAGGTGACCTCGCCGTTGCCGTACCAGTCGAACAGCGGTCCGACTGCGTCGTCGAGGTCGGCGACGAACCCGTCCAGGGAGACCGCCGCACTCATGATCGCGATGCCCATGTCTGTTCTCTTCCGCTTGGAGTACCGACGGAGGGGCAGACTGGGCGCGAGCCCTCAACTCATCGGTTGACGAGAAGTGTGGTGAACCGGGTACGGGGACCACGGTTCCGCATCGGAACGGTGAGCCGGGCTCCTGAGTGCGGGCTGCCACTGCCCTGTGCTGTCGGTCGACAAGCCAGCCGCCTTCGCGCCAGGGTTACGGTGACGTCGTCAGGGGCGGTTGAGTGCCCAGGCGGCGGCCAGGGCCAGACCTGTGAAGAGAAGCACCAGCACTACGCCGCCGAGGAAGAAGAACCCGACCGTCTTCACCAGCGCGACAGCCACCGGGACGGTGGCGGCCAGGACGAGGAAGCCGCGGGCGGTGACTGGTGCCCGCAGCAGCGTGAGCCACGTCCTGGCCGGGCCCTGCCCTTCCTGGCTCAGGTCCGTCATCACGGCCGGGACCAGTCGCAGCGTCCCCCACGACAGGGCGGCGAACGCGACGGACAGTCCGAGGGCGTAGAGGAAACCGACTGCGCTGCCGAACGCGTTGAACGACGCACCAGCGCCGACGGCGGTGCAGACGAACGCGAGGTACCAGGGCACGGTCCGGTCCTGTCGGGCCTGGCCGGCCAGCCGGCGAGCCTGCGCCATGCGCTCGGCGCGCCGAGCGCCCCTCGTGGAACCCGCGACGTCCATCGGTGATCTGCTCCCTCCGCACGGCTCACGAACCCACTGATGCTCCACGTCCATCGTCTCGCCCCGGATCCGAGGACGCAGGGAATCGCCGGATTCGGCCGCAGGCCATGGCTCGCGAGCCATGGCCTGCGGCGCTTCCTCCGTCGGCGGTCTCAGGCCGCCGACAGGGCGGTCAGGTGCCGTGACAGGAATGGCCGGCGCGACGACCGAGGTCAGGGGTGTCCGTCGCCGATCCGGAGACGTTGCGGCGGTCGCTGGCGGGCTTCGGACGCTCGATGACTGGCTGTAACCCCGGCACGCCGACATGCCCCGGATGCAGGCGCGTGCGCGGCTCCGGCGGTCGCCCAACGGGGTGGGCCCGTGTCGGAGTGAAGTGTCGATGGTGTAGGAATTGTGCTGATCAGTTCACTACGGGTGTTTGATCATGATATGGGCCGCTTGGCCGGGACTCGACGAGGAAGGACGTGGATGTCCGACCAGCAGCAGGAACTCGGCGCCGCCACCGCGCAGCCGGAGCCAGCCGAGATCGACGTGACCCGGCCGAGCATCGCCCGGGTGTATGACGCGGTCATCGGCGGCAAGGACAACTTCGAGGTCGACCGGGCCATCGCCGCGGAGGCGCTGCGGATCGTGCCGGAGATCGGCGACGTGGGCCGGTACAACCGGGCCATCCTCCGTCGGGGCGTCACCTTCCTGGCCAGGGAGGCCGGGATCCGCCAGTTCGTCGACCTCGGCTCGGGGCTGCCGACCGTCGAGAACACGCACCAGGTGGCTCAGCGCCACGCGCCGGACGCGCGGGTCGTGTACGTCGACAACGACCCGATCGTGCTCGCGCACGGGCGTGCCCTGCTGGCCGAGAACGACAACACGGACGTCGTCACCGCCGATCTGCGCGAGCCGGCCGACGTCCTCGCCCGCCCCGAGATCGCCAAGCACATCGACCTGTCCCAGCCGGTGGGTGTGCTCCTCATCGGGGTCATCCACCATCTCGGTGACGACGAGGACCCGGACGGGATCGTGGCCACCTACCTGGACGCCGTGCCGTCAGGGAGCTACCTCTTCCTGACCCACTTCTGCGCGTCCAGCCCGGATGCTCTGGCGCTCGAGGACGCCATGCTGCGAGATCTGGGCACCGGTCGGTTCCGCACCCTGGAAGAGATCACCGGTTACTTCCAGGGGCTGGAACTACTGGACCCGGGTGTGGTCTACCTGCCCGAATGGCGGCCCGACGAGCCGGTGAACCACCCGTTGACGGTGGGGCAGCGCCTGATGGCCGGCGGGATCGCTCGCAAGCCGTAGCTGTTGGCGTATGTCTGTGTCCAGGCGGCTGAAGCCGGGGGTGGCGGGTCAGGAGACCGGCGACGTCGCCAGGTGCCGTGACAGGAAACGGCCGGCGCGGTCGAGGGCCTCGTCGGCCTCGTCCAGCGCCCCGGTGAAGTTCTGGAACACGTGGGGAACGCCCGGCCAGACCTCCAGCGTGACGTCTACGTCATGAGCACCCGCCTGACCGGCGAGGCGCACGGCGTCGTCGAGCAGGATCTCGTGTGACCCGACCTGCGCGAGCAGGGGTGGGAGCCCGGAGAGGTCGGCGAGCACCGGGCTGGCCAGCGGGTCCGAGGGGTCGTGGCCGGCGAGGTACCAGTCGGCGAGGGTTCCGAGACGCTCGCGGGTGAAAAGCGGGTCGATGCCCTGCTTGGTCCGCAGGCTCGCGCCGGCGAGGGTGAGGTCGGTCCACGGCGAGAGGACGACGGCGGCCGCTGGCTGGGGGAGCCCGGCGTCCCTGACCGCCACCAGCGCGGCGACGGCGAGGCCGCCCCCGGCCGAGTCGCCCGCCACGGCGACGCGGTCGGGACCGATTCCGGAGTCGAGCAGTTCGCGGTAGGCGGCCAGGGCGTCGTCCACGGCGGCCGGGAACGGGTGCTCTGGCGCGAGGCGGTAGTCGAGGGACACCGCCTTCGTTCCGGCTCGGCGTGCGAGCAGCACCGCGAGCCGCGCACCGGTTCGGGCCGATCCGATGGCATACCCGCCACCGTGCAGGTAGAGCAGCACCGTGCCCCCGTCGGCTCCCGCCCGGCCGTCGCGGCTGTCGGCGCCGGCGACGTCGAGCACGAGCGCGGGGCGTCCGCCGAGGGTCGAGTCGCGGGCGGTGACGTCGCCGGGCGGCGGCTGGGCCTGTCGCTGCTCGAACGCGTCGCGCTGCTGCTCGATGGAGGCGGTCTGGTCGTAGGGTGCGTTCCGCAGCAGGGCATCCACCGCGTCGCGCTGTTGCTGGCTCATGTCGGACCTCCATCCACGCTGACGACCCCCGTGGGACGATGGATTCCCGGGAATCCATCGCATGCTCGCAACCGGATTCCTGGGAACTAGATTCCAGGGAATCCAGTGAGTGGGTGGATGGCGACCGAGGTCACGCAGTTGTTCATCGATCTCGTGCGGGTGGAGACCCGGCTCTACAACGCGGTCGACGCGCGGCTCCGGGCGGCGCACGGACTCACCGCCGGGCAGTACCAGCTGATGCAGATCATCAGCGAGCGCGACACCTGCCGGGTCCTCGACCTCGTTCAGGAGACCGCCATCACCGTGGGCGCCGCGAGCAAGGCCGTCGACCGCCTGGAGGCCGCGGGCTGGTGCCGCCGCGCCGCCAACCCGGACGACCGTCGCTCGTCGCTGCTCTCGCTGACCCCGGCGGGATCAGGGCTGCTGGCCCAGGCCCGTCCGACCTTCGAGGAGGAAGTGGCGGCCCGTGTCGTCGGCGTCGTCACCGGGCCGGCTCTCCAGCAGACCGCGATCTCTCTCGCCGCGCTGCGCTTCAGCCTGGAACGGCATCAGCGCGCCGGTGAAGCCTGAACCAGCCCTCGGGCCGGTCAGGCCCGGGATGCGTGTTCTCCTTCTCAGCCGATGACCGCCGGCGCGAGGGCGGCCGCCGTCAGGCGGGCCGGGGTGCCGGTGCCGTCGGCTGGGACGGTCCACAGGTCGGCGCCGTAGCCGCCGGCGAGGGCGTAGGCGACGGTGTGGTCGTCGAGCCACACGGCCTGGTCATCGACGCTGCGAAGAACGGGCCTCCCCTCGGGGAGGCCCGTTCCAGCGCGTGAACCCGGCGGCCGGGACGATCATGCAGGCGGCCGGCGGCGGATCTACCTGGTCGGAATCGACACGGTCACGCAGCCTTCCATACGGTCGACGGCCGGGTGTACGGGCGGCGCGGGCGCGGGTTCACGCAGCCCGATGAAGTAGGTGACCACGCCCTCGAAGTCGCCTCCGAGGCGGACCTGGACGACGTTGGTGGTCGCCGGGACGGGGAACAGGTCACGCGGGGCCGTCGGCCCGCCGCGCTCGTCGTGGGCCGCGGCACCCCGGAGCACCACCTGGACGAACGACTGGCCTCGCACGGCGACGGGAAGGCCAGAGCCGTCCTGGATCAGCGCGGACCGCGGCACATACCGGGCCGTGACGTCCATGGGAGCGGCCGGTTGGAAACCGAACCGGATCAGGTCCGCGTGGGCGCTGGCCGCGTGGACGGTATGGATGCTCGTCAGTACTGGCACGACGGGCGTCGCTGGCGGTCCGCCGGCTCGCGCCGGAACCGTCAGGACGGCCAGGCCCAGAGTGAGAAAGAACAGCGCACTCGCTGCCGTGCACGACCTCTTCATGATTCGCCACCAATTTCCTTTCAGGTCCGGATGTTCCTGCCCGGGCCGTCGCGAGAAAGCCGTGGTGGAAACCGGGCGAGGCGGCGGAGAGCATCCGCCGGCCCGCTGACCAGAAGCCGGAATGAGCGTGTCGCGTGATTGACGTCGGTATGGGTGGCCCACCTCCGTTCGCCGCGCCCAGCATGCGCGACCCCGGAGCCCGCCGCCAGTCGTCCCCATGGCCGTCCACCGCCGGTGGTGGCGACCAGCGGGGCGGGTGCGGCCGGCCGACACCGAAGGGCCGCCACCGGGCCCGACGCCCGCCCTCGAGGATCGCAGCCCGGACGGTATTGACTCTCCCGTTGCCGGAGGGTCGAAGCTCAACCCATGTTCGAACCGGACCCCGTCGTGTCGATCGGTGAGTTCTCCCGCCTCACCTACCTGAGCGTCAAGACGCTGCGGCACTACCACGACGTCGGCCTGCTGGAGCCGGCCTCGATCGACCCGTCGACCGGCTATCGGCGCTACTCGCTGGACCAGGTCTCGCGGGCGCATCTGATCCGCCGGCTGCGGGACCTGGACATGCCGGTGCCGGAGGTGCGCGCGGTCCTGCGGGCGCCCGACGACGGGGCGCGCGACGCGACCATCCGGTCCCACCTGGAGCGGATGGAGGCGGAGCTCGCCAGAACGCGGGGCGTCGTTGCCTCGCTGCGCGAGCTGCTCTCACCCGTACCGGCCGCGCCGCTGGCCGTGACGTTCCTGGACGTGGCGGCGCAGCCGGTCTTCGCCGTACGGGCGACCGTAGCGGCGGCCGACGCGGGTGACTGGTACGCGGACGCACGGCTGCTGCTGGACTCCGCGCTCGCCCACGTCGACGTGCGCGCGGCCGGGCCGCACGGGGCGACCTGGTCCCACGAGTACTTCGAGGACGAGCGCGGCGAGGTCGTGGCGTTCGTGCCGGTCCCGCCCGGCGCCTCGCCTCGCCCGCGGGATGCCGCCGCGGGCGTCGAGGGCGTCGAACTGGCCGGCGGACGGTTCGCCGTCGCCGAGCACATCGGCGGGTTCGACGACTTCGACCGCACGTACGGCGCGCTCGGCAGCCATGTCGTCCGCCACGCGGCCGGCCTCTCGGACGCGATCCGTGAGGTCTACCGCGTCGGGCCGGGCGGCGACGACCCGTCCGCCGCTCGTACCGACGTCTACTGGCCCGTCCAGGCCGCCGCCTGAGAACCGACCCATCCGATCCGACCGACCCATCCGATCCGACCGACCCATCCGACCGACCCGATCTGACCGACTCGACCAACCCGACCGAAAGGGACCTCCGATGTCTCTCGCCATTGCCAACGTGGTCGTCGACAGCACCGACACGCTCGCGCTCGCGCGGTTCTGGTCCGACCTGCTCGGCGCGCCGATCGCCGACGGCGCCACCGCCGACTGGGCGACCGTCACGAGCACGCCGCCGTTCTCCTTCGCGCTCGTCCCGGACAGGAACCCCGGCAAGAACGTGCTGCACGTCGACCTGGCGTCCGCGGACGCCGCGGCCGAGGTCGACCGGGCGGTCGGCCTCGGCGCGAAGCGGGTCGCCGACCACGATGGCTGGACGACCCTGGCCGACCCGGAAGGCAACCTGTTCGACATCGCCGGCCTCTGAACCGCCGGCTGCTGACCTTCCCCTCCGGGACACGCTCCCAGCGCATGATCGTATGGACCAGCTCCTGGGGCAGCCCGTGCCTGTCGGCGAACGTTCCCCGCCATCCCGCGCGGCGTGTAGTCGACCGCGTGGCTGACCACGAGGCGACGCGTCCGCATCGATGGCGCGGCGTGCGACGCGCGTCGCACGCCGCGCGGGCGCTTCACCGCTGGGTGAGGTCGCGCAGGAGCCGCAGTGAACCGAGGGCGGAGACCGGGAGCCGGGCCGTGACCGGCCAGGCCTTCGGTAGCGGGAGGTGCCGCATCGACGGCAGTGGAATCGACGGCAGTGGAACAGGCAGAGGAACACGGCACCGCGGAAGATCGGAGATCTTCTCCGTCCGGTCGTCGCCGTACTCGCTGCGGTGGTTGGCGCAGGCCTCGATGTAGTTCTGCGGGAAGTGATCGGAGATCGTGTAGGGCAACAGCCCGCTGAAGATCGGGATCTGCTCCAGGGGAAACGCGAGGAAGGCCCCACCGAAGCCAAGAATGCTGGGCATCTGGCGGATCGGCCGAGTGCTCGCCGTCCACTGCCCGTCGTAGCGGTACTCGGCGCCGAAGTGGGTGAAGGGGCCGAGGTCGGCGGCCGGTACCCGGGGCACCGGGTCCTGCCGGTAGATGTAGCGAAACACCGGCGCCCGGTACGCCCGCGGCACGGTCGCGTAGCCCTCGTCGATCCCGGCCGGGCCGACCATGGGCTGACCGAAGGTGTAGACGGCCCGCAGCGCCGTACCGAGCTCGTCCTGGTACGCGGGGTCGGTCATGAGCATCAGGCCCATGATCGCTGCCATGGCTCCACCGAGGCTGTGGCCCGTGACGTAGAGCGCCGGTCTTTCGCGGTCGGCGAGCCGCGCGGGCGCGGGTGAAGGCTTGCCGGCGTCCTCCAGGGGCCGCCTCGCCATCGCGAACTGAAGGGTCCGCAGGACCTCGGACCTGGTCGACCGCAGATTCCGGTAGAAGCCGGCGTGCACGGGGTAGGCGCTGCGACCGCCGAGATCGACCAGGCTTGGCTCGCGCGAGTGGATCTCCATGTCCGTAAGCCAGTTCATCAGGCTGGACGGGTCGGTGCCGCGGTATACGAGAATGACGACGTCTCGGTTCTCGCTCTGCACGACGAAAACCGTCGAGCGTATGAGCATGGCGTCGTTTCGCTCGGTGATGATGCGGCACCTGTTGCGGGGCAGGCCCATCCGCACCAGCATGGCGGACAGTGCGTTGATACCCCGCGGCTCGTCAGGGTCGCGCTGGGTGGACTCGACCTCCCCGTACGCGTACCCGGAACAGACCGCCAGAACGTGGCGGACCACGTCATCCGGCTGGTCGTCACGCGCGAGCCCGGCCAGGCGTCGTTCCAGACCTCGATACACCGGGAAATTCTTGCTCTTCACGTCGCGCTTATAAGGTCGAATATCGTCGTAACCCAGAACCTGGGCGTTACTAATCAGCATTTTTCGGCCCTCGAGCTCTGTCCTCGTTTTCCGCGGCCCAGCTTGTCGGCCCCAGTCTCGCGGGCCGTTGCGCGATACGCCGGACGTCGACCGGGCCACGTCCTCGGTGTCGGCTACCCGGTGTCGGCCGGCTGGCTCGCGCGTGAGCGACCGCGGTGCCTGTTGGCCGCCCCGGGCTCATCGGTCAAGGCGCCGGTCCGGGTTCCGGGGGTTGCGGGCAGCGCCTGTATACCGGGTATGCTACTGGGTATACCTCGAAAGGATGGGTGCCCATGAGCGTGCGACATGCCCTGCTGGCCCTGCTGAGCGAGGGGCCGAAGTACGGGCTCCAGCTGCGCCAGGAGTTCGAGGCGCGCACCGGTGAGGTCTGGCCGCTCAACGTCGGCCAGGTTTACACGACCGTCGCCCGGCTGGAACGGGACGGACTGGTCGCCTCCGACGACAGCGAGGACCCGGGGCCGCAGCGGGCCTACCGGATCACGCCGGAGGGGGGCGAGGAACTGGCCGCCTGGCTGCGGACACCGCCGGCGGCAGAGGCTCCGCCCCGGGACGAGCTGGTCATCAAGATCCTGGTGGCGGCACGGCTGCCTGGCGTCGACGTCGCCCAGATCATCCAGGCGCACCGGCGCCACCTGGTCGAGACGATGAGCAGGTTCACCCGGCTGAAGCAGGACGCCACCGAGGACGACCTCGGCCTGCTCCTGGTCGCGGACGCCGAGATCTTCCGGCTGGAGGCGTTCGTGCGGTGGCTGGACGCCGCGGACGCGCGCCTGCGTCACCATGCGCCGGTGGCCGTTTTCCCGGCGGTCCCTTCGACGGCCGAGGGCCCCACCGCCGCGGCGGGGGCGCCGGCACGGCGCGGCTCGGGCGCGAGGGCGGCCCGATGACGACCACCATCCTCGAACTGCGCGGCGTGACGAAGGTATACGGCTCGGGTGCGACCGAGGTGCACGCGCTGACCGACGTCGACCTGACCGTCCGGGCCGGCGAGATGGTCGCCGTGATGGGGCCGAGCGGCTCGGGCAAGTCCACCCTGCTCACGATCGCGGGCAGCCTGGAGCAGCCGACCAGCGGAGAAGTCCTGGTCGAGGGCACCTCGTTCGCCGGCATGTCGGCGGGCGACCGGGCCCGGATGCGCCGCCGGTACATCGGCTACGTCTTCCAGGACTACAACCTGCTTCCCGGCCTGACCGCGGCCGAGAACATCGCGCTACCGCTGGAACTGGACGGGACGCGGGCCAGGAAGGCGGCCGCGGCCGCGCGCCGCGCCCTGGACGACGTGGGCCTCGCCGACCGGGCGCGCAGCTTTCCCGACGAGCTGTCCGGCGGGCAGCGCCAGCGGGTCGCGATCGCCCGCGCGCTCGTCGGCGAGCGCCGGTTGCTGCTGGCCGACGAGCCAAGCGGCGCGCTGGACACCCAGACCGGCGAGGTGGTCATGCGGCTGCTGCGCGGGGCGTGCAAGGCCGGGGCCGCCACGGTGATGGCCACCCATGACGCCCAGCTCGCGGCCTGGGCTGACCGGGTCGTGTTCGTTCGCGACGGCATGATGGTGGACGAGTCCGGCCCGGCGGCCGGCCCGGAGTCGCTGCTCGCCGCGGACGCGCCCCGATGAGCGTGCAGGCGCCACCGCGCCCGCCCGCTCCGACACCCGCTCCCGGTCCCGGGCCGGCCCCGGATGGCCAGGACCGACGCGGCCCGGCCGAGGGCGGGCTGCCGGCCCGGCGGGCGATGGTGCGGTGGGCGTGGCGGATGCTGCGCCGCGAGTGGCGCTCCCAGGTGCTGGTGACGCTCCTGCTCCTGCTGGTCGTGACGGTCGCTGTGGTCGGCGGCACCGCCCTGTACAACGCCCCGCCGCCGTCCGACCCGGTCATGGGCCGGGCCGACACCATCTACATGCTGAGCCCGCGGGACAACACCCAGGCGCTCGCCGCGGACCTCGCGACCCTGCGCGCCCGGTTCGAGGTGATCGACGTCGTCGGTCACACTCCACGGCCGGCCCCGGGCCTCGCGCTCCCGGTCGACTATCGCGCGCAGTCGCCGCACGGGACGTACACCGCCGGGATCCTCGGCCTCGTCCGTGGCCGTTACCCGTCCGGGCCCGGCGAGGCCGCTGTGACCACGGGGATGGCCGAACTGCTCGACCTGCGTCTCGGCGGCAGCGTCGGGCTGGACGGGCACCCGCGGGCCATCGTCGGCATCGTCGAGAACCCCAGCGACCTGAAGGACGACTTCGTCCTGGTGGCGCCTTCGACGGGCCCGCCGCCGAAGTCGGTGTCGGTGTTCGTCGGGGCCGACGTGCGCCACACCGACGACCAGAGCCTGAAGACGCTCTCGCAGCGCATGGGCCATGGGCCGGACCGCCAACGTGTCGTGATCGTCACGCTCATCCTGGCCGGGGCGACGATCCTGCTGCTCCTGGTCGCGTTCGTGGCCGCCGCCGGGTTCGCCGCCCTGGCCCACCGTCGGCTGCGCCAGCTTGGCATGCTCGCCGCCGTCGGCGCCACGGGCCGCCACATCCGACTGATGATGATCGCCACCGGTCTGTTGGTCGGCCTGGCCGGGGCTGTCGGCGGCACCGTCGTCGGACTCGCCCTCTGGCCGGCGGCGACGGGCTGGCTGACGTCGGCCAGCGGGCACCGGGTGGACCGGCTCAACATCCCGTGGCTCCTGGTCGGCGCCGTCGTGGCACTGGCGGTGGGGATGTCGGCCGTGGCGGCGTGGTGGCCGGCCCGGACGGTGTCCAGGCTCCCGGTCACTCTCGCGCTCGCGGGTCGCCCGCCCGTGCCGCGGTCCAGCCGGCGGCCGGCGGCGCTCGCCGTGGTCCTGCTCGCCGTCGGGCTCGGCTGCCTCGCCGCGGGGGAGAAGGACAGCCCGGCGCTGACGGTCGGGGGCACGCTGGCCACCGCGCTGGCGATCCCGTTCGCGGGGCCGTTCGCGATCATGCTGCTCGGGCGGCTCGGCGCCCGCGCCCCAATCGCGGTGCGGCTGGCGCTGCGCGACCTGGCCCGCCACCAGGCGCGGGCCGGGGCGGCCCTCGCCGCGATCAGCCTGGCGCTCGGCGTCCCCGTGGCCGTCGTCGTCGTCGCGACGGACATCCAGGCGACCCCGACGAGCGGGAACCTGAGCGATCGTCAGCTGATCGTCCGCATGGCCCAGCCCGGCGTCCCGGCCCAGGTCATCCCCATCCGGACGGAGTCACAGCTGCGCGACCTGTCGGCGGCGGTCGACCGGATGACGACCGGGCTGCCCGGCCCGACCGTGCTCCCGCTGGACATGGCGTACGACCCGGCCGCGCCAACCGAGGTCGAGCCCGAGGGCGGAGAGCCCGCCCGGCACGCCCAGGAGCTCGAGCTCCCGATGCACGGGCACATGTACGAGGCCGTGTCGGTCTATGTCGCCACGCCGGAGCTGCTGCGGCTGCTCGGCGCCGACCCGGCCGGGATCCCCGCGTCCACCGAGGTGGTCACCAGCCGCGACGGTTCTCTGCGCCGGTTCAGCGCCGACCGTACCGAGGTGGAGCCGTCCACCACCCGGATCCGGGGCAGCGGCTACTCCTCCCTGCCGGACACGCTGTTCACCGCCGGCACGGTGCGTCGCTGGGGGCTCACGCCCGTGCGCGCCGGATGGCTGGTCGAGTCCGCGCAGCCGATCACCACGGCGCAGCTGGCCGCGGCCCGCAGCCTCGCCGCCGAGGCCGGGCTGACCGTCGAGGCCCGCGACGGGCAGGGATCCGTCGGGACGGTCCGGGCCGGCGCCACGGCCGGTGGGCTGCTCGTCGCGCTCGCCGTGCTGGCGATGGCCGTCGGCCTGATCCGGGGCGAGGGTGCCGCCGACCTGCGGACCCTGACGGCGACGGGCGCGACCGCCCGGGTCCGGCGCACCATCACGGCGGCGACGGCGGCCGGCCTCGCCCTGCTCGGGGTGCTGCTGGGAACGGCCGGCGCGGGGCTCGGCCTGCTGGCGGTGTACCGGCACGACCTCGGGGTGTTCGGCCGCATACCGGCGATCTACCCGCTGCTGTTCCTCGTCGGAGTGCCGCTGGCCGCCGCGGTCGGCGGCTGGCTCATCGCTGGGAGGGAGCCGGCGAACATCGCGCGCCGCCGCGGGGACTGACAGCGCCTGGGCAGGACAGCGGGCCGGGCGTTCAGCCGGCCCGAACTCCGTCGGCTGAACGCCCGTGCTGGTCACGCTGGTTGGCCCGATTTCAGCGGTCCCTGTATGGGCAGACTCGGCGTGGGTCGGCTGTGCCCGCGAGGTGAGTTCTCCGGCGCAGCCGGCGGACAGGGGTTTGCTGTATGCGCAGGCGAAGTACGTTATGAAGACCGGCGGTTGGTCGGCGACGCGCCACGTCGCGTTGGCTGGCCTGGTTTATCTCGTTCTCGTGGCTTTGTGCGCGATTCTTCTTCCGTCACATGCGGGTGCCGTGGTCGCTGGTTCCGCGGCCGCTGTCGTGAGCCTGGCGACGGTGGGCTGTCTGGCCTGGACGGCCCGGCGCGCCCAGGGGGCTGACCGGCGGTGGCGACTGCTCATCGAACTGACGCTGGTCCCCTTGGTCTTCGCGCTGGCCTGGCACATCAGCTGGCAGGTTGAGCACGGATCGGCCCACGCGACCCGCCTGCCCAGGTCGGCCGAGGCTTTCCTGCTGATCGTTGCGCTGGCGCTGGCCGGCGTGTTGACTTTCCCTACCGATCCACTCGATGCCGCGGATCGTCGCGTCGGTGAGGGCCGGGCGGGGCGCCGGTGGTATGCGATCACGGTGCTCGACAGCGTGGTGGCCGTCGGTTCCGTCGTGCTCGTCGTGTGGCCGACCCTGTTGGCGCCGTTGGTCCAGGCGCGGCATCTTGACAGCGGCGCCTTGGTGAACTCGGTGGGATCGGTCGTCGGTTTCCTGCTCCTGGTGGCGGGTGTCCTGCTCCTGGCGACGTTCCGACGGCCTCGGTCGGGGCTCGCGCTGGCGCTGCTGGGCGCGGGTCTCGGCGCGATGATGCTGTACTCGGCCATCAACCTGATCTTGACCGTCCAGGGTAGTAGCAGCATTTCACCGACCATGGACGTCCTCGCTGTCGCCAGCTGGTTGCTGATCCTGCTGGCCTGTCTGGTTCCGGTGCCGAGCTCGGCCGCGTCCGTCCGCCGCCGCGATCCGCGGATCCTGTGGCTGCAGGCCGCGCTGCCCTACCTGGCGCTGGGCGTCGTCGGCGGGCTCGCGATCGGCGAGCTGATCGCCGACGGCGCCGTCGGCCGCGTCGAGACCTATGGTCTGCTCGGCCTGCTGTTCGTGGTTGTGATCAGGCAGATGGCGATGCTGGGCGAGAACACCCGGCTGCTCGTGTCGGTCCGGGCGAGCCAGCAGGAGCTGCATCACCAGGCGTTCCACGACCCGCTCACCGGCCTGGCGAACCGGGCGCTGTTCGCCGACAGGATGGAGCAGGCGCTCGCGTTCCGGGACGGCCGGCCGTTCGCGCTCGTGTTCTGCGATCTCGACGACTTCAAAAGGGTCAACGACACGCTCGGCCATGACATCGGCGACGAGCTGCTCCGGATCACCGCGGCCCGGCTCCGCAGCGCCGTCCGGTCCGAGGACACGGTCGCCCGGCTCGGCGGGGACGAGTTCGCGCTGCTCGTCGAGGGCGGCCATGACGACCCGGAGACGGTGGGCACACGGCTGGCCGCGACGATCCGCGCGCCGTGCCTGCTGGCGGGCCGCTCCCGGCCGGTCGGTGCCAGCCTCGGCCTGGTCATGGCCGACCCGGCCCGGCACCCGGTGGCCGACTCCCTGCTGAGGGACGCGGACCTGGCGATGTACGCGGCGAAGCGCCAGGGCAAGGGCGGGCTGGTCGTCTACCGGCCGGACCTGTCCACGCCCGAGTCGGCCCCGCAGATCCGCGCCCATCTCGATCAGGCGCTGCGCGGCGACGATCCCGACAGCGTCCTCGGAGTCCACTACCTGCCGGTGGTCGATCTGCGCTCCTCGCGGACGGTCGGTCTCGACGCCGCGCCGTGCTGGAGCCGGCCGCGGACGGGGCAGTTCTCGTCCGAGTCGCTCTACCGGCTCGCGGACGAGGCCGGGCTGAGCCTGCCCCTGCTCGACGTCGTCCTTCGCCAGACCTGCCGAGACCTGGCGGCGCGCGGCGCTCGCCCCGCCGACGCGCCCGCCTTCGTCACCGTCCCGATGAACCGCGACCTGGAGCAGACACCTGTCGCCGGCATCGTGGACCTCCTCGTCGACCACGACCTGCCCCCGCGAGCGATCATCCTCACGCTCACTGGCACCTGTGGCCAGCCGGACCTGACCGCCGCGGGCCCCATCCTGCGACGCCTCGCCGCCCGCGGCGTCCGTCTCGCCCTCGACGGGGTCGGCGGCGAGGCGAGCATCTTCGCGGCCTGGCAAGCCCTGCCCATTGAGATCATCAGGCTTGACCGGAGTCTCACCCGCGCCGGCGACGCGTCGGCTCGGGAGCGTACCGCTCTGGTCCGGGATGCCATCCTCGCCGCCGCGGCCCGGCTCGACCTCATCGTGATCGCCACCCACCTCGGCGAGCCGGCCCAGGCCCGCGAGCTCGCCGCAGCCGGCTGCCACCTTGGCACGGGCCCCCTCTACGGCCCGCCGCACCCGATGAACGAGGTACCCGCGGCCGTCGACCTCGGCGAGGCCGCCGGCGCGCGAACGCGCGACTGGCGTCAGCCGGTGGGTATTGGCCGCGGTGGCGGCGGCCCGATGTAGCGGGCCGCGGGGCGGATAATCTTGCTGTCCATCGCCTGCTCCAGGATGTTCGCGCTCCAGCCGACGGTGCGTGCCGCGGCGAAGGTCGGCGTGAACATCTCCCGCGGCAGCCCGCACAGCTCCATGACGACGCCGGCGTAGAACTCGACATTGGTGTGCAGCTCGCGGCCGGGTTTCAGCTCGGCAAGGATCGCCACGACCTGCTTCTCCGTCGTGACCGCGAGGTCGACCAGCGCGCCGCCCATGCTCTCGGCGATCTCCCGCAGCATCCGGGAGCGGGGGTCCTCCGTCCGGTACACGGCGTGCCCGAACCCCATGATCCGATCGCCGGCGAGGACGCGCTCGCGGATCCAGCCGTCGATGCGGTCGGGAGTGCCGATCGCGTCCAGGGTGTCCAGCGCCCGGCTCGGCGCGCCGCCGTGCAGCGGGCCGGACAGCGCCCCCAGCCCGCCCACCAGGCAGGCCACCAGGTCGGCGCCGGTCGACGCGATCACTCGGGCCGTGAAGGTCGACGCGTTGAACCCGTGGTCGATCGTGGCGATGAGGTACTGCTCGACGGCGCGGGCCCGGTCGTCGGTCGGTTCGACGCCGGTCAGCATGTAGAGGTAGTTGGCCGCGTATGGCAGATCGTCCCTCGGCTCGACGGGTTCCAGCCCGTGCCGCAGGCGGTGGAGCGCGGTGAGCAGGGTGGGGACGAGCGCCGTCGCGAAGAGCGCGTCGTCGAGCCGTTCGTCGGGGGTCAGGTCATAGAGCGGGCGGATGCCACGGGCCCCGGCGGCGGCGGACAACGCCGCGCCGAGAGAGGCGAGCGGCCTCGCGTCCTTCCCGGACTCCGCCAGGACGGGAAGCAGCTCTCGGAGTGGGCCGGGAAGGTGGCGAAGGGGCGCCGTCCTGGCCTGGAAATCGGCGCGCGCGACCGCGTCGGGCAGCCGCCCGAAGAACAGCAGATGCCACACGTCCTCGAACGTCCGCTTCCGCGCCAGTTCCACGGCCGAGTACTCGCGGTAGTGGTAGAAGCCCTCGCGCCCGCGCACGTCGCCGAGCTCGGTATCGGTGACGACGACTCCGCTGAGGCCCCGGGGCACCGTGACCGTCGACGACTCCCGCACGGCGGTCGAGCCGCCCGGTTCTGTGGTGATCGACATCATTATCTCCTCCGATCGTCACTCTGCGATCATTGATAAATGTTGTCAACGTTGATTACAGTCAACGTGACTTGGGAGACAGGTCGAGGTGGGGAGTCCTCAAGGGGAGGAGTCCTCACAGTGGCTCGAAGGGGAGTCGGAGTGGCGGACGATCGTCCCCGCGCGCGGGACGGCCTGGCGCTCGCCGTCGGCGAGGGCGGCGGCCAGGAGCGCGACCAGAAGCGTGACCAGGAGACTGGCCAGGAGAGATTGACGACCCAGCAGGTCGCCGACCTCCTCGGGGTGAAGACGCAGACGGTGTACGCCTACGCGAGCCGAGGCCTGCTGACCAGCGAGCCGGCTCCGGACGGCCGCGGCAGCACCTTCGACGCCAGCCAGGTCGAGGCTTTGGCCGGCCGGCGCCCGCGGGGCCGGGCGCGGGCCGCCGACCCGGCCGAGGAACAGTTGACGGCGCACACCGGGATCACGCTGAGTGAGCGCGGCCGGCTGTTCTACCGCGGGCGCGACGCCGTCGAACTGTCCACACGGCAGGGTTTCGAAGCGGTCGTCGGCTGGCTGTGGGACCTCGGTGAGGACCTCGGCGACGGCCGTGGCACGAGTCCCGGTGACCCACGCCCCGTCGATCTGCGCGCGTCGGACGAGGTGGTGTCCGCCGTGAGGCGTAACGGCGCGACGCTGCCGGCGCACGTCCGGCTGAATGATCGGCTGCGGGTGGCCGTCGCGGTCGCCGCCTCCGCCGACCCGCTGCGGTTCGACCTCCGCCGGGAGAACGTGCTCGCGAGAGGCGCCGCGGTGATCTCGGTGATGGTGGAGTCGTTGCCGCTGGCAGGCACCCGCCGAGCCACCGAGCCGCCGGGCGTCTCGCTCGCCGAGCGGCTCTGGCCCAGGCTCGCGCCCGGACCCGGCCCCGGCGGCGCGGACGCCGTTGCCTGCCTGGACCGGGCGCTCGTGCTGCTCGCCGACCACGGCCTGGCCGCCTCGACGATGGCCGCGCGGGTCGCGGCCTCGGCCCGGGCGAACCCCTACGCGGTGGTGTCCGCCGGCCTCGGCGCGCTCGACGGCCCGCTGCACGGCGCCGCCAGCGGGCTCGCCCACCGGATGCTGACGGATGTGCTGGCCAGCGGAAACGCCATCGGGGTCGTCTCCGACCACCTGCGGTCCGGGCTGCCGATCCCCGGCCTGGGCGCCCGTCAGTATCCGGGGGGCGATCCGCGGGCCCGGGCGCTGCTGGAGTCGGCGCGTCGCCTCCCGGGCGCCGACGAGATCTTGTCCGCCGTGGACGCGGTGGTGCGGGCCGCGGCCGGGAGCGGCGAGGCGCACGCCAACATCGACCTCGCCCTGGCCGCGTTCACCCTGCTCGCCGGAATGCCCACGGAGGCCGGGGAAGTGATCTTCGCCGTCGCCCGCACCGCCGGCTGGATCGCGCATGCCCTGGAGGAGTACCGGGAGCCGGCGCTGCGCCTGCGCCCCCGCGGCGTCTACACGGGCCCCCGCCCGGCACTCTGATGCTCACAGTAGAACTGGAGAATGGAGGAAGGCACGAACGGCCAGCGGCTCCGATATGCCGACGGTGTTCTCGGTGGTCCGGACGAGGCGGAACGCGTCCGGCTCGCCGCGATGGCCGAGGTCTGTGACCCGACGACGATTCGCGTCTTCGGCGATCTTGGCGTCGACGCCGGCTGGCGGTGCCTGGAAGTGGGCGCTGGCGGCGGGTCGATCGCGGTCTGGCTGGCAGGACGTGTCGCCGCCGCCGGCCACGTCGTCGCGACCGACGTGGACATCCGCTATCTGGCCGAGCTCGCCGCCCCGAACCTGACCGTCCTGCGCCATGACGTGACCCGGGACCCCGCACCCGACGGCGGGCCGTTCGACCTCATCCACGCCCGGTTCGTCCTGGAGCATCTTCCCGAACGGGAGGACGTCCTCGACCGGCTCCTGACCTGGCTGAGGCCCGGCGGCACGATCGTGCTCGAGTCGATCGCCCGGTTCCCCGTCGACTCCGCACCACACGCGCCGTTCCGTGACGCCATGCTCGGCATCGACCAGGCACTCGCGAAGACCATTGGCACGGATTCCGGCTGGGCACGTGGCTTCCCCGGTCCACTGGTGGCCCGGGGCCTCGCCGACGTAGGGATGACCGTCCAGCTACCGACCACCGGCGGCGCCAACGCGTCCGCGCGGTGCTGGACCCTGACGTTGAGCCGCCTGCGTCCGCATATCCGCCGTCTTGAGCTCGCCTCGGATGCCACGCTGGACGAGGCGCTTGACCAGCTCGCCGATCCATCCTTCTTCGACGTCGCCTTCGCGACCGCCATCGCCTGGGGCCGGGTGCCGGTTTCCGGCTACGGAACCAGTTCGCAGGCGTGACGGCGGTAGAGCCCCGTCCGGAGAGATGGTGATCGCTGGTGGTGCATGGGACCGGGCGTCCGCCTGACCGCCGGGAGCGGCTCCGAAAGATCCACGAAATGCCTCGACCCGCGCTACCCACCAACCCCGACAATCGAGAATGCTGTCGGATTCTGCGGCCACTGGCATAGGTGTACCGCGTATCGAAGGTTGCCAGTGCCGCGTCCGGGACTGTTTCACGGGACACTCCCCGCGTCCGGCGACATTCGTCCCGGCAACCCCGCCCCTGGCGGCGATTGATCGCTACCCGGCTCATAGGTGCGTGCCGCCAGGTCGCCCACCTGGTTGAGCGTGTAGGCGAGGTTTTGGGCGGTGGTGAGGGTTTGGGGGTGGTCGTGGCCGAAGGTGTGGCGTTGCCGGGCGAGGGTGTCTTCGTTCAGGGTTCGTGCTGCCTGGTGGTCGCCCAGCTGAATGAGCGTGTAGGCGAGGTTTTGGGCGGTGGTGAGGGTTTGGGGGTGGTCCGGGCCGAGGGTGTGGCGTCGTCGGGCGAGGGTGTCTTCGTTCAGGGTTCGTGCTGCCTGGTGGTCGCCCAGCTGAATGAGCGTGTAGGCGAGGATGTGGGCGGTGGTGAGGGTGTCAGGGTGGTCCGGGCCGAGGGCGCGGCGTTGCCGGGCGAGGGTGTCCTCGAACAGGGTGCGGGCCGCCTGGTGGTCGCCCAGTTCGATGAGCGTGCACGCGAAGTTGTAAGCGGTGGTGAGGGTTTGAGGGTTGTCGTAGCCGAAGACTAGCCGTCGTCGGGTGAGAGCGTTGTCGTACAGGGTGCGGGTTTCCTCGCTCAGGATGCGCATCGCCTGGTGGTCGCCCAGCTGGTTGAGCGTGTAGGCGAGGTTTTGGGCGGTGGTGAGGGTGTCGGGGTGGTCCGGGCCGAGGGTGTGGCGTCGTCGGGCGAGGGTGTCCTCGAACAGGGTGCGGGCCGCCTGGTGGTCGCCCAGCTGAATGAGCGTGTAGCCGAGGTTTTGGGCAGTGGCGAAGGTGTCGGGGTGGTCTTGGCCAAGCGTGTGGCGTTGCCGGGCGAGGGTGTCCTCGTTCAGGGTTCGTGCTGCCTGGTGGTCGCCCAGCTGAATGAGCGTGTAGGCGAGGTTTTGGGCAGTGGTGAGGGTTTGGGGGTGGTCGTGGCCGAAGGTGTGGCGTTGCCGGGCGAGAGTGTCCTCGAACAGGGTGCGGGTGCCCTCGTAAAGGGCTCGTGCCGCCTGGTGGTCGCCCAGCTGGTTGAGCGTGTAGGCGAGGTTTTGGGCGGTGGCGAAGGTGTCGGGGTGGTCGTGGCCAAGCGTGTGGCGTCGTCGGGTGAGGGTGTCTTCGGCCAGGGCTCGCGCCGCCTGGTAGTCGCCGAACACGATGAGCCCGTAGGCGAGGAGGTGAGCGTCGGCGAGGGCATCAGGGTGGTCGTGGCCGAGGGTGCGGCGTCGTTCGGCTAGGCGCAATCCGAGCTGCAAAGGCTCCGCAGGGTCCTTGAGTACGTCAGGATTTGTCGGGCTGGATATGGTCGAGTCCGGGCGCGACGGCGTCGTGCCTGGGAGCGTCGGCATGGCCGGGCCAGCCGACCGGGCGGCGGCACTCGCAAGGAACACGGGGTTTGCCGGAAACAGTGCCAAAGCCGCCGCGAACAACCGTGCGGGACCGTCTTTCACAAGCCCGTTCGTCAGCAGGACCGACACCGCGCCCCAGAATCCGTAGGCATCGGTCGCTGTCCAGGACGGATGCCGGCGAGTTGGCACGCCTGCGGTCGCCAGCACGTGTCGCGCACTGAACGGATCCGGGAACACGTCCGCGAACGCCCCGATCTCGTGCTCTGACAAGCCGCTCATCGGCAGCCACCCCCCGTCGCCCCGACCTAGGCCGCCAGCTGTGCTACGCCAACGACCCCGACTGAATCATTCCATCAGGAGCGGGATAACGCCGCGCACCAGACGGGCTGAACCGACACAGTCCGCGTCTGGCTGCCCGATCCACGTGGGCCGGACCGGTCCACGGTGGACTCGTCGACCGTCCAGGATTCAGGCAACGGCGCTCCAGGAGTCTGGATGCCGTGTGACCTGAGTCACCAATCTCGCTATGGTTCGCCGTTTTACTGCGGTGATTGGCTGAGGCCATGGCTGGCCAAGCGTCCGAGAGCCCCTTGCCGGCCGCCCTGATGTCACCTGGCGGGCACGTGATGCGAAGATCGGAAGGGTGACCTCCGAGGCTTCACCGAGGGCAGAGCAGTCGTACGCCGACCACGACCCCGCCGCGCACCACCCGCATGAACAAGCAAACAACGACGCGGTGGGGCAAGCGGCGATGGTTCGATCCACGTTGATCCTCATTGGCTACTGGGCCGGCGAACGCGCCGAGGGCTGGCCTTCACCGGAGGATTTCATCGACGTGGGCTGGGACGTCGACGAGCGGGACGTCGTCGGGAACTACCTGCGGCGCGGGTTCGTCGCCCGCGCCTACATGGGCCTCTCGCCATGCCGGATCTGCGGTCGCCACAACGGCTCCCTTGAGCTGAGCGACGGAACCTACATCTGGCCCGAGGGACTGGCACACTACGTCGCCGACCACGGCGTACGTCCTCCTGAGCCGTTCGTCTCCCATGCGTGGGCAATGATCGATGCGTTCGAGGCGGCTAGGCGCGACGAATCCTGGTGGCGCAGCCAATACCACTGACCACATAGAGATCTGCACGGCGTGACCACCGCGGATGGCCGCGGTGATCGACCACGGCGAAGGTCTGCGCCGGGCCGCGGGCTGGCCAGGTGGGCAGGGAGGTGCAGCCCCCAGCGGTGCCGGCACCGTGTCACACTGCCCACCCGCCCCGCCACCCCCGAAGATCGCCAGATCTGTAGCCGAATCCGAACCACGAGCCCTCGCTAATTCGGATTGCCGTACAGACCTGGCGATCAAGCGCATTCATCGCCGTCTGGTGGGTGTGGGCGTCAGCGTGGTCCAGCGGCCGGCCGTCCTGTGACCTGGACCATCATTTGCGATGTGGTTAGCCGTTTCGCTGCGGCGACTAGCCAATGGCAGTACCCGCAAACAGAGGGCCGCCGGGCTGGCCAGGCAGGCAGGCAAGTAAGCAACCCCTAGCGCTGCCGGCGCCGCGTCGGACACCGTCCGCCCGCCAGCCGCCGCTGAAGATCGCCAGATCTGTAGCCGAATCCGAACTACGGAGCCTTCGTCAGTTCGGATTGCCCTACAGATCTGGCGATCAAGCACGCTCAGCACCGTCCGATCGGCGCGGGGGTCGGCGTCGGGGTGGTCCGGCGGCCAGCTTGGTTGTGACCTGGGCCACCATTTGCGATGTGGTTCGCCGTTTCGCTGTGGCGATTGACTGGACCTGCGTGGATCTTGCGGCCGGGCCGCCGTCGGCAGGGGCTTGATCACCATCTGTGCCTTCCAGTGGTCGTGATCCGGTCTCGCGGACAACCACCGGAGGGTGGAAACGGCGATCAGCGACCGACGCGGCGCACCGCGCCGCCCGGAGCGGGTCTGTCGCGGTGAAGGATCCGCCGATCCGCCGATCCGCCATCGGCCAGCGCATGACATGCGCCATCGTTCACCAAACGGCACTGCACGGGATCAGCAGGTGCTGTGGAACAGTCCGCCAACCGGCTCTGCCTCGGCGAGCCGGTTGTAGATTTCGACCGCCTCGGTGGTTTCGGCGACGTGGACCACGACCCCGTGCTGCTCCAGCAGCGTAAGCGTCGCCTGGTCCGTCAAAAGGCGAAGTTCCATGCCGCGCGACAGTACGACCGTTGTCGCACCATGGGCTAGGAGTTCCTCGACGTCGGCCGGCTGGATCCCTGGTTCGTGCCGGGTACCGGTCTCCGACCAGTCCCAGTCTCGCCCGCCGCCCGGGTAGAGCTTGAAATCCTTACCCGGTGCCAGCCCCTTGACCCGCATCTCACCCCACGAGACATGCAGGATTCGAGGTGACTGGCTCACCGACTCGGCCACGGCCGTCCTCTCCTCGGTTGCCCGACATGCCAGCCAAGGATCATCCAGCGAGGCTGTTGACCCCGCAAGAGGTAGGGGTCCGGAGATCTGCCGCCGACCACCTCCGCAAGATCCACGGGAAAGATCCTGGAGCTGCCCCGAACCGTCGCCTTGCCTCGGCCGGCTGAGGCAAGAGACCCATCTGGTGCGGCGACACTGGTCCGGTCACACGATTGCCTGGCAGATGCTGGCCAGCCCCATCGCGTGATCGGCCGCCCATTGGGCGCGCCGAGGAAGCGTGTCAAGGACGTCATCGACGTCGCATGGCGCGGAGTCGAGAAGCGCCTCCTCGACCCGGCCGAGTACCTGGTCGCGCTCCAGCTGGGAGAAGGCAAACGCCGCCTGAATGTCCGGTAGCGCTGCCGTGAGCTGGCTCGGGGTCAGGATGAAGTTGCCGAGGAATCCGGGCAGCAACCGGGCGCGCGCTGGTCCGATCGCGTAGAACAACGCCTCGGGAGCAGGCCGTCGACGGGTGACCTGCACATCGGTGAGCACTTCCGATGTGCATTCGTGGGCGAAGGTCCAAAGCTCTTGCCAGCAATCGTGGGTGACGGCGGAGAAGATCTCGGCGAACGACGCGTCCGGCTGGCCGTGGTCGAGCCAGCGCTGCCAACCCGCCTGCAGGTCCTTCCGGGACGCGTATCCGTCGAACAGACTTGTCCAGATGGGGCCCCACCTGTCCAATACCTGGGCGTCAACGGCGGAGACCGCCCACAACATGCTCACGCTCACGTCGGCACGGTACGTCACGGATCTGTCGCCGGCGTCCGGGGATCTCTCGACGCCGGGCCAGTACCCGCTGCGCCAGGGGTGCGGGCGGCTGGGTAGTCACCCCCCAGGTGCAGCGTGGCGGCGAGGTTGGCGGCGACGAGACAGTCGATCACACTCGGCAATGATGTAGTCCACGTCGCCATTCTGTATACGGTTCGCCGTTTCGCTGCGGTCGATGACCGATGGCAGATGACAGCGCTCCGCCACATCGAACACCGCCGGTCTCCAGATGGCGACGTCCACGGGGCGCCGACCGCTGGGCTCCGCACCCTGCCAACCAGCCAGACCTCCGCGCTCGACAACTTTGATCGCCAGTTCTGTATCCGGATCCGAACTGGCCACGGCCCGGAGTTCGGATCCGGATACACATCTGGCGATCTTCGAAGGCGGGGGGTGGGATGAGGCTGGGAAACAGCGCCGGGGCGGGTTGGGATCGGCGCCGCGGGGTGTCGCTGCCTGCCTGGCGTCCGTGCGGTCGCTACGTGGCCCGGCGCCGGCGAGATCCACATCGCCGACTGGTTTGCGGTTCGTCGTTTCGCTGTGGCGACGGACGGATCTGTGCGGATCTTGTGATCAAGCCGCCGTCGACAGAGACTTGATCACTGTTTGCGCCCTCCGGTGGCCGTGATCCGGGCCCGCATACAGCCATCGGAGGGCAGGAACGGCGATCAGCGACCGCCGCGCCGCGCCGCGCCGCGCCGCGCCGCGCCGCGCCGCGCCGCGCCGCGCCGCGCCGCGACGCGCCGACCGGGGTAGGTCCACCGTGGTGAACATCGCGGTTGCGGTCAGGGCCGGCGAGGGAGGAAACAGGTGAGGGAGTTGTTCCCGCCCATCGAGCCGTACGCGCATGGCTTTCTCGATGTCGGCGAGGGCCACCAGATCTACTGGGAGACCAGTGGCGACCCGGACGGCAAGCCCGCGTTGTGGGTGCACGGCGGCCCTGGCAGCGGCGGACGCCGTGGCAGTCGCCGGATGTTCGACCCCGACGTCTATCAGATCGTCCTGTTCGACCAGCGCGGTTGTGGCCAGAGCCGGCCCCATGCCGCTGATCCGGCCGTCAGCCTGGAGCACAACACCACCGAGTACCTGATCGCCGACATGGAGCGGCTGCGCGAGCACCTTGGCATCGAGCGGTGGCTCCTCTATGGCGGCTCGTGGGGCTCGACGCTGATCATCGCCTATGCCGAGCGTCACCCCGACCGGGTCTCGGAGGTCATCCTTGTCGGCGTCACCATGACCAGGCCCGAGGAGATCGACTGGCTCTACCGCGGTGTGGGCCGTTTCCTGCCCGCCGAGTGGGAAGCCTTCCGCGATGCCTTGCCGACGGCGTACCGGGATGGCGATCTCGTCGCCGCCTACAACCGACTGTGCAACAGCCCGGACCCGGCGGTCCGGATGAACGCGGCGCGGTCCTGGTGTGCATGGGAAGACGCCGTCATCGCCCACGAGACGCTCGGAGCCCCGGGCCAGTACGGCAGCAAACCCGACGATGCGCTCCTGGCGTTCGTCCGCATCTGTACGCACTACTTCGCCCACGACGCCTGGCTCGAGGACGGCCAGCTGCTACGCGACGCCCACCGGCTGGCCGGCATCCCGGCGGTGTTGGTCCACGGCCGGCTCGACCTCGCCAGCCCGCTCAAGACCGCCTGGGACCTCGCCACGGCGTGGCCCGACGCGGAACTGAAGGTCATCGCCGAGTCCGGACATACGGGCAGCCCCGCTACACAAGAAGTGATCATGAAAGCGGCTGAACGGTTCAGCCAAGCCGACGCTGGCCCACGGCGCTCGTCCGGCCAATCGAGGTGAACTCTGTCGGCGGCGGCACCATCGGCGGCTGCCGATGGTGCCGCCCGATGCGATCCAGACCGCCATTCGGGATGTGGTTCGCCGTTTCGCCGCGGCGATTGACCGAATCTGTGCGGTTCCTGTGACGGGGCCGCCGCCGACCGGGGCTTAATCATCGTTTCCGCCCTCCGGTGGCTGTGATCCGGTCCCGCGGACAGCCACCGGAGGGCGGAAACCGCGATCAGCGATCAGCGATCAGCGACCGGCGATCAGCGACCGGTCGGCGCGGCGCACCGCGCCGACCGGAGCAGGTGATCGCGGTGATGACTCTCGGCCAGCCGGCCCCTGGCGTGCGCCGCGATTCACTATTTGTTCGCCGTCTCGCTGCGGGCTGACTGCTACGTCTATCTGCGGGTGAGCCAGGCGCGAGGCTGCCGGCCGGCGATGAGCCAAGCCGGCCCGCAGCGTTCCACTCGGCCAGCAGCACCTCGCGCGGCCGCTGCCAGACACCGGCCTTGTGCCAGTCGCGCGGCCGCAGGTCGAGAAGATGACACCTACCCGGATGTATACGATCATGTGGGCATGCCGGAGCAGATTCCCGATCACCTCGACTTTGTGGGCCGCGGCTGGCATCCGTTACTGAGACACCTGCACGAGCAGTTGCTGGCCGTCAGCCCCACCTACAGCGTCCAGCAGGTCAAGGAGAAGTACGGCACCCTGCGTGTCCAGCTCTACACCGGCATGCTGCGCCACCTGAACATGGGGAACACCGACTGGCCCGACCCCGATCAGTCGGCACGCTACAAGGCGGAGGACGACGCGGCGATCGCCCTCGTCCACGCCGCCGAGCAGGAGTCAGCCAGGATCTGTGAGGCCTGCGGCGATCCAGGCGAACCCCGTCAACGCGCCTGGACCAAGACCCTCTGTGACAACTGCGCAGCCCACCGCTGAGCTCGCCATTTTGCTGCGGCGATTGACCGAACCCGCGCGGACCGGTGACCGGGCCGCTGCCAACAGGGACCTGATCGCCGCTTGTGCCCGCCGGTGGTCACGATCTGGCTCTGCGGGCAACCACCGGCGGGCAGAAGCGGCGATCAGCGACCGTGCGACGTACAGCGCCGATTCGGAGTGAGTCCGCCCCGATCACAGGACCTGAACGGGGCCGCGCGAGCCGCATCCGACGTCCGTCGACACTGGCGACGTCCGGACAGCGGGTCGCCTCAGCGGTTGCGGCGCCCGGCGCTCAGGGCCTCGACGGTCTTGGTGATGCGGGTCTGGCGGGTCTCGGGCTTCTTGGCCTCGGTCACCCACCGGACCCATTCCTTGCGGTGCGAGAAGGCGAGCTGGTCGAAGGTCGCCTGCGCGGCGGGCGCGCCCGCGATCGCGGCCGCGAGGTCGTCGGGAACCTCGACGACCCGTGGGGCGGCGTCGAGTGCCAGTTCCACGTCGACCTCGTCCCCGGCGGACACCCCGGCCGCGCTCCGGTTCTCGGCGGAGAGCGGTATGAGATACCGGCCGCCCATGGGCGCGACCGTGGTCCGGTAGGTGTGCGGCCCGATCGTCACGGTGACCTTGGGCCGCTTGCCGCTGTTCAGCTCGGTGACGACGTCCGCGGGCACCTCGATGCCCGTCGCCGTGTTGCCATGCAGCTCGACGGTCGCGCGGAATCTCACCCGTATGAGTATGGCGGCGCCGCGTTTCTCGACGGTCGGCAGTCCGAAGGGGACGGTCAGAAGGGGGCGGTCAGAAGGCGCCGGGATGGACGGCGCGCATGGCGTCGTCGAGGATCCGGTCCAGGGGAGCCTGGCCGTTGTTCCTCTTCCAGGCGCCGTTCGCCGCCTCCAGGCAGGCGAGCGCGGCGCCCACTACCGCTGTGGCCAGCGTGTCGACGTCCGTGCCGGAGCGGGCAGGGGCGAGGCGGGGCGCGACGAGCGGGATGAGCCGGTCATGCCACCTGCACTGCTTCTCCAGGTGCCGGGCCCGCAGGTCGGGATTGCCGTCGACCAGCTGACGGAACGCGAGGGCGTCTCGCGGGTCGCGGGCGGGGTAGGCCAGCAGGACGTCGAAGGCGCGGCGCAGCGCGGTCCAGGCATCCTCGTCCGCGGGCCGGGCCGCCAGGGCGTCTACGAGTGTTCCGCCGACGCTGTCCAGATCGCCGAGAACGACGTCCTCCTTCGACGCGAAGTAGCGGAAGAAGCTGCGGCGGGAAATACCGGCGGCGGCCGCGATCTCGTCGACCGTCGTCGCGTCGTAGCCCTTGCTGGCGAACAGGTCCATGGCGACGGCGAGCAGCTCGGCGCGCACCGCCCGGCGGGTGCGCTCGCGTAGGGGGAGCGCCGTCGCCACCTGAGCCGTCATGATCGCAGTATACCCGGTGCCATAATCGCGGCCTGATATCAAGAGTGGCACTCGGTGTCGTGCCGGGCGTAGAGTGCCGATGCGCGTGGGGCGGACGCGCTCGGCCGGACGGCGAGACATATCCAGCGGAGCGGCCGGTCTGCCAGCCGGGTCGCCGACAGCCTGGCTCGACTCTCGACGTAGAGGAACGCGACGTACGCGACGTAGAGGACACGGGATGCGTGAGGCGCCGGACGGCACCGACTGGGTGCTGTGGTCGGGAACGCTCGGCCTGAACAGTCCGCTCGAGCGGCGGATCGACGCCGCCGTCGCCGGCGGGTTCCACCGCCTGTCGATTAGCCCGCTCGACGTGGCGCTGGCCGAGGAGGCGGGCACCAAACCCGAGGATCTGGGCCTGCGGCTGCGCGACGCCGGCCTGGGCATCGTCCTTGACGGGTTCATGAACTGGTACGAAGGCGAGCCGATACCGGCCGCCCGGTCCGTCGCCTTCACCGCCGACGAGGTGCTGCGCATGTGCGAGGCGCTCCCGGCCGAGTCGCTGACGGTGTTCTCCCGGCCGGCCTGCGAACTGCCGCCAGCGCAGGTCGCCGCGTCGTTCGGCCGGCTGTGTGACCGTGCGGCCGACGTCGGCACCCGCGTCCAGCTGGAGTTCCTCGCGATGATGGCGATCAGCGACCTGCCGGCCGCCGCGGCCGTCGTGGCGGGTGCCGACCGCGCGAACGGCGGCCTGGTCCTCGACACCTGGCACTTCTTCCGCGGCAACCCCGACTACGCCGCGCTCGAGGCGCTCCCGAGCGGGCGGATCTTCACCGTGCAGGTGTCCGACGGGGGAGCCGAGCCGCGGGGGACCATCGCCCAGGACACCTTCCACCGGCTGCTGCCCGGCGACGGCTGCTTCGACCTTCTCCGGCTGTTCCGGGCACTCGACCGGATCGGCGCGCTCGGCTCGCTGGGGCCGGAGGTCATCTCGCCCGCCACGGAGGCCATGGTCCCGCGCGAGGCCGCCCGACTGGCCAGAGACCGGGTACAGGCCCTGATCGACGAGGTGTCCGGCAACGTCACGGAAGAGGAGTGAGCAATGGGAGACGACCGCGGAGCCGCGGACTTACGACACCGGCCCACGCCCTCCGTCGCGGTGGACGCTTCATGATCGCGGCACGGTTACACGCCAACGAGGACGTGCGGATCGAGGAGATTCCCGAGCCCGAGCCGGCCGCCGGCGAGGTGAAGATCGCCGTGGCTCACAACGGGCTGTGCGGCACGGACCTGCACGAGTACTTCTCCGGGCCGCGGGCCTGCACGACCACGCCGCACCCGCTCACCGGCGGGGTTCTGCCCCAGATCCCGGGTCACGAGTTCGCCGGAACGGTCACCGCCGTCGGCGAGGGCGTCACGGACGTCGCGGCCGGCGACCAGGTGTGCGTGGAACCGCTGTACTCCTGCGGTGACTGCGACCGTTGCCAGGCCGGGCTGCCGCAGCTGTGCCGCCAGGTGATGACACACGGGTTGTGCTCACACGGGGGCGGCCTGGCCCAGTTCACCGTCGTTCCCCGGGCGATGGTGCACGCGATTCCCGACTCGATGTCCCTGGCGGACGCCGCGCTCGTGGAACCGATGTCGGTCGCCTTCAACGGTGTGCTCCGCTCCGGAGCCCAGGCGGGTGGGTCCGCCCTCGTGCTCGGCGCGGGACCGATCGGGGTCGGTGCCGTTCTCGGCCTGCGCGCCGTCGGCGTGGACGACATCCTGGTCGTCGAGCCGGTGGCGGCTCGCCGCGCGGCCGTGGCGGCGCTCGGCGTCGCGCAGGTCCTCGATCCGGGCGCCGTCGACGTCACCGACGAGGTGCGCGGCCGGACGAAGGGGCGCGGCCTCGACGCGGTCGTCGACTGCGCCGGTGCGCCCGGGACGTTCGCGCTCGCGCTGGCCGTGCTGCGCGCGCGGGGGCGCTACGTCGGGGTCGCGTTCTCCGACCGGGAGGTGAGCTTTCCGGCCTGGGTGCTGGCCCGTGGCGAGATCGAGCTCACCGGGTCGCTGGGATACGCCCCGGGGGTGTTTCGGCGGGTGATCGACCTGATCGCGGGCGGTGCGTACCCGACGGCGGGGTGGGTCGAGCACGTCGATCTCGACGATCTTCGTGCCGCGCTGCTGGACCTGCGGGCCGGCCGGCGGATCAAGGTCCTGGTCGACCTGCCCGCGGCCTGACGCCCGCCCGCCTCCGCACCCTCCGCACCCTTCGACCTTTCTCACCCTTCCGGACGCCAGCCACGGTGAATGCCAGCCACAGTGAGAGGAGCGGTCCCATGCGCATGGACGACATGATTCTGGTGAGCATCGACGACCACATGATCGAGCCGCCCGACATGTACGAGAAGCACGTCCCGGCCAAGTGGCGGGACGAGGCTCCGAAGGTCATCCGCAACGAGCAGGGATTGGACCAGTGGGTCTTCCAGGGTGAGGGGACCTCGACGAACTTCGGCATGGCCGCCACCGTGGGCTGGCCAAGCGAGGAATGGGGATTCAACCCGGGGACCTACTCGGAGCTGCGCCCGGGCTGCTTCGACGTGCACGAGCGGGTGCGGGACATGAACGCGAACGGCGTGCTGGCGTCGATGTGCTTCCCGACCATGGCCGGCTGGAACGCCAGGACCTTCACCGAGTCGCGTGACAAGGACATCGCGCTCGTGATGCTCCAGGCCTACAACGACTGGGTCATCGACGAGTGGTGCGGCACCTACCCCGGCCGGTTCATCCCGCTGGGCATCGTCCCGATGTGGGACGTCGACCTGGCCGTGAAGGAGATCCGCCGCATCGCGCGGAAGGGCTGCCGGTCCATCAGCTTCCTGGAGGCGCCGCACGCCTGGGGCTTCCCGAGCTTCCTGTCGGGTCACTGGGACCCGATGCTGCGGGCGCTGTGCGAAGAGAACATGGTGCTCTCGCTGCACATCGGCGCCGGCTTCAGCCTGATCAAGAAGCCGGACGAGGCCCCCGTCGACCATCTCATCATCCTGACCTGCCAGATCTCGGCGATCATCGCGCAGGACCTGTTGTTCGGCCCCACGCTGCGGCGCTTCCCGGATCTCAAGGTCGCCCTGTCCGAGGGTGGCATCGGCTGGATCCCGTTCTACTTCGACCGGGCCGACCGGCACGTCCAGAACCAGGCGTGGCTGCACAGCGACTTCGGCGGCCGGCTCCCGTCGGAGGTGTTCCGCGAGCACATCCTGGCCTGCTACATCACCGACCCCTCCGGGCTCGCGCTGCGCGACCGGATCGGCATCGACACCATCGCCTGGGAGTGCGACTACCCGCACACCGACACGACCTGGCCCACGTCGCCCGAGTTCGCCTGGAAGGAGTTCCAGGACGCTGGCTGCACCGACCCGGAGATTGACAAGATCACCTGGCGGAACGCATGCCGCTTCTTCGGCTGGGACCCGTTCGCCCACACTCCCAAGGAGCAGGCGACCGTCGGCGCGCTGCGCGGGCAGGCGGGGGACGTCGACGTGACCCGGATGTCCCGGCATGAGTGGCGCAGGCGCAACGAGGCGGCCGGCATCGGCGTCTTCTGAGTCTCCGTCACAGGCGTCTTCTGACTCTTCTGAGATCGCGGGGTCCACTACCCATGCCACGGTTCCACCACGCCAACCTCGGTGTTCCGCCGGGCCTGGACGACGCCGAGGGCGCGTTTCTCGTCGACGTCCTCGGCTACCGGAAGATGGATGTACCGCCCGACCTCGCCGACGTCGCCCGGTGGTACGAGGCGGACGACGGCAGCCAGATCCACCTGAGCATCGATCCCGACCACCGGCCCGCGGCGCGGGCCCACACGGCCATCGAGGTCGACGAGGACGTCGAACGCCGGCTCGACGCCGCCGGCGTCGCCTACCGGTCCGGCGGCCGGGGCGATCTGGCGGTGACGTTCTGCGCCGACCCGGCCGGCAACCTCTGGGAGCTGCGCCGGCACACGCGAACACCATGACCATGACGTGGTCCACGTCATACACGTGGTCCACGTCATACTCCGACCGGTGATCCGCCCGCGACGGGCGCGCGAATGTGCGGTGACCCCGCGCGCACGTCGCGAGGCGGGGACCGTGAGCGGAGGCCGCGCATGAGCAACGGCGAGATCAGCAGGGGTGGCTACGGGGCATCTGCCCGGTGACGGTCTCCTTCTCGACGCCGGTGTTGGGCGGTGTGGATTCCATTCCGACGTGGCCTTCTTTCACCGCGTGGAGCGGGCCGGACAACCTTGGACCATGCGCTACGATGACCTCCCGCCGGCTGGGGGGTGGACATGCTGTGACGGGCGACAACGCGCACCCGGTGGTGGGGCTCACGCAGCGGGACACGGAGCTGCACGGCCGGCTGGTCGCCGGCGACGAGCGCGCGCTGGACGAGATCTACGCATTGTTCGGAATCCTGGTGCACGCGCTCGCGTATCGGGTGACCCGGGACCGGGACGCCGCGAATGACATAGCCCAGGACGTCTTCGGCTATTTCTGGGAACATCCGCTGGCGTATGACCCCCATCGTGCCGGACTGCGAACGTGGCTGGCGATGCTGGCGCACCGGCGGTCCGTCGACTGGGTGCGCGGTGAGGAGCGGCGCCGCCGCCTGGCCGCACCGGAGCTTCACGGCCCGTTCGAACTGCCAGGCGTGGACGAGACCATCGAGGCGGCCGACACGTCCTGCCGGGTTCGCCTAATCGTGCGCGATCTGCCCGACACCCTACGGACCGCGGTTGAACTGGCGTTCTATCGGGAAATGACCTACCGCGAGGTGGCGGCCGAGCTCGGAATACCGGAAGGCACCGCGAAATCGCGAATGCGAAACGCCCTCGCGCGTATCGCCCGAACTCTCGCCGCGGAAGGCATCGGCGAATGACCATGGGTGACGCGCACCTGCCCGAGGGGCGCCTGAGCGCGTTTCTCGCCGAACAGGCGATGGACCTGTGCGGCGCCGACGAGGCCCGGTTGATCGCCGGGCACACCTCCGCCTGCCCGACGTGCGCGGACGCCTTGGCCTCGATCACGGCTGAGGCCGAGTGGCGGGAGGTCGACGACCTGTTGCTCGCCCTGGGCGACGTCGGCGAGCTTCCCGATGCCCCCGTGCCGGCCCGGCTGCGGGCGCCGGCCCGCGCGCGTCGGCGCCCGGCACCGCGGGTGCCCGCGTTCGCCGCTCCCTTCGCCGCCGCGGCCGGCATCCTCGAGTCGGTGCTGGCCGAGGTGGGCGATGACGCGCTGCGCGGGCCCAGCCCCGTGCTGACCTGGCGGGTGGGCGACCTGGTCGCGCACCTCGCCGCCGGCAACGCCCTGCTCGCGACGGCCCTCGGCGTCGCGGTCGAACCCCCGCCTGGCTCGGCCGTGGGCCTGGTCGGCCACACCGAGCGGCTGCTCGCCTGGGTCACCGGCTGGCCGCGCGAGCGCGTCCAGGCGCTGTGGCGCCACGACGTCGAGGCGATCGCGGCGAGGCTGAACGCCGAGCCGGAACTCGCCTCGCGCCACGTCGAGGTCGACGGTGTCCGGCTGCCGGTCGCGGACCAGCTGACCGCCCGAGCTTTCGAGACCTGGGTACACGCCCGCGACATCGCCGCCGCGGTGGGCATGCGGGTACCCGCACCGCCCGTCGACAGCCTCGGCGCGATGGCGGACCTCGCGGCCAGGCTTCTGAGCACCCTGCCTCCGCGCGCGGCCACCGCCCCCGCCGGCACCGTGCGCCTGACGCTCACGGGCCCGGGTGGCGGCTCCTGGCTGGTCCAGGTCGGCGGCGAGGGCGCCGCCGACCTGCCCACGGCTGACCGGCCCGAGGCCGAGCTGACCCTCGACACCGTCGAGTTCTGCCTGTTGGTCGCGGACCGCGTGCATCCGGCCCGCCTGGACGCCGAGATCTTCGGCGACGACGCCCTCGCCGCCGAGCTCCTCGTGATCGCCCCCCAGCTGTCTGGCCCCTGACCGGAGGCCTGTGCAGCGTGCGCCCGGCGGGGGGGCGCCCGGCCCGCGGCCTGTCGGGCGGGCGCGCGGCCGCGATCCCCGTAACGTGGACAGGATGTGGCCACGCGGGAAAGCTCCGGAGATTCGTGCCGCCTGGCCGCGCCGCGCCGCCGGTCCGGCGGCGGCCGCGGCCATGTCGCCGCCGACGACAGTCTTCCGGTCATGAGCGCGCGGCCGGCTCCCGGCGTGGACGACCTGGCCGCTGACCCGGCGCCGATGTCCACACCAGGCATGGCTCCGGCGCGGACGTCGCGGCAGGCGGACCTGTTCGACGCCCTGCTGGGGATCTTCCTGACGGAGGGGTTCGCCCAGTTCACCCTGGCGGACCTGGCCGCCCGGCTGCGCTGTTCGAAGAGCACGCTCTACGCGCTCGCGCACAGCAAGGAGCAGCTCGCGGTGGCGGTCGCCCGGCATTTCTTCCGCGCCGCTGCCGAGCGGATCGAGAACGACGTCGCCGCCGTGGCCGCGGCGAGCCCCGCCGAGACCGTGGGCGCCTACCTGGGCGGCGTCGCCCGCGAGCTCCGGCCCGCCTCGTCGGCGTTTCGCCGTGACCTGGCGGCGAACCCGGCGACCCGCGCCGAGTACGAGCGCAACACCCGCATCGCCGCCCGCCGGATCCGCGAGCTGGTGGCCGCGGGTGTCGAGGCCGGGGTGTTCCGCGGGGTCGACGCGGCCTTCGTCGGCCAGGCGGCGACGACGGTGATGTCGGCGATCCAGCGCGGCGACATCACCGCCGCCACCGGCCTGTCGGACGCGGACGCCTACGCCGAGTTGGCGAGTCTCCTGCGCCACGGCCTCGCCGGCCCGGTTCCCGGCGCCACCGCCACCAAAGTGCCCGGCTCTTAGCCAGGTAGTGGCCCGAATCTAGCCATCTCCCTGTTGTCGTCCGGGCTTGTTCCGTCCACCATGGGCCTGTGCCGACCTGCGAAGAAATTGCTTCTATCGAGGATTCCGTGGACCGGGCAGCCCACGCGAACGAGCTGATCTGGCGCAACCATCCACGGCCCACGCAGCTGCGCCAGCTGCGGGCGGACGCCCTGCGCGCGGCGCTGCGCGAGGGCACGGACGTGACCGAGATCGCCAGCCGGCTCGGTGTCCGGTCCGACGACATCGCCTGGATGACCAGCCACGAGACGTCCACCTGGCCAGCGCGGCCCGTCACCCGCTGACGCCTCCGCGCGTCAGCGACCCGAACAGCCACGCATCCGCCGTCCGACCGCCCGACTGGCCCGGCCGCCCGGCCGAGTGTTGGGCGGTCGGCGGGAGGGTGGGTCCTACCGTCAGCCATCAGCCGCCGGTCGGGACTAAGGTCCCGGCCGCGCGGTCCGTACCGACCGACGCCGACCGACCAAGCGCGTCACCTGCGCGGCGTCGTCCGCGCGTATGGTTTTGATCATGAGCGATGTGCGGGTGTTCCTCCTGGATGATCACGAGATCGTTCGGCGTGGTATCCGGGAGATGCTCGAGGACGCGGGTGATCTGCGGGTGGTGGGTGAGGCGTCCACGGCGGAGGAGGCGTTGCGGCGGATTCCGGCGGTGTCGCCGGATGTGGCCGTGCTGGATGCCCGGTTGGGGGACGGCAGCGGTATCGATGTGTGCCGTGAGATCCGTTCGGCGCATCCGGAGATCGGTTGTCTGATCCTGACGTCGTATGACGACGACGACGCCCTGTTCTCCGCGATCATGGCTGGTGCGGCGGGTTACCTGCTCAAGCAGATCAGGGGGACAGATCTCGTCGGTGGGATCCGTGAGATCGCCGCGGGCCGGTCGTTGCTCGACCCGGCGGTCACGCAGAGGGTCCTTACCCGTCTGCGGGAGGGGTCGACGGGGGACCCGAAGCTGGCCACGTTGGGGGTCCGGGAGCGTGAGATCCTGCGGCTGGTCGCCGAGGGCCTGACGAACCGGCAGATCGCCGGCCGGATCCACCTGTCCGAGAAGACCGTCAAGAACTACGTCTCCTCGATCCTGGTCAAGCTCGGCCTGACCAGCCGCACCCAGGCCGCCGTCTTCGCGACCCGGCTCGGCGCCGGCTCCCGCGGCTGACGGCGCGCCCTCCCGCGCACCCACCACCTCCCTCCGTCCGCCGGGCGAAACCGGCCAGGACGATGCCGGGTTGCCCGTTTCGCGGCGGTGCGCGCGTGGGCAGGAGTCTCCGATGGGTCCAACCGTCCCGAGCCGGACACGCCAAACGCCGCCGGACGGCGGTCCGAACGGCCCCGCCGCCGGCTACGTCCGGCGCCCCGACAGCACCCCTGGCGACGGCGATGCTGGACGGGCCGCAACCAGACCGCGCCGAGGAGGCCCGATGCCCGGGCACGACACCGTCACCGCCCCCGCGGCCGCGCGCGGCCCGGGTCCCGCAGGAGCCGGCCGGCCCGGGCGGTCAGGGCGGCCCGAACGGGAACGGGCCGCGGGCCCCAGCCGCGGCCGATGGGACGTGGACGCCGTACCGCGCGGCGAGACGACCGAGACGCACAGCGCGACGCTCACCTTCGCCGTTGACCTGGTCTACAAGGTCAAGAAGCCTCTCGACCTAGGGTTCCTCGACTTCCGTACCCGCGAGGCCCGGCTGGCCGCCTGCGAGGACGAGGTCGCGCTCAACCGGCGCCTCGCCCCCGACGTCTACCTCGGCGTCGCCGATCTGCGCGACGGCGAGGGCCGGCTCGTCGACCACGCCGTGGTGATGCGCCGGCTACCCGAGCGACGCCGGCTGTCCACGCTGGTCCGGCGCGGTCAGCCCCTCGACGAGGCGCTGCGGGCGGTCGCGCGCCGGCTCGCCGCCTTCCACGCCGCCTGCGCGACGTCGCCGCAGATCGAGGCGGCGGGGAGCCTCGACACGCTCGCGGGCCTGTGGCGCGAGGGCGTCGAGGGAGTAGCGCCCTTCCGGGACGGCATCCTGGACGGCCAGGTCATCGACGAGATCGACCAGCTCTCGGGCCGCTACCTGGCCGGGCGGGCGCCGCTGCTGGCGGAGCGGATCCGCACCGGCCGGGTCCGCGACGGGCACGGCGACCTGCAGGCCGACGACATCTTCTGCCTGCCGGATGGCCCGCGCATCCTCGACTGCATCGAGTTCGACCAGCGGCTTCGGGTCGGCGACGTGCTCGGCGACGTGGCGTTCCTCGCGATGGACCTGGAACGGCTCGGCGCGCGCGAGGAGGCCGAGCGGTTCGTCGGCTGGTACCGGGAGTTCTCCGGCGAGACGCACCCGCCGTCGCTGGAGCACCTCTACATCGCCTACCGGGCGTTCGTCCGCGCCAAGGTGACCTGCGTGCGGTCCGGGCAGGGGGACGGGGACGCCGCCGACCTCGCCCGTCGGCTGGCCGCGCTCACGCTCGACCACCTGCGCCGCGGCCGGGTACGCCTGGTGCTGGTGGGTGGCCTGCCGGGCACCGGGAAGTCGACGCTCGCCGGCCAGCTGGCCGAGGCCGAGGACGGCTGGGCGCTGCTGCGCTCGGACGTGGTGCGCAAGGAGCTCGCCGGCCTGCCGGTGGACGCGCCGGCGCCGGCGGAGCTCAACCCGGGCATGAACGCCGGGATCTACGCGCCGGCGGCGACCGAGGCCGTCTACGCCGAGCTGCTGCGTCGCGCCGGGCACGCGCTCGCGCACGGCGAGAACGTGCTGCTGGACGCCTCGTGGTCGTCGGCCGCCGCCAGGGCCGCCGCGGCGCGGCTCGCCACCGCCGCGGCGGTCGACCTCGTCGAGCTGCGCTGCGTGACCGCGCCCGAGGTGGCGGCCGCCAGGATCGCCCGGCGGGCGGCCGGCGGGCGGGACGCCTCCGACGCGACGGCGGCGGTGCACGCCGCGATGGCGGCCCGCGCGGACCCGTGGCCGACGGCGACGGTGATCCACACGACCGCCCCGCCCACCGAGTCGGCCGCGATGGCCCGCCGCCGCCTGCGCTAGCCAGCCCCACCCTGTGGCTGCCCCGTCCCCGCCCGTCCCGCGTCTGCCCCGCCCGCGCCGGTCCCGGTCCCGCGGCGCGGCCTGACCTGGCCGGCCGACCACCGGGAAAGTGATGCGAGCAGCGCTGACTGACCCCCACCTCCAGGGGGGCATCGGCTACGGTGTCGGGGACATGGGACCCGATCCGACCGCCCGGCCGGCGCCTGGCGGTGCCGCGCCGGCGCAGCGTGTCGGGGCTCGGCAATCCGAGCCGCCGAGCGAGGAGCGGCCGGGTGAGGAACTGGAGTTCCCCGGCGTCGCCCGGCTCGAGCTCGACGAGCTGCTGCTGCAGCTCGTCGACCGGGCGCAGGACGTCATGGCCACGCAGGGCCGGCTGCGCGGGCTGCTACGCGCGACCAGGACCGTGGCCTCCGACCTCAGCCTCGACGTGGTGCTGCGCCGGATCGTCGAGGCCGCCTGCGAGCTGGTCGACGCCAGGTATGGCGCCCTGGGCGTGACCGCGAAGGGCGCCGACGCGTTGGAGCAGTTCATCCACGTCGGCATCGACCCTCGGCTGGTGGCCGAGATCGGGCACCTGCCGCGCGGCGAGGGCGTGCTCGGCGCCCTGATCCACGACCCGCGGCCGGTACGCCTGGAGAACATCGCGGATCATCCCGGCGCGGTCGGCTTCCCGCCCGGCCATCCGACGATGCGCACCTTCCTCGGTGTGCCGATCCGGGTGCGCGGCGAGGTGTTCGGCAATCTGTATCTGACCGAGAAGCGCGGTGGGCGGGCGTTCACCGCGGAGGACGAGGAGCTGGTGCTGGCGCTCGCCGCGAGCGCCGCCGTCGCGATCGACAACGCCCGGCTCTTCGGCCAGGCGCAGCACCGTGAGCAGTGGCTGCAGGCGTCCGCCGACATCACCCGGCACCTGCTCGGCGACGGTGACCGGCCGCTGGAGCTGATCGTGCGGCGCGCGCGCGAGGTCGCCCGGGCGGACACGGCCGCGCTGGCGCTCGGCGCGCACGACGCGGGGCACCTGCGCCTGGACATCGCCGCCGGCGCCGGGGCGGCGCGGCTGGCGGGTGGGGTACTCGCCGTCGACGAGTCGCTGGCCGGGCGGTCGATCCGCGAGCACGCGCCGCTGTTCGCCGCGGAGGCGCCGGCCGAGATCGCCGAGCTGCTCGCTGGCGAGCCCGACCTCGGCCCGGTGATGGTCGTCCCGTTGATCACCTCGCGTACCAGCGCGGGCGCGGTCATCCTCGGGCGCGGCCGGGGCGCGGAGCCGTTCACCGACGCGGACCTGGAGATGGCGGCCGCGTTCGCCGGGCACGTCGCGATCGCCCTGCAGCTCGCCGAGTCGCGTGCGGCGCAGAACCGGCTGACGGTGCTCGAGGACCGCGACCGCATCGCCCGCGACCTGCACGACCACGTCATGCAGCGGCTGTTCGCCGTCGCGCTCGGCCTGCAGGGGCTGGCCGAGGCGGAGGACCAGCCGAACCGGGCGAAGCGGCTGGCGACCTACGTCGACGACCTGGACTCGACGATCCGCGAGATCCGCCAGACGGTGTTCGAACTGCGAGGCCGGTCGGCGGTCGGCGGCGCGGGCCTGCGGACGGCCCTGCGCGGCATCGTCGACGAGACGACCAGGGCATTCGGCTTCGAGCCGCACCTGCTCGTGGACGGCCCGCTGGACAGCGCCGTCGACCCGGCCGTCGCCGACCACCTGTTCGCCGTGGTGCGGGAGGGCCTGTCGAACGCGGCCAGGCATGCCCAGTGCCGGGGGGCGTCGGTCACGGTGACCGTCGCGGCCGGCTGGGTCAGCGCCGAGATCGTCGACGACGGGGTCGGAATCGGCGAGCCGAGCCGGCACAGTGGGCTCGCGAACATGCGCAGCCGCGCCGAGGAGCTGCACGGCTCGTTCGAGATCGGTCCCGGCCCCGACGGCGTCGGGACCCGCGTCGCGTGGGCGGCCCCCTGTGCCCTGCCGGCACCGATCCCAGACCAGGCCTGAGGGGGGAGTGCCGGCCGTGTCCCACGTGTAGGCCGGGTCTCCCGTGCTACCCGTGCCCCGGCGTGTCGGAGCCGGCGATCCCGGGTGATACCGACAGCTTTCGAATATCGTGTTCTTCCTGGAAGGGTGCCACTAGGGGCAGGATAGTCGTCATGCCGACGGAATATTCGCTATGACCGGCCAGGTCGCGGCGTTCGCGAACACCGTCATCTTGTCGACCTACTTGGCGATCTCGCTGACGATCGCGCGCGGCCTCTGGAAATCGCGCCAGTGGCGCAACAACAAGCTGGGTACTGCAACTGCCGCGATCTTCTTCACCTGCGCGGTCGGGCACGGCCTGCATGCCGTGTTGTACTTCAGCGTCGCCGCGAACCCGTCGGCAGGGGCCTTCCACATACACGGCGGCGAGCTGGGCGGCCTCGGGCTTGCCAGCGCCGTCTGGGACGTGGTCACGGCGTTCGTCGGTATCTGGTACTGGTCACTGCGTGGACGTTTCCCGGCGCTTGTCCGCGGCGCGGCCGTGTTCGAGGACCTGCGGCTGCGCCAGACCGCGGAACGCAAGCTGCGGCTGTCCGAACAGCGATACCGCGGAATTGTGGAGACCACCAGTGAGGGCGTCGTCCTCATCGACGCCACCGGCGCCATCGACTACTCCAACGCCCAGTTCGCCGCTCTCGTCGGTCATACGCCGCGCGAGGTGTACGGCATGACGTTCGCCGACCTGGTGCTGCCCAGCCACCGGGGGCCGCTGCTGGCCGCGCTGGCGGCGGTTCGTGAACGCGGCACCCAGCGCATCGAGGTCGAGCTCGCCCCCGCCGGCGGCTCGCCGGGTGACGGCCGTGGCCACAGGGTGCACGCGCAGATCGCGCTCACCGCCCGCGCCGACAGCGAGACCGGACCGGCCGGGACGCAACGCGCCGCCCTCCCGCCGGCGGACGGCCACGGCCCGGGGGGCGCGACGCCCTCGGACAGCTTCGGCGGGGCGCTCGCGATGGTCGCCGACGTGACCGAGCGGCGCAACGTGGAGGCACAGCTGCGGCAGTCGCAGCGGCTGGACGCGGTCGGCCAGCTCGCCGGCGGCGTGGCGCACGACTTCAACAACCTGCTCACCGTGATCGACGGTTACGCCGCCCTTCTGCTCGGCGAGGTCGAGGGGCCGGTCCGCCGCGACGTCGTCGCGATCCGGGACGCGGCCGCGCGCGCCTCGGCGCTCACCCGCCAGCTGCTCGCGTTCTCCCGCACCCAGGCGATCCAGCCGCAGGCCGTCGACGTCAACGAGCTCGTGGGCGGCGTCGAGGACATGCTTCGCAGGCTGATCCGGGAGAACATCCAGATCGTCGTGCGGGCCGAGGCCCAGAACGCGATCGTCTGGGCCGACCGCGGCCAGCTCGAGCAGGTGCTCATCAACCTGGCGGTGAACAGCCGGGACGCGATGCCCGACGGCGGCCAGCTCACGATCAGCACGGCGCGCGCCCTGCTCACGCCGGCCACGCACGCGCCGGCCGGCATCGGCGTCGACGGCGCGAGTGGCGGCCTGGCGGAGCATGTGCTGCTCACCGTCGCGGACACCGGCGTCGGCATCCCGGAGGAGATCCGCGGCCTCATCTTCGAGCCGTTCGTCTCGACGAAGGAGGCCGGCCAGGGCACCGGGCTGGGCCTGTCGACCGTCTACGGCATCGTCCGCCAGGCGGGCGGCCAGGTGCTCGTCGACTCGGTGCGCGGCGTCGGCACCGTCGTGCGGGTCTACCTGCCGGCCACGTCGTCGGCGCCGAACGCGGCCAGCCCCCGGCGGGACACCGACGAGATCTCCGGCGGGCGCGGGACGGTACTGCTGGTCGAGGACGACGGGCAGGTGCGCCGGCTGACCGAGCGGATCCTGCTCATGGCGGGCTATGACGTGCTGACCGCCGCCGACGGCCCGGAGGCGCTCGAGCTCGCCGAGAACGCGCCCGCCCTCGACATCCTGGTCACCGACGTGATGATGCCGAGGATGAACGGCCGCCAGCTCGCCGACCTGCTGCGCGCGTCCCGCCCCGGCCTGCCGGTGCTGTATGTGTCCGCCTACCACCGGGGCATGATCAACCCGACGCCCGTCGCGTCGCACGGCGTCGCCCACGTGGAGAAGCCGTGCTCGCCGGCGGTGCTCACCGAGAAGGTCAGCGAGCTGCTCGCCGCCGCGAAGACAACCCGCCGCGTCCCTGGCCTGCGTCCTCAACCCACCGGTCTCACGACGGGAGGATCATGATCGGGAAGCTGCAGACGATGGTCCTGGACTGCCCCGACCCGCTCGCGCTCGCCGAGTTCTACGGTGCGCTGCTGGGCCTGTCGGTCACCAAGATCGAGGCGGACTGGGTGGTGCTCGGCGGCCCGGCCGGCGCCCGCCTGGACTTCCAGCTCGCGCCCGACCACGTCCCGCCGAGCTGGCCGGACCCGGCCCGCCCGCAGCAGATGCACCTGGACATCGAGGTCGACGACCTCGACGAGGGCGAGCGGCGGGTGCTGGAGCTCGGCGCGACGCTGCTGTCCAGGGACCAGTCCCCGGACAGTTTCCGCGTATTCGCCGACCCCGCCGGCCACCCGTTCTGCCTGGTCACCGAGTAGTCCCTGCCCTGCGCTGCCGGCCGGAGGGGCGGACGCGGGTCAGCGGGCCGCGCCTGTAAGCGGGGCCGGGCAGGGAGCGGCGAGCTCCTCGACGGCGTCGGCGAGGCGGTCGGGGCCGCCGTTCGCGCGCATCCGCTCGGCCGCGGCCCGGGCCGCGGGCGCGGCCTCGATCGCCGCGTGGACGGCCGCGCGCACGCCGGTCGGCGGTGAGCCGCTTGGCGGGCAGCACCAGGCCGGCGCCGGCCTCGGCGACCCGGCGCGCGACCTCCGGCTGGTCGCGGCCGAACGGCACCGCGACGACGGGCACGCCGGCGGCGATCGCCTTCTGTGTGATCCCCATGCCGCCGTGGCAGACGACCGCGGCCGCGTGCGCGAGCACCGGCCCGTGCGGCACGAACCGCTCCACCCGCACGTTGCCGGCGGACTCCAGCCGCGCCGTGTCGTACGCCCCGCCGAGGGTGACCAGCACCCCTACCAGCTCGCCGCGCAGCGCCTCGACGGCGACCTCGGCGAGCCGCTCGTCGCCCTGGTAGTCGGTCGACGTCGTCACCAGCACCCAGGGGGCGCCCGGCTCGGCCAGCCAGTCCGGCGTCTCGGCCGGCGGGTCCCACTGCTGGGCGCCAACGAAGCGCACGGACTCCGGCAGGTCGGCCCTCGGGTACTCGAGCGGGTCGCCGGTGAGTACCAGCAGCCGGTCGGACGTGAGCACATGGTCGAACGGGCTGGCCAGCGGCGCGAGCCCGGCTTCGGCTCGCATCAGGTTGAGCGGCGGAAGCATCGCCTTCCCGAACTGGCGGATCACCACCGGCCACAGCGCCCGGTCGCGCAGCCGGCCGAGCGGGCCGCGGGCCGGGGCGAGGCCGAGCCCGTAGGGCGGAATGCCCGCCCCGCGCAGCGGCAGCAGTGACGGCAGCGTGGTCGCCCAGCGCGGCCCACCCGCGCGGGCCGCCGCCTCGGCGGCGACGGCGGCGCCGTAGGCGTTGATGTCGACGAGGACGACGTCCGGGTTGAAGGTCTCGATGGCCGCGGTGAGGTCTGCGCGCTCGGCGGGGCCCCGCGCCATCAGCCCGCCCAGTGCCCGTCGCAGACCGTTCGGACCCGTCTCCTCGGCGGGCGTCGCGACCGGGATCGCGTCGATCCGCGGATCGGTGGGGACGGCGTCGAGGCCGGCGTCCCGGGCGACGCCGACGAGCTCCGCGCCGACGCGTACCTGGACGTCGTGGCCCCGGCGGCCCAGCTCCAGCAGGCCGGGGACGAGCGGGAAGAGGTGCCCGGGGGCGGTGGTGACATGGACGAGGACGCGCGCCATCGCTGGCTCCGTTCAGGGGGAAGGGCAGGGTGGGACGCGGCCACGCGGGCCGCGGGTCAGCTGGTGTGGGTGGGCGCCGGCCGAGGCCGGCGAGGTGGGACGTGACGGATGGTCCGCGCGTCGCGACGAGGACGCTCGGGCGTGGTTCGGCGTTGGTTCAGGGGCGGCGGCCGGTCGCCGCTGTCGACGTGGCGAGGCAGGCGGCGATGAGGTCCGCGACCGCGGCCTGGGATGCCTCCACCGTCAGGCCGGCGTCCTGGCGCAGGACGTGCCAGAACTCGACGCCGGTGATGGCGAGCAGCCGGCCCAGCAGGTCGTCGCGCGCCGGTGGCCCCGCGGCGGCGAGGCGGGTGGCGAGCTGGTCGTGGAACGCCGCCTCGACCCAGGCCCGGTGGGCGAGCCGGCCGTCGGTGGCGGTCCCGGCGACCGCGGGTGAGATGTCCTCCTGGCTCAGGGACCTGCGGATGACGGCGCCCCACCGCTCGTACTGGCTGGCGACGCGGGCGGCCACCTCGGCCGGTTCCGCGGTGTCCGGCGCGCCGCGGGCCGCGCCGATCATCGGCCCGACCCATGCGTTCACGGCGGCCACCAGCCCGTCCTTGGTGCCGACCCGGCGGATCACCGTCTGCAGTCCGACACCGGCCCGTTCGGCGACCGCGGCGAGGGTGATCTGGTCGATCGGCCGGTCGGTGAACAGCTCGAGCCCTACGGTCAGGATCCGCTGGGTGGTGGCCTCCGCCGCCACCGCGCGCTCCCGCTGCCGATACGGCCGGGCCGCTCCCGCTTCTTTCACGGGAATTACGATACCGCGAAATATCCCGGCGCGGATCGCCGCCCCCTGTCGTCCGCGCGTCATCGGCCGGTTCTGGACGTCGGGAGGGACAGCTCCCGGACAGATACCGGCACGCCCTCGACGAGGGGGCCCGAGCTGGAATCATGGTCAGCACGGGGGATTACGGGGGACCGCGGGGGCAGGAGGTATGGGGATGCCGGTGACGGCTCCCCATACCCCTGGGTAGCGCGGAACGGCCCGGGTAGCGGAGAAGGACTCCAGCCCGGCTGGCCCGCGCCCGCCGGGTCCCACCTGCCGGGCCGTGCCCGCGTGGGTTATGCCGCGCGGCCGAGGCGCAGGCAGCGGTCGAGGAACTGCGCGGCGGTGGCGGACGGGGGACCGCCGGGTCGAGTGGCGATCACCACCTGGTAGCGAGGCGGGTGTGGCTCGATGGCGAGGAAGCGGATGTCGCGGGTGCGTTCGGCCAGCGACGCGGGGACGAAGGCGCAGCCGATCCGGTAGCGGACGAGGTCGACGACGGTCGCCAGGTCGCTCAACTCCACCTGGGTGCCCCGCTCGGCCAGGCCGGCGGCGGCGAACGCCTTGTCCACGGCGGCGCGCACGCCCCAGCCGGTGGGGAACTCGATGAGGTCGAGCCCGGCGGCCTCCTCGAGGGTGAGCGCGGCGCGGCCGGAGGCGGCGAGCGGGTGGTCGACGGCGCAGGCGAGCGCGACCGTCCCCGTGTGCAGCGCGTGCAGGCGCAGGTCCCGCACCGGCCCGGTGGTGATCAGCACCGCCAGGTCCAGCTCGCCGGCCCGGACCATCGCGGCGTGGGACGTGGCGGCCGCGGGGTCGGGCGTGGCCAGCTGGACCTGGACGTACGGGTGCTCGGCGCGGAAGGCCGCCAGGGCCGCGAGCACCGAGCCCGGGGTGAGGCTGTGCAGGATCCCCAGCGAGAACGTGCCGCGCGCGCCCTCGCGTACCTCGGTGACCACCTGCCTCGCCTGGCGGACCGCGCCCAGCACCCGGCGCGCCTCGGGGACCAGCGCCCGGCCGGCCTCGGTGAGCTCGACGTGCTGTGTCGTGCGCTCGAACAGGTCGACGCCCAGCTCGCGCTCCAGCGACCGGATCGACGCCGACACGCCGGACTGCACCATGTGCAGTCGCGCGGCGGCCCTGGTGAAGCCGCCCTCCTCGGCGACCGCCAGGAAGTGCTCCAGCCTGCGAGGTTCCACGTTCCGTCCCGGTTCTGCTCCAGGTCCCCGCCAGTAATCACTATCAGTGATGAAGCCGGCGAAGATCAATGTCGGACCATGATGGGTCGCGCGCGGGCCGGAAGCGTGACAGCACCCGCGACGGACGCCACCACGCCGTGGCCTGCCTGGTGAGACGTCGCTCCACCGGTCCGCGTTGCGCCGGAGCGCCACCTCGACGCCGGGTCGCCGGGTCGTGGCCGGACAACGGAGTCACTGCGCGCCGCGGAATCCTGGAAAGCCCGCCGAATGTGAACGTGCTGCGGGGAGTGACCGATCAGCGGTGAATCGCGAGCCGGGAGCGCCCCGTTCATCGACGTCCGAGCGGTTCCCCTATCGTGCGGGCATGGTGAAGGCCAGTCCTCGCTGGGTTGCCCGTAACGTGGTCCGCCGGATCCCGCCGGCCAATGCTCGCATGCCGCTGACCATGTGGGCCGGCCTCTGGGGAGGCCCCGCCGGCCCCGGAATCGACGCGGTGTCCATCGTCAAGCGGATCGCCGACCAGGCGGACCATCCGCTGACCGTCGTCCAGATCGGCGCCAACGACGGCGAGATGGGCGACCCCCTGCACGACGTCATCGTCAGCTACGGCTGGCGTGGCGTGCTCGTCGAACCGCTGCCGCACCTGTTCACCGCGCTGCGGAACACCTACCGCGACACCCCCGGCATCGCCTGCGAGCAGACCGCGGTCGGCACCGAGAACGGCTCGATGACCATGTACACCGTCCCCTGGAAGCCCGGCGACCCGGTGTGGGCGATTGGTCTCAGCTCGTTCCGCCGCGACGTGATCCTGGAGTCGGCCAACCTGATGCCGGACATCGCCGAGCGGATCGAGGAGGTCACGGTCCCGGTCATGCGGCTGGACACCCTCCTGGCGAAGCACCAGATCAACCACATCGATCTGCTGCAAATCGACACCGAGGGTTACGACTATGAGATCCTCAAACAGATCGACTTCTCCAGGACCTGGGCGCCCCGTCACCTGATCTACGAGGCATGCCACCTCGGCGACTCGCTGGAGAAGGCGCGGGCGATCCTGCGGGACGCCGGCTACCAGGTCTTTCCGGCGGGCTACGACGACTACGCCTACCGCGACTGAGCCGGTTCCTCTCATGCGCGCCCGCCTCGAACCGGTTTGTGGGATCCTGGCAGAGCGCGCTTGAGAGGAATCCATGGGCGACGAGCAGGACTCGGTGGATCTGGCCGATCTGTTCGGCCTCGATGGAGCGCGCATCCACATCGGCCGCCCACTGGGAGTGGCCAGCCAGGGTCAGCTGCACCTGCGTGACGGCGTCCCCGACACGGCCGTCAAGGTGTTCGCCCCGGCCCACCTGTTCCGCTCGGCGACCGAGCTGCGGGCCAAGCTGACCTGGATGATCGAGCATCCACCGCTCGCCGGGCCCCCCGCCGAGGGTCTGCCGGCCGGTGAGCCGCCGTCGAGCGCGCCGCGCGCCGATGAGCCCACCGCCGATGAGCCGCTGACCGCCGAGCCACTCGTCGGCGGCCCGCCCGCCGCCGAGCAGCCTGTCTCAGGGCAGCCTGTCCCAGGGTCGCCGACGGGCGGGTACGAGGCCTTAGCCTGGCCCCGCGACCTGGTCGTCGACGGCAGCGGCGCGCTGGCGGGCTACACGATGGCCGCCCCTCCCGTCGGGGTCACGATGCGTACGCTCGTCGACCCGGCTGGACTCTTCCGTCCCAGCTGGTTCGAGGACTGGGGTGTGCGCCTCGAGGCGGCCACCCGGCTGGCCGCGGCGACCGCCGTGCTGCACGCGCGCGGCTACGTCATCGGCGACTTCCACGACGACGCCGTGTGGGTGACCTCCACCGGCCGGGTCACGCTCGTCGACTGCGACGCGATGCAGGTGACCACGGACGCGGGCGTGCACCTGTCCCCGGTCGGGCGGCCCGAGGTCACGCCGGCGGAGCTGCTCGCGCAGCGCGGCCGACCGCTGACGGCCGCCGCCGACGAGTACGCGCTCGCCGTCCACCTGTTCGCGCTGCTGATGGGTGGCCACCGGCCCTACACGGGCCGCTGGCGCGGCGACGGCGCGCCGCCGGGCCAGCTGGAGCTCGCCCGCCGGGGCCTGTACGCCCTGGGCGGGCACCGCGACCTCGGACCGCCGCTGGACCTGCCGCCGGCGGACATCCTCCCGCCGGGCCCCCGGGCGATGTTCGGCCAGGCCTTCGGCCCCGGCGCGGGCAGCCAGCACCCCAGGCCGACGGCGACGCAGTGGCAGGACGCGCTCCTGGCGCTCGCCACCGGCCTGCGTGGCTGCCCGCGGGTACCGACGCATCACTTCCGGTCGGGCCTGCCGTACTGCCCATGGTGTGTCCTGGACGAGCAGACCGGCATTCGCGCACCCCGCGCGACACCCGTCACACCCCCGTCCACGCTGCCCACCGCGCCGTGGCTGGCGCTGGCTCCTGGCACGTCCGTCGTGTCGGCGCCGCCCGCGCGGCCGGGTGTCCCGGCCACGGCCGGGACCACTGTCTCGGGCGGCGGCGCCATCCCAGGCGGCGGCGCCGCGGCCGCCGGCGCCACGACGCCGGTGGGCCCGCTGAGGACCTCGCGGCCGCCGTCCGCGCCGGAGCCGCTCGGGATCATCCCCGCCCAGCCGCCGGCGGGGGAGGCTCCGAAGGCTCGCCGGCGGGGGCGCCCGGGCTCACGGTCGGCACCGCGGCGTCTCGCCTCCCGGGTAGCCATGGCGCTGCTGTGCCTGCTCGGCGCCGCGCTGGTCGTGTTCATCGCGCTCGGCACCGTGAACGAGCTGCCCGAGGGTGACCTCGGCGCCGCGGAGGACAGCGGGTCCGGCGCGTCGGCGCACGGCGTCCCCCTCCTGTCCACGAGCAGCCCGCCGGCGTCGGCGCGGGCGGCGCGGTGGCCCTGGGTTGGGAAATGGCGGGGCGTCGGCGCCGCCCCCCGCGCCGAATTCGGCCTGCAGATCGTCGACGACGGGATGGTCGGCGGCCAGGAGCGGTTCACCGCCATGGAGACCTCGGGAAGCTGTCCTGTCCACTACCGGGGGTCGGCCGCGACCTGGCTGGACGATTCGGGCCCTGCTTATCCCCACGACGTCTACGGTCTGGTGCTCGACGCCGAGCTGCCGGTGGGCGCCGATCCCTCCGGCTGCGCGCTGCTGGCCGACCCGGCGTTCTACCGAAGCGGCGGCGCGGAGCCGACCAGCCCCGGGGCGATCCGGATCGAGATGGTCGGCTCGGTCAGCGACGACCTCGCGCGCGCCCGGATGACGGTTCGTCCGGGAGATGCGCTGACCGTGACGATGCGGCGGGAGTGACCCGGACGGGCTCGCCATCGGCTCGGCTCGCGTCGGAGTCCTAGCTCGCGCCGGAGTTGTGGCTCGCGTCCGATTCTTGGTTCGCGTCCGATTCTTGGCTCGCGTCGAAGTCCTGGCTCGTGCCGTCGCCCAGGCTCGCGGCCTTGTCCAGGAGGTAGCGGCGTTCCGGCTCGCTGGCGGTGCGGCGGGCTGCGGCGCGGAAGGCGGCCTCGGCGCCGGCGTGGTCGCCGGCCATCTCTCGCAGGTGCGCGCGGACGGCGAGCAGACGGTGATGGGTCGACATCCGCCGGTCGGCATCGGCGAGCATGTCGACGACCGCGAGCGCCGCCGACGGCCCGGCCACCTGGGCGAGCACGACCGCCCGGCTCAGCGCCGCCATCGGGTTGGGCGCGATCTGCTCCAGCACGTCGTAGAGCCCGAGGATCTGCGGCCAGTCGGTGCTCTCGGTGTCCGACGCCTCGGCGTGCACCGCGGCGATCGCCGCCTGCACCTGGTATGCCCCGACGGGTCCCACCGGCAGCGCCTTCTCGAGCAGCTCGAGACCCTCGGCGACCAGCGCCCGATCCCAGCGGGAACGGTCCTGCCGGTCGAGTGGCACCAGCCGGCCGTCCGCGTCGGCGCGGGCCGGCCGGCGGGCGTCGGTGAGCAGCATCAGCGCGAGCAGCCCCTGTACCTCCGCGTGCTCCGCGGCCCCCTCGGGCAGGAGCCGGGCAAGCCAGCGGGTCAGCCGGACCGCCTCGTCGGACAGGCCGGGCCTGGTCAGGTCGGTCCCCTCGGAGGCCGTGTAGCCCTCGTTGAAGATCAGGTAAAGCACGTGCAGCACGGCGCGCAGCCGGTCACCGAACTCGGCGCCGGCCGCCGGCATCCGGAACTCAGGCCCGGCGGCGCGCACGCTCTGCTTGGCGCGGCTGATCCGCTGCGCCATCGTCGCCTCGGGGACGAGGAAAGCCGTGGCGATCTGCGCGGTCGTCAGGCCGCCGACGGCGCGCAGCGTCAGCGCGACCTGGCTGGGCGGGGACAGCGCCGGGTGGCAGCACAGGAAAAGCAGCCGCAGCGAGTCGTCGTGGTCGGCCGGGCGCTCGGCGTCGGCGGCCCCGGCGACCAGCTCGCTCGCCGGGGTCGCGACGACGAGCCCCTCCTCGCGGCGCCGCCGGGCCGCCTCGGCCCTGATCGTGTCGATCATCCGGCGGCCGGCCACGGCGGCGAGCCAGCCGCGCGGGTTGTCCGGAACCCCGTCGCGCGGCCAGCCGGTCGCCGCCGCCAGCAGCGCCTCCTGGACGGCGTCCTCGCACAGGTCGAACTGTCCCGGGTAGCGGCGCAGCAGCCCACCGAGCACCCCCGGCGCGAGCGTGCGCAGCAGGTCACCGACGGCCGGGTCGCCCACGGCCGGGTCGCCCGCGGCGCCGGCACCCACCGCCCGGCCACCCGAGCCGCCGGCCTGGCTGGTCGCCGGTCCCGTCTCGTCCGCCACCGCGCCGCCTCCCCGGTGCCGTCAGCGCTGGGGCGCCGGCGACTCGTGGGGGAGCGGGACCAGCTCCACCGCCTCGTGCGACGCCCACGGCAGGTCCGCGGCGATCTCGACCGCGCGGGCCTCGTCGGCGACGTCGAGGATGTAGAAGCTGCCCATGAACTCCTTCGTCTCCAGGTACGGGCCGTCGGTCACGGCGGGCACGCCGTCGCGCACCCGGATGACCTTCGCCTCGGCCTCCGTGCCCGAGCCGTAGGCGCCGATCAGCTCCCCGGAGTCGAAGTACTTCCGGTTGAACGCCTCCTGTGCCGCGATCGCCGCCGGCCACTCCTCGGCCGGGATCGACTCCCACGTCTCCTTGGACCCGTAGATCGTCACCAGGTACTTCATCGTCGCATCTCCCCTTCGGGTTCCGGCGCGGTCTACCGGCGCCGACGTCCTCCGGTCGGAGCCGCCGCAGCATTCTCTACATCGGGGCCGAGATGTGTTGCGCGTCACATTGCGTGTGATCGGTCCTCCGCATCGAACCGCCCGTCGTGCCTGCCTGCCTGCCGCCTGTCCGGCGTCGGCCGCCGCGCGGACCCCTCTCCGACCCGCCTCTGGCGAACCGTGTCAGATGGTCGTGCCTATGGGCTCCCGGACCCGACACACATCGCCGGTGCCTTGCTGGGCTGTGTCGGATGAGGGTGTCGCTGGGCACTTTCATCCGACACGATCCGCCATCGGGCTGTGGGTGGGGCTGAGGGATCGACCCCGGGCGGTGCCGCTTCGGGCCGCAGTGCTCCGGACAACCTCTGCGCTCTATGCGCCATGGAGAGCTGTCGATGGCCGGCGTCCACCTGCCGGCGGGCGGCGGGCGGCGGGCGGTGGGCTCACTGTGCCGATGTCGCGGGTGCGCGACCCGAAGCGAGGAGGCGGGATGATGAGGAAATGGGGACCGAACCGAACCGTCCGGTGGAGCTCGCGGCGGCGCTGGCGAGTTTCGAGCAGCTCTGGAGCCCGCGCATCGTCACCCAGGTCAACGACTACGACGTGCGGGTGGCCAAGGTCGCCGGCGAGCACATCTGGCATGTCCACGACGACACCGACGAGTTCTTCCTGGTGATCGACGGAGAGCTGCGGATCGCCCTGCGCGGCCCCGGCGCCGCCGCGCCCGACGGCGAGGCGGGGGAGCGCGAGGTCGTCCTGGGGAAGGGCGCCGTTTTCGTCGTCCCGCGCGGCGTCGAACACAAGCCCTCCTCGCCCGGCGGCGCATCGATCCTCATGTTCGAACCAACGGGAACCTCCACCGTCGGTGACCGTCACGAGGAAGTCCCCGACCACGTCGACGCCACCACGGGCCACCCGCTGGGCTGATCGCGCCGCATCGGCCCGGCGCGACCTGTCCGCTCGGCGATGGAAACGAGACAGGCGCGGGCGACCCGGTAGCATCGCGCCATCGGGCACGTCGTGGCGGGGGTCGTGGATGTCGGAGAAGCTCGAAAAGGACGAGGTCCGGGAGCTCGCGAAGGTGTTTCGCGATCGGACGGCGGCCGACCAGCTACTCCTGTACGTGGGAATGGACGAGCTGGACCTGCCTATTGACGTCAGGAGTTCCCTGATGTACTGGCAGGCGGTCGACGAGATCCTCGACCGCGGGGCGCTGGCCGGCGGGCGTCTCAGGATTCTTACCCGGGCAGCGGAGCTGTACCCGGCGAACATTCTGTTTCCCGGACGGGTGGCCGAACTCCGGAGAGCCGGCCAGGATGGCATGTTCCCGCCACCCGGGGCGTACTACGAGGCGCGCGGGGCGTCGGTCGGCAACACCGGACCAAAGCAGGCCGGAGACTTCGGCGGGGCGTCGCGGGAATCGGTTCACGGCACCGTCGTGGCAATGGACGTCGTCGGGTACAGCGGCCGCGGTGAGGCCGTCCAGCGCGCGGTGCGAAAGGCGCTGCCTCAGCTTCTCTGGAGCGCTGTCAGAGGAGCTGGGATCCCTCCCGAGCAGGTCCAGGACCAGGACCGAGGAGACGGCTACATCGTCTTGATCCCCTCGGTCGTGCCGGTGGAGCGCATTGCGGCGGACTTCGTCCACGAGCTCAGGATCGCGCTCCGGGAGTACAACCAGGAGGGCCGGGATGCCCATGGACGGATCCGGCTGCGCGTGGCCCTGCACGAAGGACACGTCGCTCCCGACGTCCGCGGCGGCTGGGCCGGCGCGCCGATCGTCGTCGCGGCCCGGCTTGTCGACGCCGCCCCCCTGAAGAAGGCGATGGAGGCGTACCCGAACGCAGATCTCGGGCTCATCGTGTCCGACGAGATGTACAGATCCGCGGTCGTGGAGGGCCGGCGCGGGCTCGACATACGGGCTTTCCGCGCGGTGAAGGCGACGGTGAAGGAATTTCAGGAGCGTGCCTGGCTGACGATCCCCGAGTTGGGAGTCAGCTTCGGCCTGGAGACTGAAGAACCGTCTCCTACGCCCGACGCCTCCGCGGGCCGGCGCGTCGATGCCTCCGGTGCCGAGGCGGGGAGGGACCCCGGCACGCCCAGCAGGCCGAACAGCGCCATGCGGGACTTCTTCGTGTCGGCCGCGGAGGACGACCAGGGCTGGGGCTCCTGGATCGCCTGGTACCTCACCAAAGAGGGGTACACCGTGCGCCTTGAGTCCTGGGCTCTGCTCGCGGGCAGCAGGTCGGTCGAGGTGCTGAACGAGGCGCTCGAGTCCTCGAAGCGGACGATCGCGGTGCTGTCACCCGCCTACCTCGCGTCGAAGCAGGTCCAGACCGCCTGGGGGAACGCGTGGCTGGACGATCCCGCCGGTCTGGAACGCACACTGATCCCGGTGCGGGTGGCGCCGTGCGAACCGGGTGGCCTGTTGCGCGGTATCCGCTATATCGACCTGGTCGGTCTTCGCGAGGACGCGGCGAGACAGTATCTCGTCGAGCAAATCCGCCGTGCGGTCGACGGCCGCTACCGTCCGACGACCGCGCCACCCTTCCCCGGCCCGAGTTAGAAGACCTGACGGGTGTGGAGCCAGGAAGACCAGGTCAGGTTCGCGGCCAGTTGGTTGAGCAAGGCTCGGTGGCCGATCTGGCCATACGTGCCCAGATCGGTTCGACAGTGATGGCGAGCGGCAGCGGGGGTGACGTCGGCGATCGTGGCCAGCTCATACATCAGCCAGCAACCTGCCTTCTTCTCAGTACGGTCGCGGACATACCGGGCGACCGGATGGCCGGGGCCGCCTTACCAGTTCGGTGATGTGGTTGTCTAGGCAGGGCGGTGCTCCGGACTCCTGGTTCAGCCCGGGCGGTGATCGGCGTATGCCGGTAGTCGTCCTGGGCCTGGACGTGGCCGGGTTCACCGACCGCGATCCGTACGTGCAGAAGGAAATCCAGAAGGCATGGCCCGAGATCGTCGAGGAGGCATGCCGGAAGGCGCGTATCGCGGAGGACGACCACACGAACCCGCGGAGCCAGGAGCGCGGAGACGGAGGTTTCGTCGCGTTTCGTACCTCCGGTGTTCACAAGGATTTCATCGTGGCCGATCTCGTCCGTAAAATGGGCATCCAGCTCGAATATTACAACCGCTACCGCTTCGGTGACGGCCGGATAAGGCTGCGCGTCGCGCTGCACTGCGGCGATGTCTATTTCGCGGACAGCTGGACCGGGCTGGCGGTGAACGAATGTTCGCGGCTGCTGGAATCCAGTCCGGTCAGGAATGCGCTCGAGGATAACCCGTCGATCGGCCTCGCCGTGATCATCTCGCCGGAGATGTTCAAGGGCGCGGTTGTCGATGGCGAGCAGGGTGTCAGGGTGGACGACTACCAGGAAGTGGAGGTGAAGGTAAAGGAGTTCAGGAGCTCCGCCTGGCTCGGAATCCCGGGCGGCGCGGCCGCCGCCGAGCTGGTGGACTCCCTCGCCGACACCGAGGTGGCGACGCTTGCGGACATCTACGATGGGCGTGGGAGCGCGACCCAGCTCCTCCGGGACGCCGGGATCGATGTCTCGTTGCTCGCACCGGCTCAGGTGAATCCCTGGGAGCGGCCCTTGTCGTCGATGGAGTTCTGGCGCGGGGTCAACGACAGCCTCAGGAGTGGAGCCCTGCCACAGGGGCGCCGCAAGATTCTTGAGCTGGCGCGCTACGACTTCTTCATCTCAGCCGTGCGGGAGGACGAGAGCTGGGCTCAATGGATCGCCTGGATTCTTTCGGAGGAGGGGTATCGGGTCCATCTGGACGATTCGAGCTACGCCCACACCGACGATCTGACAGGTGTGATGAAGCTGTCGAGGCGGTGGCTCGCCGTACTCTCGCCCGCCTATCTGAAGTCTGACCCGTTCGGTTCGGTGTGGAAGCGTGGATGGCAGCGGGATCCAGACCACCTGTGGAGCACCCTCGTCCCTGTCCGTGTTCGGGGGTGCGAGCCGACGGGGGTGCTGGCGAAGATTCCCGGCGTGGATCTCTTCGGACTCGACAAGAATGCTGTAAGGACAAGTCTGATCGAAAGCGCCCGAGGATGGGTGCGAAAAATCGATCGGCCAAACGGCCAGCCGAGGACGCCGGAGATGCCCGACGCGGGATGAGCTGGGCCTTGCGGGCGCCTTACGCGGAATGGCGCAGAGCTCACCCGCCGGTGGCGGCGGCCGCGGCTCGGCCGGCCGCGCGGCCCGAGAAGAGGCAGCCGCCGAGGAAGGTGCCCTCGAGGGCGCGGTAACCGTGGACGCCACCGCCGCCGAAACCGGCGACCTCGCCGGCGGCGTACAGGCCGGGTAGCGGCTCGAGGCCGTCGGGGCGCATCACCCGGCCGTCGAGGTCCGTTTCCAGGCCGCCGAGGGTCTTGCGGGTCAGCAGGTGCAGCTTGACGCCGATCAGCGGGCCGGCCTTCGGGTCGAGGATCCGGTGGGGCGTGGCGACGCGGATGAGCTTGTCGCCCCGGTAGCGGCGGGCCCCGCGCAGGGCGGCGATCTGCAGGTCCTTGGTGTAGGGGTTCGCCATCTCGCGGTCGCGGGCGAGGACCTGGCGCTCGATGTCCTCGTAACTCAGCAGCGGGGTCGGAGTAAGCGCGTTCATGCCGTCGACGAGTGAACGCAGGTCGTCACGGACGACGAAGTCGACGCCGTGCTTCTTGAACGCCTCGACCGGGCCGGGGGCGCCCTCGCCGAAACGGCGCCGCAGCAGAAGGCGGATGTCCTTGCCGGTGATGTCGGGGTTCTGCTCGGAGCCGGAGAGCGCGAACTCCTTCTCGATGATCTTCTGGGTGAGGATGAACCAGGTGTGGTCGTGGCCGGTGCGCTGGATGTGCGCGAGCGTGCCGAGCGTGTCGAAGCCCGGGAACAGCGGCGGGGGCAGCAGGGCGCCAGTCGCGTCGAACCAGAGCGACGACGGGCCGGGAAGAATCCGGATGCCGTGGTTCGGCCAGATCGGGTCCCAGTTCGTGATGCCCTCGGTGTAGTGCCACATCCGGTCGCGGTTGACGATGCTGCCGCCGGCGGCCTCGCTGATGGCGAGCATCCGGCCGTCGACGTGCGCCGGCACCCCGGTGACCATGTGCTTCGGCGGCTCGCCGAGGCGCGCCGGCCAGTTGGCGCGCACCAGTTCCTGGTTGCCGCCGATGCCACCGGACGTGACGATCACGGCCTGGGCGTGCAGCTCGAACTCACCGACACCCGTGCGGGACGACGCGACGCCCCGGGGGGTGTCACTCGGTTCCAGGACGGTGCCGCGCACGCCGTCGACCTGCCCGGCAGTGAGCGTCAGCTCGTCGACCTGGTGGCGGAAGCGGAACGTCACGAGCCCCGCGTCCGCCGCGGCCCGCACCCGGCGGGCGAACGGCTCGACCACACCCGGGCCGGTGCCCCAGGTGAGGTGGAAGCGCGGCACCGAGTTTCCCGGCCCGTCGCCGCCGTAGCCGCCGCGTTCCGCCCAGCCGACGATCGGGAACCAGCGGACACCCATCGCGTGCAGCCAGGCGCGCTTCTCGCCGGCGGCCCACTCGACGTAGGCCCGCGCCCACTGCCGGGGCCAGTGGTCCTCACGCTCCCGGTCGAAGCCGGCGGTGCCAAGCCAGTCCTGCCAGGCGAGCTCGAACGAGTCGCGCACGCCGAGCCTGCGCTGTTCGGGAGAGTTGACGAAGAACAGGCCACCCAGCGACCAGAACGCCTGGCCGCCGAGGTTCGCCTCGTTCTCCTGCTCGACGAGGATCACCCGCCGCCCGGCGTCCGCGAGCTCCGCCGTCGCCACCAGCCCGGCAAGTCCCGCCCCGACGACGATGACGTCCGCGTCGCCACCGCCTCGGCCATCCACCACGTGTACTCCCGTCCACAACGCGTCGCCGACGGGCCGCGCCTTCGGCCCGATGACTGGCATCGTTCGCCCCGGCTACCTTCCGTCCGGGCCAATCGGTCCGTCAACCGGCGCGCCCCGGCGCCTGGCCGACCCTCCAGACCGGCCACAAGCCCCTTCGCCGCGGATCCTCCGAGCCCGTGATCCCGGCGGCCCGACCAAGGTCACCGTTCGAGGGCGGCCAGCGCCGATTCGGACTCCAGTTCGACGTAGGCGGCGGCATAGCGCTCGGCGAGGTTCAGGGAGATCTCCTGGCTCTGGTAGCCGTCGGTGCCGAGGGTCGACAGCCAGATCGTCAGCCCGTAGGCGGCGGACGCCCGGTACTGGAGCCAGGCGTCGTCGAAGGCGGGGCGGGTCGCGTCCGGCACGTCGAGCGCCGTCAGGTACTCCTTGATCAGATCCGTCTCGGCGGCGCGGCGGTCCTCGACGGTGAGTGAGCCGACGAGGAAGTAGCCGACGTCCTGCGGCCAGGCGCCGCGGCGCACGACCTGCCAGTCGAGGAAGCCGACCTCGTCGCCCGGCAGCACGTATGTGTTGCCGATGTGGGCGTCGGCGTGCAGGAGGGTGACTGGCTCGCGGTCCAGCGTGGCGACGTAGCGGGCCCAGATGTCGACGTGGGCGTCGCCGTCGTGCGCGGTCACGGCGCCCGGGAGGCGGTCGCCGCCGCGTTCGAGGCCTCTCGGCGTGTAGGTCCGCAGCCCGGCCTGGAAACCCTCGGTCGGTGCCCAGGTCTGGACCCAGGCGAGGTCCGGCTCGGTGGCCGCGGAGAACTCCCAGTACCGGCTGTGAAGCCTGGCCAGGCCGCGCAGGCCGTTCGCGACCTGATCCACCGTCATCGGGCGGGTCGAGTCCCGTGGGTCGCCACCCCGCCTGGTCACGTCCTCCATGACGATGAGGTAGTCCAGCCCGGGGCGGTCGATGATCACCTTGTAGGAGCGTGGGTGGTCCACGGGAAGCGGGACGCCCGAGGCGAACAGGTCCGGCTCGTTGAAGAGGTTGCCGTTGCGGGCGTGCACCGCCCGATGGACGCCCTCGGCCTTCAGGAAGACCCGGTCCGGGCCGGAGCCCGCGGCGTAGGTGAGGTCGAACCGCGCCCGGCGGTTGGTGCCGTCATCCCGCGCCACCAGGACGACGTCCTCGACCACGGCGCCCGGACAGCTCTCGGCCAGGACCGCCGTGAACCAGGCGGGTGTGACCTCGGCCCAGTCGGCAGGCACCAGTAACGGCGCGAGCCCTTCCGAGGCGCTGATCTCTGCAGACGACATGAGTTCGGAGTATGTGTTTACTCACCTCTTTGGGTCAACCGTAGCCGGCGCCGCGGCGGCGAAGGTCCCAGATCGATAGAATCTCGGTCAGTGACGGTACTGTCGAACCGCGATGCCCTCTTGTAACCGCGTCCTGTTCATGGCGCGGCGCTGGTGCCAGGCACGGGGCAGGTAACATCTCATCTGCGGCGCCAGTTTGACGAATCAGAGCCGACCCTTGAGTGTTACCCTCGATGGTCTCCCGGATGTTGCTCGGCGTGACCGGACTGATGGCACTGGCGAACTTGCATCGACCCGATCAACCTTAGTATCCCATCCGTGCGGCTAGGCGATAGCCGCGAGCGAGCTCGATGCTAGGGGACAGCGAACGTCATTGGCGAACGTGGAAGGCAGCCAGCCCGGAGTTGGTTGCAACAAGAAGGCGGCGATCCGAGGTAATGGCGAGATCCCGGACTACGGTCGCCATCGTGATCTCGGCGAGCAGCCTCTTATCCGAGACATCCCATACTCGGACAAGACCATCGTTGCTGCCAGTGGCGCACAGCAGGTTGGGGCCGTCGGCGACGCAGCGGACGGCGCTGATCCAGCTTGCATGCGTGGTCATGCAATGGCCGACCTGCTCCCGCGTCGCCAGGTTCCAGATGCGGACCGCGCCGTCGTCATCGCCCGTTACGACGACGTCCGCCTCGGCGAGTCGGCCGAACGCGACCGTGTTGACTTCCCCGCCGTGGCCCGCGAACGTCGCGATCGCCTCGCCAGACTCAACGTCCCAGATCCGCGCGGTCGCGTCGCCGGCGGCGCTCGCCAGCAGGCACCGCTCTTGGACCACCGCTGCGGCCAGCTCCATGATCCTTCCAGAATGACCTGTCAAAGACCGAAGTCTAGCTCCAGAGATCTGATCGAGTACAACGATGTTGTCGTCGTCTCCGGTGGCGAGCGCAGGCTTGCCGTCTGCTGTCAGTAGGACTATCCCTTGAAATCTTCCTAAGATCTTTCGGGGATCAGATACGTGCCTCATGTTGTGAATCCAGCATCCATTGATGTCGGCCACGAAAATCGACTCCGGATCGTCGTCGGGAAAGAAGTGCACACCTGTCGCGTAGTAGGCCAGAATTGGCGATAGGTATGTATTTCCGCTTTCCAGATCCCAGATTCGAACGACATCTGTGCCGAAGGCGCCAACCAACCTCCGGGAGTTTCCGTACGATGACACCTGCAGACCGGATACGCTCATATCTCCGCTGCCGATCCTATAAGTCGTGGGTCTGCCGCTCTCGACGTCCCACGGCTGCACCTGGTCGCCCTGTGATCGGGTCACCACGCCTATTAGTTGGCCCTGGGAGGAAATCGCTGTAACCCAGGTGCGGCGGTCATAGAGAGTGTCGATCAGCGGACGTCCGACCTGTCGGCCATCGGCGATGTCCCAGACGACGGCCCGGTCGAAGCATCGGAGGATCGCAAGTTCACGTCCTTCGTGGTGAACGAGGCGGGCACTAAGAACACTACCCGGTCCGGGCGCGGTCTGACTGGCAGGTGTGCCGGTAACCACGTCCCACAGCGTCAGGTTGTTGGCTCGGTCAGTCAGTAGCAGGATCGGTGTACCACCATGGCACGCGTCCGCTAGAACTCGACTGTGCTCGGGGATTTTCGGAAGAGCATGGCCTGAGATCTCCGCAGCGAGCTTCCACAGGTAGCTCGATCCGGTAACGCTAGACGCAATGACGACCGTGCCACCATCGGCCTCCGCGACCATGAGGAAATCCAGGTCCGCGTTCAGCCCGGTCAACGGCTCTACGACAGCCCTGCCGGTGCCCACTTCCCACACCCTCACCGTGCCGTCGACGCTGCCTGTCAGGAGCACCTGTTCGCCGGCCACCTGCGCGAACGTCAGGGCGGAGATGCTGTTGCTGTGCCCGACCAGCGTCGGACCAAGTTGGCGCTGGGTCACCAGGTCCCAGACGCGCACCTCACAGTCGGGGCTGCCAGTGGCGAGAACGTCAGTTCCCCGGGCGTAACCGAGCGCCAAGGCGGTCACGTCCTGGCGATGGCCGCGCAGCGGTGCCGTCACGGGCTCTCCGGTTAGGAGGTCCCAGACCAGTGCGGTCGTGTCCCGACTTCCCGTTACGACGACCGGCCTGCCTGCGACGCTCCCGGTCTGCAGGGCGCTGACGGTCTGGGTGTGTTCGTCCGGAGGTTGTTCGGCCGCGATGTCCCAGATCCGTACGACACGGTCGTCGCCGCCGGTGACCACCACTGGCCGGCTGCCGGCATCGCGCACCGCTACGGCAAAAACCGGTCCCGAATGGCCGACGAGCGGCTGCCCAATTGGCTGGCCGGATTCCAGGTCCCAGATGCGCGCCGTGTCACCGCAAGTCACGACGATCGCGCGACCGCGAAGGTAGCCGAGCGCGAGGCCTTTAATCCCTCGCCGGTGGGCGCCGACCGGCTCGCCGATCTGTTGCCCGCTGGCGATGTCCCACCGTCCCCAGGTGCCGTCGGAGCTGCCTGTCACGACGATCGGCCTGCCCTGCAATAGACCGACGCCAACCTGGTTGACACTGTTCGAATGGCCGATGAAGGGCCGGCCGATCGCCTCACCCGAACCGACCCGCCATACCCTGACCTGGTTGTCGGCGCCGCCGGTCAACAGCACGTCGGCGCCGTCGAGCCGACCCAGCGCGACCGCGTGGACTACGCTACGGTGCCCCACGATCGGCGGCCCTAGCCGGGCGCCGTCGCGCAGCCGCCAAACCAACGCTGCGCCATCCCGGCTGCCGGTGGCGACAATCGCCTCGCCGTCGGATGACCCGACGGCGATCGCCGTGACGCCATTCGTGTGTCCACGTAGCGGCGGGCGGATCTCCTCCCGCGTCGAGAGATCGAGAATGCGGACACAGCCCTCTGCCCCGCCCACGAGAAGTACCGAATATTCATCCAGCTCACCCAGAGCGAGCGCAGTGATGCGCCGGTCGTCGGCCTTGAAGGAACCTCCCAGCGGCTCCAGGCTGAGAAGATCCCAGACACGCACGTTGCCGCCAGCATCCCCAGAGACCACGATCGGCTGACCGTCTAGGTCTCCCAGGACGACGGCGGTGATGGGCTCGGTGTGGCCGCTAATCTGCCGATGAACACCGGTTGGCGACCACCAGGTCCACAGCGTCGACCATGGGAGGTCGACGTCTAGCCGCTCGAGGAGCCCGGCGAGTTCGTCGGCACCGCAGCGGCGAGCGGACAGCTGCAGGTATGCGGCTCGCTCGGGCAGCGGTGCGGTCTCCCGTAGCCGGTTCGCAGTTTGCTCATAGGCCTTGCGGGCAGCCCGTCCCGCCGCCGACTGGACCGAGGAGAAGGCCCGCAGCAGCGTGCCCTGGTCGACCGCGAGCAGAAATCCAGGGTCCTCGACGAGCTGGTCAAGTACGCCACCCGCGGCCGCGTGGGTCGGCAGGTGCTCGCGGACATAGGCGCTGGCCCGCCACCAGTCGCGGCGAGCCGCGTGGTCGTCGGATGCCGTCACACCATCCGAGTTGCCAGCTCGGGGCGGCACCCCGCTCACCAGCGACCGTGAGATGCGCCGTTGCGCGTCCCGCTGCGGGAACCGCGGATCCGACCGCAGGTGTTCGGCGAGCGCTTGGTGGTACAGCCGGTACACCGAGCGGCCGGCGGGGTCGACGACCTCGGCGATGTAGGCGGCGGCCTCCCGCAGCAACGCGCCGATGTCCTCGTCCGTGCAGACCGATCCGGCGAACACGGTCGCCAGCTGCGCCCACAGGATTCCTCGCGGCAGGCCGTGCCCCTCGGCGAAGGCCAGCGGGGCGAGCATGCGGCGCACCCGCTCCTCGTCCGGCCCGAACCGGGCCAGGTAGTCGTCGAAGGCCTCGCCGATCTCCGTCGGCAGCCGGTCCGCCCAGTCCGGGTCCGTGACGTCGATGGGCACCGGCGCGGAGCGCAGACTGCGGGACGTCATCCGGGCCACGAGGAACACACCGTCCGCGCGCTGGGCCACGGCCTGCCCGACGACGTCCGCGAGGTCGCGCTGACCGCGATAGGGCGTCGAGACCTCCGGTTGGTCCTCGGAGAGCAGCACCGCCCGGACGTAACCGGCGATGTCGTCCGCCCCCAGGTATCCGGACCTGTCGATGTCGAGCGTTCGCAATGTGGGCCCGAGCGCGCCTAGCAGGTCACGTCGGGTGCCGACGAGTAGCCGCACGCCGGGAATCTCCGACAGAGGTCGCAGCAGCTCGCGTGCGATGCGCCTGGGCTCTCTGCGCGCGGCGGTGTCGGAGTACGTGCCGGAGCCTGCCTCGTCGAGCGCGTCGACGACGACCACGACACACCCTTCGCGTGCCCGCCGGCTCACCTCCTGCAGCAGCCGGCTGGTGCCGTCGGCGGGCGCGCCCAGTTGGGTGCCGATCTGCTGCACCACCTCCTCGAGCCGCTTGTGCCGGGCATGGACGGCGACGTCGACCACGCCGGCCGGCAACGTCAGCTCGGGATCGACGTCGTCGAGATCGAGCGAACGCCGGTACACCGGGTCCGACATTGCGACGACGCGTCCGAGCACTGCGGACTTGCCCGATCCGGGATTGCCCGTAACGATGCGTCCCTTGCCATCCGATTGCTCGTCGGTCAGCCAGGAGACCAGTTCGCGCAGCAATTTCTCGCGGCCTCGGAAGTACAGTCCTCGTTCGGATTCGTACTCGACGCCGCGGGAGCGTGGGCCGAAGTGGTCGACGAGGTCGCGCTTCGCGGCGAGCAGTTGGGTCTCGAGATCCGTGCCAACTGGCGGAAGTGTCTCCTGGTAGCCGGTGTTCGGTAGAAACGGAGCAAGGCCGGTTACCAGCCCGGCCGCCAGTTCCGTCCGTTGGTCCAGGCCGTGCTCGCGGAACAGCGTGTTGATCGTGTCGACCAGCTCGGCCAGGTCGATGAAACGCTGCCGCTGGCCGGCGCGCACAGCCGCCGCGTCGACGGCGCGAGGCAGCAATGCACCGAACGCGCCGTCTACCGCCTGGTCCGCGGCTCGGGCCGACGACAGGAACCACATTCCGGTGCTCGCGTTCGACGTGGAAAGCCGGCGGCTCAGGGACTGGAGCGCGAGGGTAGCGCCGTCCGCGGCACCAGCGCCTGCGTAACAGGCGTCGAGCAGAAGGAGGACGTTGCCGAGCTGGCCGCCGGTGAGGATCCGCACCAGGTCCTCGGTGGCGAGCGCGCTCGCCGCGAGGTCATCCGACCGGCTGTCCCAGCACAGCAGGTAGTGCCGGTCGCCGTCGACCGTCACGCCGTGGCCGCCGTAGTAAAGGGTGACCAGGTCTTCCGGGCCCAGCGCGGCGTCCCGGCACCAGTGGCTCAGCACCTCCTTCACGTGGGACGCGGACGAATACTGCCCGAGGCCAGGCAGAGGCACCTCATAGCCGAGGTCAGTGAACAGCCGGGTCACTCTCGCGACGTCCTGCCCGACGGCGGGGAGTTCACCGTGTGGAAGGTGGGCGTAGCGTTCGACGCCGACGCATAGAAGAAACCGCCGACCGGTCGGCGCTTTGGTCATGGCTGCCCCCGTTGACGGGCCCTTGACTCCCGCCGAGACGTCGAATTCGCCATTCCCGCCGACCGGGCGGCGAACGATCACGAGGGATCCTAGCGTGCGCCGATCGCGCGGCAGCCCCGTTCATATGCGCGGATGGGCAGGATTTGTCGTTGACCCTGCCGCGACTGACCCCATCAGGTCGCGACCACGGCGGCACACAGCGGTGATCAATCAGTCGCGTACTCCCGGGCGAGCGTGGCCGGGGGCGAGGCTACGGCGCGGTCGGCTTCTGCCAGATCGAGATGTGCTGGCGGCTTTCGCTGGTGAAGGGGGCTCCAGACCAGGTGGACCAGCGATCGCGCAGACGGAGCCCCGCAAGCCTGGCCATCAGGTCGAGCTCCGCCGGCCAGACGTAGCGGAACGGGATCGAGCGGACCGTGCCGCGGCCGTCGACGATCTCGACGTAGTTGGAGCTCATCCGCTGGGTGGCGACGTCGAACACGTCGTAGGACCAGCTCTGCGAGCCGACGTCACACGGCAGGACGTTCTGCCCGGGCGGCAGGCTGCGCAGCGCTGGCACGTTGACCTCGACGACGAAGCAGCCGCCCGGCTCGAGGTGCGCGGCGGCGTTGCGGAAGACCTCGACCTGGCCATCCTGCGTCGTCACGTTCTTGATCGTGTTGAAGACCAGGTAGGCGACGGTGAACGAGCCCTCGACGGTCGTCGTCGCGAAGTCGCCGATCGTCACGTCGACCGTGTCTCCGGCCGGTTTCGCCCGCAACTGGGCCACCATCGCCCGGGAGAGGTCGATGCCGTGCACCGGTACGCCCCGGCGGGCGAGGGGGAGGGCGAGGCGTCCGGTACCGACGCCGAACTCCAACGCGCGGCCATCGCCGGCAAGCTCGGCCAGGACGTCTACGGCAGGATCGACGTCCTCCGGCGCGAACCGAGATGCCTCCGTGGCGTCGTACCGGGCCGCGACCGCCTCCGGAAAGTAGCCATCCTCATCAAGCACCCAGGAACCGTATCGGCGGGATTTTGGCCGCGCGAACGAATTTCGGCCACCTCGTGGTTCGGTTCCCGCCTGCTCACCGGTGTCCGTCAGGTCACGGGCGGGCGCCGCGCCGGCGAGGTTTACCGCCCCCGTCCGCGGGCGATCTGCGTCAGACAGGCACGCGAGCTGGGTGCCGGGCGACCAGGTGAGGAGAGGGACGTGGCGACGAGCGACACCGACGAGACGCGCGACACCGACGAAAAGGGCTACCGGCACGTCAACTTCTTCCGCGCCATGCTGATCAAGGCCATGGGCCCGGCCGAGCTCGGCGAGAACGGCCCGCTGACCGGCACGAAGTACGACCCCGCGCTGAAGAAGGAGAAGGCGCAGCGGAAGTGGCGGCAGCGGCGGGCCAAGGTGGCAAGCCAGGGGGGCGAACGCCAGCGGGCCGCGCACCAGGAACCAGAACACCACCACTAATAGCCGCGGCCAGCGCGCGGCGCGGCTAGCCGCGGCGCGGCCAGCGCGCGGCGGCGCCCGGTGCGCGGTGCGGTCAGGGCGCGGTGTGGTGAGGGCGTGGTGTGGTGAGGGCGTGGTGTGGTCAGGGCGCGGTGGCGAGCTCGGTGAGCAGCGCCCGTGCGTCCCGGGCGACACCGGCCATGCCGCGCCGGTCCGCGCGTTCTGCCACGTCGCGCAGCTCCGCGTCGTCGACCGGCCCGCCGGCCCGCGCCGCGAGCTGGGCGGCGAACAGCCGGCAGCGCAGCAGCGAGCCGATGCCGTGGGTACGGGCGGCGAGCTCCGCGGCGGTGCGCAGGTGGGCCCGCGCCGCCGGCAGGTCGTCGGCCAGGGCGGCGAGCCGCGCGAGGCCGAGGGCGACGGGGCCCACCATGCCGCACTGCCCGATGTTGGCGGCGCAGTGCGCGACGGGGGCCAGCCGGGCCGACAGGATCTCCACCTGCTCCCGCAGGCCGCGGTCGGCCACCGCATGCGCGAGCATGGTCAGCCGGCCGTGGGTGGTCCAGGTGACCGGCTCGAACCGGGCGATCTCGGCCGCTACCAGCTCGTCTGTGCCGGGACCGCCCTGGGTGATCGCGGCCAGCGCCGCGGTCCACGGGGCGGACATGTCGACCGGCAACGTCTCGTCCGGCTCGTGCGGCCGGCCCTGTTCCCAGCGCAGGGTCAGCAGGGCAGCCTGGTAGGCGCCGCTCTGGTACAGCTCCGTCTCGCGGTGCAGCTCGGAGGCGTGCCGGTAGGTCGCCTCCGCGGCGGTCAGGTCGTCGTCGCGCCACAGCGCGAGAGAGCCCTGTGCCCAGCGGAACTGCACTCGGCTCGCCGGCAGCCGCAGCAGGTCACTGCCGACGGCGCCGAGCCGCACGTGGTCGGCCGCCGTCGGGTCCCCGAGTGCCGTCTTCGCCAGGTATCGCAGGCCGTGCGCGATCACCTCATCGAGCTGGGCGCTGGCGTGCGGCACCGCGGCGAGCCGGTCGAGCAGGTCGAGGGATTCGGCGGCCCGCTCGGCGATTCCGGAGAACGCCAGCGCCCGGCCGAGCAGGGCGTCGGCCAGGGCCTCGTCGTCACCGGTCTGCTCGGCGAGGTCGATCGCCCGCTGGCTGAGCAGGTCGGGCACCGAGCCGTCCGGGTCGTAGCAGCTTCCGACCGCGAGCGCGGCCAGCACCCGGACGCGGGCGACCGGGTCGGCGGTGACCAGCGTCTCCAGGCCGGCGAGGCGGGCCAGCAGCGGCGCCGGGTCGTCGCCGTAGGCGGGCCACGGCCATGAGCCGCTGGTGCGCAGCAGGGCGGCGGCGAGCCTGCCCGCCGAGTCCAGCCGCCCGCGGCGCACCGCGTCGAGCAGGCCCGCGTCGACCACGTCGAGCAGGGTCTGCCCGCGGCCGGCCCTGGCGAGTGCCGCCACCCGCGCGACGACGACCTCGTCCCGGTCGACGCCGGGACCATCGCCGGAACCACTGCCGCGACCGCCGGTGGTCTGGTCGAGCGCGTCGAGCGCCTGTCCCCACCAGTGCGCCGCCGCCTCGGAGTACCACCGGCGCTCCGCGTCGAGCGCCGCCGCCCGGCAGGCGTCGAACACGTCGGCGGCGTCGGCGAGCGGCCAGGCCGCGACGAGATGCGCCGCCCGCCGGGAGAGCGCCTCGCCGCCCCCGGCCGGGCCGAGCGCCTCGGCGACCCGCAGGTGCAGCCGCTGGCGGCGCAGGCCGGAGATGCCGGCCACGACCTCGTCCCGCAGCAGGGCGTGCGCGAACATGTACCGCCCGGTGCCGGCGGCCTGAACGATGACATGCTCGTCCGCGGCCTCGTCCAGCAGGTCTGCGAGCTCGTCGCGGTCGAGCCGGGTGACCCGTCCGAGCAGGTCGATGTCGAGGGTGTCGCCGATGACCGCGGCGGCCCGCAGCACCTGCATGACGGCCAGGTCGAGCCCGGCGAGCCGCTGGCCGAGCACCGAGCGCACGGCCACCGGCACCTGGCCGCTGGCCCGTTCCTCGGCGGGCAGCCGGGCGTACTCGCAGACGAAGAACGGGTTGCCGCCGGTCCGGTCGGTGAGCTGGGCCGCCTCGGCGGCGTCGAGGGCCTGCCCGCTGACCCGGCCGGCGAGCTCGGTCACCTCGGCTTCGGTGAGCGGCGGGACGGCGAGGCGCCGGGAGCCGTGCCGGCGGGACACGGCGGCGAGCAGCCGGGCGAGCTCGGGGTTCCCGGAGACGTCCCGGGCGGTGGCGACGACGGCGAGGCCGGGGAACGCCGCCGCGCCCGCGAGATGGGTGAGCAGCCGCAGCGACGCCGGATCCGCCCAGTGCACGTCCTCGGCCACGACCAGCAACGGCCGGGCCGCGGCGGCGTCGGCCAGCGCGTCGGCCACCCGGTCGTAGACGACGAACCGGGCCGCGTCGGCGTCGACGCCGGCCGGCGGGGTCAGCAGGTCGTCCGGATCGGCGCCAAGGTCACGCAGCAGCTGGCGCAGGGGCCACCATGGCGGCACCACGTCGTCGGGGCATCCGGTGCGCGAGACGACCCCGCCGGCCCGCTGCCAGCTGCCCGCGGCCTCCTCGGCGAGCCGGCTCTTGCCGATTCCGGCCGGGCCGGTCAGGACCATCCAGCGGCCGGGGCCGGCGATCGCCTCGGCGAGCGCGGACTCCAGCGCCGCCACCTCCCGGGCCCGGCCGACCAGGTCGTCGTCGACCGATGGCGGCCGCGCCCGGTCCGTCATGGTGCCGCCGGTCGCGTCGGCGTGGGCACTGGTGGCGCCGGCGTTGGTGGCGCCGGCCGCGCCAGGAGCGATGCCGCTGGTGGCGACGGCCAGCCCGACACCGGCGACACCGGCGGTGCCGGCGCGGCTGGTCGGATCCGACGAGACCGGGGTCGCGGGCCACGCGTCGAGCTCGCCATCCTGGCGCAGGATCGCGCCCTGCAGGTCGCGCAGCGCCGGGCCGACGTCCAGGCCCAGCTCCTCGTCCATCCGCCGGGCCTGCTCGCGGAACACGTCGAGCGCCTCCGCGGCCCGTCCCGCTCGATAGAGGGCGACCATGCGCAGCCAGCAGGCCTGCTCGGCGAGCGGCGTGGCGAGCAGCAGCTCACGGGACCGCGAGACGGCGGCGGTGACCCGCCCGACGCCGAGGAGGCCCGTGATCGCGTGCTGCTCGCACTGCGCCCACCGCTCCTCCACGGACGCCGCCGCCGCCAGCACCCACGGCTCGTCGGCGAACTCGGCGAGCAACGGTCCCCGCCGCAGCGCCGCGGCGCGCTCGGTGGCCTCGACGGTCGCCGGCCAGTCACCGGTCTCGGCCGCGGCGCGCGCCCGGTCGCATTCCCGCTCGAACAGCCGCAGGTCGATCTCGTCGGCGGCGACGTCCGCGACATAGCCGGGGTTGCGGCGCACGATCGGCGACGTCGCCCGCTCGTCGTCCCGCAGCAGCCGGCGCAGGTTGGAGATATGGGCGTGCAGGCTGGACAGCATGCTCGGCGGGTGTTCGTCGCCCCAGACGGCGTCGGCCAGGCGGTCGACGGAGACGACCCGGCCCGCGTCGAGCAGCAGCGCCGCAAGCACGGCGCGCTGCTTGGGCCCGCCCAGCGCGACCGGCCGCCCGTCGCGGACCACCTCGACCGGGCCGAACAGGCGGTAGGACGGCACGCGTCTCATGATGCCCGCCGCCGGAGCGTTCTCGCCCGCCGTCAGGCGCTGGAGCCTGCGCCACCGCGCGGCGTCCTCCTCGTGGCGTTGTCATCCCGGGGGAGCTGTTGCTGCGTGCCGCACGCGGGGCACACCCAGTGCCAGCCGTCGCCCTGCGCCCTCGCGGATCGGGCCCCGTCCATGACGGCGCCCTCTTTAGGGCAGGAGGGTGGCTCGGCGAGCTGGGCCGCGCGTTCGTGGCGGAGGACCTGCGCGGCGAACCGCCGTCCCCGGTGGCGAATCATGATCTCGCGGCGGCCGGTGCTGGAGAGCGTGTTGTAGCTGCCGACGAAGACGGTCTCGTCGTCGACGATGACGATCTTCTGGTGCATCTGGCGGAGGCGGACGAGACGGCTCACGGCGCCGGCAAGCTCGCCGAGCCGGCGGTCCTGGTGTCGGCTGCTGGCGCGCTGGCGCCGGTGCACCCAGTCCTTCTCGTCGACGACGAAGGCCGTGACCGTCACGCCACGGTCCCGGGCCCGGGCGAGCAGGGGCACCAGCGCGTCCTGGCGGGCTCCGAACCACGGCGACCAGATCCACACCGAGTGGTTGGCGTCCTGGATCGCGTCCCGCACCGCCGTGACGTAGCCGGCTTCGTCGTAGATCCTCTCCACGACGACGTGCCCCTGGAACGCCTCCCACAGTTCACCGACCAGCGGGTCCGTGGGCGGGGCGTCCTTCCCGTCCGGGTCGGGGAGCCCGAGGAGGTCGACGGCACGGACAACGTGGATCGTGCCGTCGCGGACCAGCTGCCCGACCGCGCCGAGCGTGGAACGGGCGTACGCGGCGGCGACCGCGCGCCGGCTCACCAGCAGGTAGGCCCGATGCCGAGCACGGGTGATGGCGACGTTGAGAAGCTTCGCCCCCTCACGGTCCATCGGCCGCGCGGAGCGCAGCGACGCCCGGGCCGCCCAGCCCGGAACGCCGCCGTCCTCGACCAGATCGACGATGGCGACGTCGAACTCTCGGCCCTGGAACGTGTGGGCTGTTCCCGCTTCGACGGGCGGGTCGCCGCCCAGCGAGCCAACATCGTCGAGGTAGTCGACGGTGGCGAGGGCCTGCGCACGGTAAGGGGTGATGATTCCGGAGCTCTCGCCGCGCTCGCGATGATGCTCGGCGAGTGCACGGGCGAGAAGGCTGCCCGCCAGCCACCATCGCCCGGCCTGGCCGGCCGGCAGGCGCACCCGCCCGAGCTCGTCGAGTCCGAGGCCGTCAAGGCCGTCGGTATCGACGAGGACGATCTGGGCGTCGTCGGCCGAGGCCGGCGCGGGCCGACCGGCGACGAGCACCCCGTCGTAGGCGATCCTGTTGGCCAGCTCGACCAGCTGCGGGCCGAAGCGGCGCGTGGTCCGCAGGGCCACGCAACCCGGCATGGCCAGCGCGGTCGCGGGTTCGGTCACGCCCACCAGCGCGAAGCAGTCCTGCAAGAGCCAGGGGGCATGCGGCGCGGATTCGTCCACGGTCGGCCGGACGGGGCCAAGTTGGCGGAAGTCACCGAGCAGGACGACGGTCTCCTGGGCCTTCGCCGCGGCGAGCAGAAGGTCGGGGAGCAGCGCGGCCGCCGCCTCGTCCACGAACACGGCGTCATACGGGCCGTCGTAGACGGCCGAGTGGATCCGGAACCGGGTAAGGGTCGCCGCGACGAGGCGTGCCTTTCTGATGATCGCGGGCTCTGTCTCGGTTCGGGACTTCTCCAGCGCTTCCAGGACCTGCTCGTAGCGTCGTTCGAGCGCACTGCGCTCGTCCCGCACAGACGCGGCTGTCTTCGACAGCACCGCGCGTTCGTCCGCCAGGGCGGGAAGCCCCGCGCGCTCGGCGGCCTCGATGACGGCTCGATCCCGGTCGGACGCCCCGGCGCGCGCCAGAATCTGGGCACGAACCGCCCGAAGCCGTTCGACCTCCTGGTAGGCCGCATCAAGGGAGGCCTGTGCCCGCCTGAGGGCCTTCCGGGCATCGGCCACGGCGCCCTGCCGCCGGGTGACCTCGCCGGCCGTGACCGGCGCGGCGGCCGACTCATGCTCGGCGGCCAGGGGCGTTGCCAGCGCACGGTGCTCGTCGGCCAGCCGCCGGGCCTCGTCGTGCTCCCACGTCGCGGCGGCGAGCGAACGTTCGGCTTCGGCCACGGCCGCGCCGAGGCGGGCCTGTTCGGCTCGGTTACGCAGCCAGGCTCGTGGCGTGCCGCCCGGAAGTGCCGCGCGTCGTTCGCGTAGGGACGTCAGCCGTCTTCCCACGGCCCGGAGGGAGCCGGCCGCCGCGACGGCGTGGGCATCCAACCGGGCCGTCTCCGCGCGAAGGCGGCTGGCCTCGGCCAGCCGTTCACTCACCGCGCTGATCGCTCCCAGCTCGTCGCAGGCGCGCACCCAGGCGGCGTGCAGCTCGTCGCGCGCGCCCTCGGCAGCACGCAGCCGCGACTCGGCGGCGCTCAGCTGGTCTGTGCGCGCCGCGAGGGCACGGTCCCGCTCGACGCGGGCCTGGGCGGCGCGGTGAGCCACGAGCTCGAAGCCGTCGAGGCGTTCGTCCAGCTCCTGAAGTCGCGCCAGCGCGGGATCACCCTCGAGCTGGCGGATCTTCTGCTCCAGTTCCGCCAGCTGGCCCGTCAGTGTCCGCAGGCGTGCCTGCACGAGGCGGGGGAGTGAGACCCGGTCGTCCTGAGCGATCCTGGCGAGGGCGGGCGGGCCCACTCTGACCAGTTCTCCGGCCGGCGGGTCGCGGGCGAGGACGACGCCGAGTAGTGCGTTGTCGACGGCGATGTTCGTCGCGGAGACCAGCAGCACCCGCTTTCCTCGGGTGAGCAGGTCGTCGATGGCTCTCGCGAGCACGGTTGTCTTACCCGTGCCCGGAGGACCCCAGACCATCCGTACACCGTTGGTCGTACAGGCGTGGTAGGCGCGCGCCTGGTCGCTGGACAGTCCGGGGGCCTGGTTCACCGTTGCCAGTACGGGAGTGAGAATGCCGTCGACTATCTGGCTGGCGAGTCCAGGGTCGCCCAGATTCTTCCAGCACTCGACGAGGTTGCGCTCGAGGTAGCCCGCGGCCCTCGCGGTTCCCCACAGCCACAGGCCGGTGTGCGGCGCGTGCGGAGCGACGCGCACACGCAGTTCACTTCGCCCTTCCTCTACAGCGGTCACCCGGTACGTCATCCGGTCCGATGCGTCCGTTCCCCGGGGTGCGAGGTGCAGGTCGATCATGGCATCGACGCCGATCGGGCCCCGGGCCGTCGATACGGCGTACACGCCCTCGTCTACGCGGCGTGCCTGCGCAAGCGGTCGCGGTCGCGGCCGATCTCGGCGGTCGGGCGGTACCAGGGTCTGCGCGGCGGTGGTGACCTGCTCGACCCAGCTCGGCCGCACGAGCGCCTCCAGCATCGAACGGAGCACTGCTGACTCTGGCGGCAGAACGCCGAGGTACCAGTTGGTGACTATAGGGATCAATCGTAGGTCGATGTGTCGCCGTGGAAGGCTGTTTGTGACAGGGGTGCCCTCGTACGTGGCCAGGGTGGAGTACCGACTCGGGATCAAGATCGATCGAAGCGTGCCTCGGTCGTCGACGGTCGTGACCCGACCTGGGCCGTTCGCCGAACGACCGGCTTGCCGAGCTGGGTGATCATTTTCTTCGGCGACGGGCGGCCGATCGGTGCCCGGCGGGCCGACGTCCTGGCTACTGCCCCGGCAGGTCGGCGCTCGAGGCGGTGGCGGTGTGCCAGAGGCGGTGCTGGGAACGGTCCTGGGTCATCGACCTGGACATCGAGAAGTTCTTCGACACCGTTCCGGATGAAGAGATCATCCTGGCGGTGCAAAGGCACAGCGAGCACCGGTGGGTGCAGCTCTATGTACGTTGGCAGCCGCGTGGTCAAAGATCACCGGCACGCTCGCTCGGCCGGGCGGCCATGGGAGGCAGACCCGCAGGTCGTAGTCGTCGTCGCCAAGTCACAGGTGGAGCCTGCCGGCAGCGGTGGCCGTCGATGGCAGTCAATGATCCGGTGGGATTTTCGGAGCTGGGACTCCGAGAATCTCACCAGATCATGAACAGGCCGAGGATCTGGTGGGATCTTGGGTGCGGCTCGGCGCGCTGCTCGTGGGTTTCCCGCCAGACAATCAGAAGGAGAAGTCCATCGGCGGCACTCGGCCTCGTGGCTACCTGAATGTGTCGGTCGACAGGTCGAACGTCACCGTTGTCTTACCGTCAGGGGCTCCGCCTGGCGATGTCGCGTCCGCCGTCAGCGTGAGAACGCCGTTGTTGGCGCTGACGAAGGACAGAGGTCCGGCGGCGGCGCTGTCCGTGAAGAGGCCGATTCGCTTGAAGCGCTGGTCCGGGGCATTGGACTCGCCGGCATAGACGACCAGCCACTGGCCGATCCAGCGAGGCTGACCAGGGGTTTTGGCATTGCGAGCCCTGTCGGCGCGGGGGCACGGAGTCCCGGGTGCCGCGATGCGGGGCCTGGGCGATGCCCGGCGGTGCGGGGAGCGGCGTGGGCGCTCAGCTTGGCTCGTGGTCCTCTCCGTCCGGGCTGGCGATCACGACGGTGTAGCCGTCGGGATCCTTCAGCCAGATCTCGCGGTGTGCCGGGCCGTTGCCCTCGCCGCTGGGCGGGTTGCGCATGGGCGGGTGCACCACCGCCGCGCCGAGCCGTCCGGCGCGCTCGACGGCGCCCTCGAAGTCGGCGACCTCCCCGAACCACAGCACCGCGCCGTTGCCGATCGGCTGGTCGGGGTCGGCGAGCTGGCCGTGGCCGTGCTCGACGTCCCAGCGGTGCAGCTGCAGGACGAGGGTGCCGTCGGCGGTGACGAGCCGCTCGTAGTCCTTGCCGCCGTGGTCGGAGCGCAGCCCGAGCAGCTCCTGGTACCAGCGGCTGGACGCCTCGACGTCGCGCGCGACGACCAGCGGCTGCGGCCGCGGCGGGCCGGCCGGCACCGCGATGCCCAGCCTGTTGCCGGCCGGATCGCTGACCTGGACGAGGTAGCGGATGCCGCCCTGCCGTCGCGGCCGCCCGAGTACCTGGCCGCCACGCAGCTCGACCAGGCGCAGCGCCTTGTAGAGGTCGTCGGCCATGAGCCATAGCAACGGCCCGCCGGGCCCGACCGGTAGGTCGGTGGTGAGCTGGCCGATGAGGCCCGGCGCGCGGAAGCCGACCGCGCCCGTGCCCTGGCCAGGCTCGTCGACCTCCCAGCCGAACACATCCCGATAGAACGCGGCGGCGGCGGAAAGGTCGACCGCCGGAATCCACAGATAACCAACCGGGCTTCCCGTCCCGGATGTCGTCACGCCGCTCATGTCACGCCTCCCGCCCAAGCACACGAACGAGTGTCCAGCACGCCGATCGTCGGCCGCGATGCGGGCGGGCTCCGATGGGCAGTGATCGTCTGTGCGAAGTCACAGATGTGGGCCTTGATCACGAGGGCGGTGGCTGGCAGCCCAGGTCGGTGCCTGGGCTGCTCGCGCGGACCGGCGAGTGTGTGGTCAGGAGCGGGCGCGGGCGGCGGCGGCCGCGCGCACCGGGTGTGCCGACGCGATCCGGCCGTTCGGGTCGTAGCTGGCGGTCAGCGTGGCGAGCCGGGACAGGGCGGGCGCGTCGTACTTGCGCGCGACCAGCGCCGGGTCGGTGGTCGCGCCGAAGTTCGGCGCGCCGAGGCCGCCGGACCACGGTTCCATCGCGGCCATCACCTCGGTGGCGTGGCCGGTCGTCGCCGCGGCCAGCGGCGGCGCCGCGATGCCGATCGTCAGCAGCGAGTAGGCGGCGTCGCGGTGGCAGACGGCGCTCGGCTGACGGGGCTCGCGGGCGAGCGCCCCGCCGAGCAGCCGCAGCTCGACGATGACCTGGGGGCAGTCGGCCGCGGGGCCGGTCAGCGCGAGCAGGGTGCGCACCGCCGTGTCGGGCAGCTCGCGCAGCAGCACCGCCTGCTCGTGGACCGGCATCGGGTCGACCGGATCGGCGTGGATCATGCCGAGCGCGGGGAACGGCAGGACGTCGACACCGCCGAAGATCACCGGTGCCAGGCCGCGGATCGGGTCGATCACCCGCTCACCGTCGGCCGGGTCGCCGACCCAGGCGAACCGGACCGCGACGGTGCAACGGCCGGCGAGCGGGGCCGGCACCGCCGGCATCGGCGGCAGCCGCAGCACGGCGATCGACGTCGACGCCTGCTCCGGCAGCGCCGCCGACCAGGTCTTCCACGCCGACATGACCCGGTCGGCGTCCGCGCCGTCGAAGTAGAGGCAGCCGCCGTAGATCTCCTGGACGTCCAGCAGTTCGAACTCCACGGCGGTGACGACGCCCAGCGCGCCCTTGCCGCCGCGCAGTCCCCAGAACAGCGCCGGGTTCTCGGTCGCGGTGGCCCGGCGGGCCACGCCGTCGCCGGTGACGACGTCGAACGCCGTCACCAGGTCGCTGCCGTAGCCGAAGCTACGGGCGACCGGCGACAGGCCACCGCCGGTGAGGTAGCCGACGACGCCCACGTGCGGGGCGGAGCCGGCGAGCGCGCCGAGGCCGTGCACGGCGGCGGCGTCGAGCACCTGCTGCCAGCGCACCCCGGCGCCGACCCGGGCCAGCCGCCGCACCGGGTCGATGGCGACCTCGTCCAGGGCGCCGGTGTGCACCAGCAGGCTCGGGCGGGTCTGGGCCAGAGCCCCGTGCCCGGTCGCCTGCACCACGACGTCGAGGTCGTGGGCGTCCGCGAAGCGCACCGCCGTGGCGACGTCGGCGGGGTCGGCGACCGCGACGACGGCTACCGGCGCTGTCGGCACCGCCACGTTCCACGGGGTCGCGGCCGCCAGGTAGGCGTCGCTGCCGGGCAGCAGGACCTGGCCGTTGATCTTCTCGGCGAGGGCGGCGAGCGCGACGACGAGGGACGGGGTGTCGGAGGCGAGCGTCGACATGGTGGCTCCCTGATGGGGCGGTGACCTGCGGGGTCACGAAGTGGAATGCGCCACCATGTCGCCCGGCGCTTGCGCGCCACTTGGGACCGCAACCGCCGTCCTTGCGGCCCGCTTGGCGCGGCCTTTCGACCCGGCGACGGCTCGCTTGGCGTCCTCCCAAAAATGGGTGTTACCTTCTTTTGGAGGAAGCATTTATTAGGAGGAGGCTGTCGCATGCGTGGACCGGGGACGCGGCGGTGGTGGGCGTTGGGAGCGGTCAACCTGAGCGTGCTCGCCGTCGGGCTGGACGGGACGGTCCTGTCGGTGGCTCAGCCGACGCTGTCGACGGCACTGGGCGCGTCGCAGTCGGACCTCGTCTGGTTCTCCGCCGGCTACCTGCTCGTACTGGCGGCGGCCGTGCTGCCCGTCGGCCTGGCGGGTGACCGGTTCGGCCGCCGCCGCGTCCTGCTCGCGTCCCTGGCCGTGTTCGCGTTCGGGTCCGTCCTCTGCGCCACCGCGGAATCGATCGGGGCGTTCCTGGCGGGACGGCTGTTCCAGGGGCTGGCCGGCGCCGGCATCACGGTGATGGCGCTGTCGGCCCTGGTCGTCCTGTTCGACGAGGAGGAACGTCCGAAGGCGGTGGGGATCTACCAGGCCGTGACCTTCCTTGCCCTGCCGCTCGGCCCGATCCTCGGCGGCTGGATGCTGTCGCGGTTCTGGTGGGGCTGGGTGTTCCTGCTCAATGTGCCGGTCGTCGTGCTCGCCGCCGTGATCGGCTTCATCCTGATCCCGGAGTCTCGGTCGACGGAACGGCCGGGGCTGGACCCGGTCGGCACGGCGGCGTCGGCGTCCGGGCTGGCACTGGTGATCTATGGCCTGGTGCGGGCCGGGGAGCGCGGCTGGGGCAGCCCGGACGCGGTGCTGTCGACGGCCGTCGGAGCCGCAGTGGTGACCGGGTTCGTCTGGTGGGAGCACCGGCTCGGCCGGCTGCCCACCGGCCGGCCACTGGTCGACCCACGGCTCCTGCGGCCGGGCCCGTTCCTGTGGGGATCGGCGCTGGCCGCGGTCGCGGGCCTGGCGATGATCGGCGTGCTGTTCACGATGCCCCAGTACTTCCAGGGCGTGCAGGGAACCGGCACCCTCGGCAGCGGCCTGCGCCTGCTCCCGCTCATCGCCGGCATGGTCGTCGGCGCCGGGCTCGCCGGCCGGCTCGCGTCGGCGGTCCCCGCGCGGTCGGTGACAGCGCTGGGATTCCTGCTCCTGGCCGGTGGCCTCGCCGTGGGGGCCGCCTCCGCGCCCACCTCCGGCCTCGCGTTCACGGCCGGCTGGACGGCACTGGTCGGCGCGGGCACAGGACTGGCCCTGTCCGCGTCGACCGCGGCGGCGCTGGCCGGGCTGTCGGCTGAACGCAGCGGCACCGAGTCCGCCGTCGTGCAGGCGTTCAACAAGACGAGCGGCCCGCTCGGCACGGCGATCACCGGCAGCGTCCTCGTCGCGGCCTACCACGCCCGGCTCGGCGACGCCGCGTTGCCGACGGCGGTGGCCGCGCCCGCGCACCGGAGCCTCTACGACGGCACGGCCGCCGCGCGGGCAGCCGGTGCGCCCGGACTGGAACAGGCGGTCCGGACGGCGTTCGTCGACGGCATGAGCGCCGCGTTCCTGGCGGCGGCCGCGATCGCCACGCTCGGAGCGTTCGCGGCCCTGGCCCTCCTTCCCGGCCGGCGATCCCGTAGAACGGAGTCCGGCCAGTCGATCGAGGAAGGGACGGCCGATGCCGCCGCGCACTGACCCGGCCACACCCGGCCTGCGAGAACGCAAGAAAGCCAGGACACGAGCCACCATCCAGGCCCACGCCCTGCGGCTGTTCCACGAGCAGGGCTACCAGGCCACCACCGTCGAACAGATCATCGACGCCGCCGAGGTGTCGGAGACGACGTTCTTCCGCTACTTCCGCACGAAGGAGGACGTCGTCCTGCACGACGACCTCGACCCCCTGATCATCGAGGCCTTCCAGAACCAGCCCGCGGAGCTCACGCCCATCCAGGCGATCCGGGCGGCGATCCGCCTGCAGTTCGACCTGCTCACCCCGGACCAGCGGCGGGCGGTACAGGAGCGCACCTCGCTCATCGTCGCCGAGCCCGCCCTACGCGCCGCCATGCTCGACCAGATCTCCCAGGCGATGCTCCTGCTCGCCGACGCGATAGCCGACCGGGTGGGCCGCCCGAGGGATGACCTCGCCGTGCGCACCGTCGCCGGCAGCGCGATCGGTGCCATGCTCGCGACCCTGCCGGCCCTGGCCGAGAACTCCGACGCGGACCTGCCCGACCTCGTCGACCAGGCACTCGGCCACCTGGAGGCCGGCCTACCGGTGTGACCCGGCGCCGGATCCGGCCAGGCGGGCGTCCGGAGATGGGGTCACCTGCCGGTTCTCCGCCGACAGCTCGGCCGCGGGCGCCCAGGGATTCCTGAACGCCGCCGGCCCCGCGACGAGGTGGGCGACGTGATCGCCGGCCTCGTCTCAGGTCGTGGCGAGGATGGCGGCGGCTACTCGGTCGGGGTGGTCGAGGGGGAGGAACGTCCGGCCGCCCGCGACGGTCTCGAAGGTCGCGTCGGCGAAGGCACCGGCCAGGCGCCGACCGAGGTCGACGGGGAAGTAACCGTCGTCGTCGCCCCAGAGGACGCGCACCGGGCCGGCTGTCTGCTTGAGCCGGGTCGAGACGTCGAGCAGGTCGTTCGGATCGATGCCGCGGGCCACCTTGGCCAGGTCGCGGCGGATCCTCCCGTCGGCAAGCGGCCTGACCCAGCTTCCGGTCAGCTCGGGGTCGAAGGGCTGGCTCGCCAGGGGGCCGAAACCGAACCGCCCGTGCCGCAGCCGAGCCGACCGGAGCCCGGGGGCCATCGCCGCGACGAGCGCCGGGTGGCGAAGGGCGCGGATCAGCGGCACGAGGGGCGGCGGGGGAAAGGCGTCGAAGGCGTCGCAGTTGGTGAGCACGACGCGGCCGATGGGGGCCGGGTCGGTGTCGAGGACGAACTGGGCTATCGCGCCGCCGGTGTCGTTGCCGACGAGGGTGACGTCCCGCAGGTCGAGGGCCGCGATCAGGTCGAGCGCGAGGCGGGCGACGCCGCGTGGGGTGAGGTCGGCGTCGGGACGCATCGGCGCCGGATGGGCGCCGAGGGGCAGGGCCGGCGCGTAGCTGCGCACGCCGTGCTGGGCGAGCAGGTCGGCCACGGCGGCCCATAGCCGGCCGTCGACGAGGAGGCCGTGCAGGAAGACCACCGGCGGCCGGTCCGATGCCTGTGGCCCGGCCGCGCGGTAGGAGACCTGGCCCTGGGGGAGATCGATGACTTCGAGGGGAGGTGAGGCTTCCACACGAAGGAACATACCGACAGCCTGTATGTAAAACAACGGTCCAGAAGGGGGGAGAATCTGGCTGTGCCCGCGATGCCAAGCCCGGAGATGCCAGGCCCAGAGCCGAAGCCCGCCCGGCGCCGTCAGGTGGACCGGTCCGCGGCGACGCGGGCGGCGCTGGTGGCCGCCGGCCGGCGGCTGTTCGCCGCGGAGGGCTTCGCCGCGGTCGCGACGGAGGCGATCGTGGCCGCGGCCGGGGTTAGCCGTGGGGCGCTCTATCACCAGTTCGTCGACAAGACCGCCCTGTTCGCGGCGGTCGTCGAGGCCGTCGAGGCGGACGTCGCGGCCCGCCTCGCGAGCGAGGTCGCCGACGCGGGCTCGAACGACCCCATCGAGGCGATGCGGCTGGCGGCGAGTGCCTGGCTGCGGATCTGCGTCGAGCCGGAGGTCCACCGGATCGTGCTGCTCGACGGCCCGTCGGTGCTGGGCTGGGCCGAGTGGCGGGAACTGTGCCAGCGCCACGTCTTCGGCCTCATCAGGGACGTGCTCTCGTGGGGGATGGAGATCGGCCGCATCCGGCAACAACCGGTGGGCCCGCTTGCCCACGTCCTCATGGGCGCCAGCGACGAGGCGGCCCTCTACATCGCCCGCGCCGCCGACACCGAGACGGCCCGCGCGGAGATGATGGACGCTCTCGACCTCGTCATCGACGGTCTGATGCGCTGACGGTGTCGGTGTCCCCGGTGCCGAACAGCAGTCCGATCTTCGCCGCGAGGTAGTCGCCCGCGGTCCATCCCGCGGTTCCCGCGGCGGTGGTGCCCGCTGCGGTGGCGGTGGTCTGGCACTGAGCGGCGACCGGGGCCCGGTGGTCGGGGTACTGGAAGTAGCTGAGGCTCGTCCGGGCCGGCTGGGGGCCGGGCCCCGTCGGTGCGACCACCCGGTGCCAGGTGCTGTTCCAGCGGCCGGCGCTGGTTGCCGCGAGCAGATCGCCGACGTTGACGACGAATGCACCGGCCGGGACGTCGACAGGTAGCCAGGTTCCGTTCCGGAGAATTTCCAGACCAGGCTGGCCGTCCACCGCGACGAGCGTGAAGAACCCATAGTCTGTATGCGGACCAGCCCGCCAGACACCCGGTTTCGGCGGGCCGTCGAATGCCGGGTAGTGATTCACGCGCAGCCCGCCGAGCGGCTGTCGGAAGAGTTCGTCGAACGCGTTCGGATCGTCGCGAAGGGCGGCTCCGCACACCCGCAGCAACTGCCGGCCCAACCCGTCGACCGCGGCCCGGAACGGCTCGAGCGCCGCCCGGAACCACGCCACGCGATGGTCCGGCCACACATCGGCGGCCGACCACGGGCCCGGGTGGGTGGATCCGCCGTGCGGGGCCAGGCAGTAGGTCTCGGAAAGATCCGGCACGCGGGCGGTGCCGGCGGCGCCGGCCTCCTCGCCCTCGTCGTGGCCCGTATCCAGCCGGGATGGTGGCGTCCCGGCTGCCATCATCGGTGTCACCGCGGCCGTGGCCGCCTGGCTCTCGCCGCCGAGCCGGACATAGCCGCGCCGAAGGGTCGGATGGCTGCGCGCCCGACTGCGTTCCTTGATCTCCTGGGGCAGGTCGAAGAACCGCGCCGAGGCGCTGATCGCGTCGGCCATCAGCGACGGCGCGACGGTGTGGTCGACGACGCAGAAGAAGCCGGCGCCCTGGCAGGCGGCGTCCACCGCGGCGACGATGGAGGCGAACGCCGAACCCGACTCGGTTAGTCCGCGCAGTGACAATGTCGGCGCGGTGAGCTCGTCCCGGACGGTGGCCGCGGAACTCCTCTGATCGGTTCGCCGTGGCCGGTCGATGTCTCCCACATCCTCGATGGTCGCACGATCATTGTTTCGGATCTAATACCGCCCGGAGGTCGTTCGGCGAACGAACATGGCCGGACAGGAAACCTCCGTGAAACGGGCACGCGTTCTGATGGAGATGGGCGCCGCCGGCGGCGGGAGGATGGGTTTTCGCCCACCAGCCGGCTGCCGGCGCCGGTCGCCGTACGCCGTGTCCAGAGGCCGGTGGGGTGAGTTCCGGCCCGCTGGGCACGGCGGGCGTGGTTCAGTCCAAGGGAGGAAGGCCGACGGACTTGGTCTCCAGGTAGAGGCTGAAGCCCGCCGTACCGCACTCGCGGCCGATGCCCGAGTTCTTGAAGCCGCCGAACGGCGCGTCGGGTGACTGGAACGCGCCGTTGACGCTGACCATGCCGGTCCGCACCCGGCGGGCGATGTCGACGCCCGCGGCCACGTCGGCCGTCCACACCGAGCCGGACAGGCCGTACTCCGAGTCGTTGGCGATCGCGACGGCCTCGTCGGGGTGGTCGTAGTCGAGCACGCAGACCACCGGACCGAAGATCTCCTCCCGGGCGATCCGCATGCTGTTGTCGACGCCCACGAACAGCGTGGGCTCGACGAACCATCCGCGCGGCTGCGACGCCGGCCGGCCACCCCCGGTCACGATCTTCGCGCCGGCGTCCCGGCCGATGTCGAGGTAGCCCTCGACCCGGTCGCGCTGGCGCCTGGCGAGCAGCGGGCCGATCTGGGTGCCGAGGTCGGCCGGGTCCCCGACCGTCATCGCCGCGACGGCCTCCGCGAACGCGTCGACGAACTCGTCATGGCGCCGCCGCGAGACGAGGATCCTGGTCTGCGCGACGCACGCCTGGCCGGAGTTCAGGAACGCCATCGGCAGCAGGTCGGCGACGGTGCGCTCCAGCGGCGCGTCGTCGAGGATGATCGCGGCCGACTTCCCGCCCAGCTCCAGGCTCACCCGCGCCAGGCGCTCGCCGCACCAGGCGGCGACCTGCCGGCCGACGGCGGCGCTGCCCGTGTACGCGACCTTGTCGACCTGCGGGTGGCGTACCAGGTGGGTGCCGGCGACGCTGCCACCCGGGACGATGTTGACGACACCGGGCGGCAGCCCCACCTCCCGGAGGATCTCGGCGAGCACGTACGTGTCCAGCGGGCTTTCCGGGGCCGGCTTGAGCACGACGCAGCAGCCGGCGGCGATCGCCGGCGCGACCTGCGCCACGGCGAGCAGCAGCGGGAAGTTCGACGGGACGACGCACGCGACGACGCCGACCGGCTCATGCAGGACCAGGGTGCGTCCGCCCTCGCCCAGGTGCTCCTCGAACGGGAACTCCCGGGCCAGCGCCGCCGCCGCGCGCAGGAACGCGATCGGAGCGGGTACCTGGCCGGCGGCGACGAACGAGGCAGGGGAGCCCATCTCGGCGATGATGAGCGCACCGACCTCGGCGCCGCGCCGTTCCAGCAGGTCGGCGGCGCGGTCGAGCAGGTCCGCGCGGTCGGCGACCGGGAGGCGCGGCCACGGGCCGGTGTCGAACGCGGCCCGCGCGGCGGCGACCGCCCGTTCGATGTCGGCCGGCGTCCCGTCCGGAACCCTTCCGACGATCTCCTCGGTGTACGGCGAGATGACGTCGATCGTGGCGTCGCCCAGTGGGTCGAGCCAGTCGCCGTCCGTGTAGAGGTGGGTGTGAACGTGCACAGGTGCTACCTCGGTTCACGATTGTCGGCCGTGCCCGGACGTCGCGGCGCGCGCGACGTCCGGGCACGGTGGGACTCCTGGGATCAGCCGCCCAGAATCGGCGCCGCCCGACGCGAGAGGTCGCCTGGCGCGAAAGGTTGCCTAGCGCGAAGGATGCCTAGTGCGAAAGGTCGCCGCAGGACCTGTTGATCGCGCGGGAGGCGGGCGTGCTCAGGCTTGCCAGCTGGTCGCCGCGCGCGACGACGTCGAACTCGTCGCCGACGATGGCGGCGAGGAACCGGTGCGGGCCGGCGCCGACGATCCGGTACCGGTGCGGTGTCCCGCCGGCATAGGACACGGCGTCGCCGGGGCCTAGCTCGTACTGCTTCCCGTCGACGTCGGCCACGTACTCACCGGCGAGGATGAGAACGAACTCGTCGTTGTGATGGACCGAGTACGGCTGGAACTCCCGCCAGCCGCCGGTGAACTCGATCGCCCTCAGCTGCCGGTTCGCCGGGGTGAGGGCCGAGGCGTTCGAGCCGGGGTCGAGCTCGTCCTGCACCAGGCCGACCCGCTCGGCGACCCGGACGACGTCGGCCTGGCCGCCGGTCTGGCCACTGGACAGCAGCGACAGCGCGCTGGTGCCGAGCGCGTGGGCGATCCGGTCGAGCGACCGCATGCTGGGCAGGGCAAGACCCCGTTCGATCTGCGAGAGGAACGGCTGCGAGAGCCCCGCCTCCTGCGCCACGTCCTGCATCGTCCGCTCCAGCGCCTTGCGTCGACGCCGGATCGCCACGCCGACCTGAGCGCTCAGCTCGGTCCTGGTGTCGCCCACACCTCACCCCTTCCGACGGTGCCCCCGGCGCGGATGGACTCCGGCGAACATACCCGCCATGATCCGGCCGCCGGGCGGCCCGGGCGCGAACACCCGCGGCCCACCGTGGCTCCTCTGACTCCTGTAACCCCGATGTCGTCACGCGGAAAGCAGCGACGTCTTCCCGTCGTATGCCTCCGTGAGGAACGAGAGATCGACGAGCTTGTTCACGTCGGGAAGCTCGGTACGGCCGGCCGCGCGGATCCCGGCGTACACCGGACCGGAGATGTAGTCCTTGTCCATCCAGAGGATGCCCTTCTTGCGGGTCACGTCACTGACCCACAGCTTGATCTGCTTCTTGTTCTCGGTGAGCTGGCCCTCGTAGTCCAGCGCGAGATCGACGCCGTACTTCTCGGCGGACAGATGGGCGCCCAGCTCCGGGTCCTGCATGTTCTTCTCGTGCCCCTTGATCGTCGCCCGCAGGAACCTGACGACGGCGTCGTGGTTGGCGTCGAGGAAACTGCGCTTGGCGATGAGCGCGTCGGCGTAGAGCGGCACGCCGAATTCGGTGAGGGTCGCGGAGAACACCTTGAGACCCTGCGCCTCCAGCACACTGACCTGGTTCGTCGTGTAGCACAGGATGGCGTCGACCTGGCCGTTCGCCAGGGGCGCCGGGTCGGCCCCGATCTGGATGAACTTGTAGTCCTTCGGGATACCGTTCACCTTGAAACAGGCGTCGATCATGGACGGCGAGGAGCTGTCCCCGCCGAGCGTTTTCCCGACCAGGTCCTTGATGCTCTTGATGTTCGGGTCCAACCAGGCGAAGCCGACCGGCGACTCCTGTAGGGTGGCCGCGAACATCACGAAATCCGCGCCCTGCGCCGCCGCGTCGATGATCTTCAGGGTGTCGGAGGCGAGCCCGATCCCGGCCTTGCCGGCCTCCAGGACCTGCACGTTCTCCGGCGCGTTCGGACCGCCGCCGATCCAGTCCGGCGCGATGTTCTCGTCGGCGTAGTAGCCCTGGTCGTCGCCGACCCAGAAACCCGCCCACTCGACGTTCTTGACCCAGGAGAACACGGTGCTGACCTTGGTGCCGGCCGACGCGGCGGCCGCGGTCGACCCCGACGAGGAGTCGTCGCCGCAGGCGGCGAGGACCGTCGGTCCGAGCAGCGCGGCCCCGCCGAACAGGGCGGATCGACGCAGCAGGGACCGGCGGGAAAGCTGGGCGGACGAGACCGCCCCGGACTTGGCCATTGTCTGGTTCCTTCGCTGACGAGAGTGAAATTGATCAGATCAATATTCGGGCGTGTGGGTAGGCGGGAGAGTGGGGCGCCCGGCGGCGCCCGGTCAGGACATTCGGGTCAGGACATCCGGGCTGAGATCGCCCGGCTCAGGACATCCGGGCCGAGACCGCTCGGCCGATCCGGTCGGCGACACCGAACGCGACCATCGACAGCACGACGATCGACAGCGCGACCGCCCAGGCCCGGCCGATGTTCTGACGCCCCATCGCGTCCGCGAACAGGCGGCCGAGCCCACGCTGGCCGATCAGGTACTCGCCGACGACGGCCGCGATCACGCAGACGCCGGCGGTGAGCCGCATGGCGACGACCATGTCGCGCAGCGAGGCCGGTAGGACGACGAACAGGAACCGACGGGGGCGCGGCGCGCCGACGACGGCGAGCAGGTCCAGGGCGCCGTCCGCCGACATCCGCAGGCCCTTGAGGGTGTAGGCGAAGGCGGGGAAGAAGGAGATCAGCACGCAGATGGCGATGATGCTCCAGTCGTTGTAGCCGATCACCGCCGCGACGGCCGGCAGCAGCGCCAGCGTCGGCGCGGTCCTCGCGACGATCACCATCGGGGTCAGCAGGCCACGCAGCAGACCCGACCACCAGGTGGCGATCGCGAGCAGGGCGCCGACGGCGAGCCCGATCGCCCAGCCGGACAGCCCGAGGCGCACTGTGAACAGCGCGCTGCGCAGGAACAGGCCCGGCGTGTCGGCCAGCTCGCCGCCGACCGTGCCCGGCGCCGGGACCAGCAGCGGGCTGACCCCGCTCGCGTCGACGTAGACCGCCCAGCCGGTGACCGCGAGGACGACGAACGCGAGCCAGCCGACCAGCCCGCGCCAGCCGGCGCGGGAGCGGGCCGGCAGCGCGGCGGTGTCGGTGGCGCGCAGCGCGAACCGGTGCTCCACGCCCCGCTCGACCAGGCTGAGCAGGCCGTACGTGACCATCGTGACCGCGGCGATGAGCAGGCAGACGGCCCACAGCAGGGCCGGCCGGTAGTTCTGCATCGAAGTGAGCAGCAGCAGCCCGAGCCCCCGGCTCGCTCCGAACCACTCCCCGAACACCGCGCCGATGATCGCCGACGGGAGCGCGAGTTTCACCCCGAGGACGAGCGAGGGCACCGCGTTCGGCAGCCGGACGAGCAGCCAGTGTCGAAAACGGGGCGCACCCAGCGCGCCGAGCAGGTCCTCCTGCTGCCGCGACCCGCCGGCGAGCCCCGCGCTGACCGTCACGAACGCCGGGAAGAACACGGCGAGCCCGGCGATGACGACCGGGGTCTGGTCCCGCGGGACGACGATCATCAGCAGTGGCGCGAGCGCGATCCACGGGATCGAGTTCAGCGCGATCGCGGCTCCGCCGATCGCGCTGCGCGCCCGCGGGACCATCGAGCTCAGGGATGCCGCCGCGACCGCCAGCGCGAAGCCGAAGCCGAAGCCGCTCGCGGCCCGGCGGAACGTCGCGCTCGCCGCCCGGCTGATCAGCTCGGAGCGGCCGGGCCGGTCGAACTCGTCCAGGATGGTCGTGAGGGGAAGCCAGGTCTTCCCGAAGGTGCCCGCCCGCCCGGTCCACTCCCAGAGCACGACGAAGACGACTGTGCCGAGCACCGGAAACAGGAACGGGCGGGCGGCGCGCGACAGCCGGCTCAGCTTCTCAGACAAGGGCCACCGTCCTGGTGTCCCTGCCGCCGCGCAGGAGGGCACCGGCGCGGGCGGCGGTGAACTCCCCGTCGACGACGGCGTCGGCGCCGCCCACCAGCACCCGGTCGATGCCGGTCGCCTCGGCGTACAGCCGTCCCGCCCCGCCGGGCAGGTCGAACCGGGTGTGGACCGGGCCGGAGCCCACCGTCGCCGGGTCGAGGATGACGACGTCGGCCCAGGAGCCGACCGTGAGGCGGCCGCGCCCGACCAGGCCGTACAGGTCGGCCGGCACCGAGGTCAGCATCGCCACGCCCTCCTCGAGTGAGATGACGCCGTGCTCGCGGACGCCCTCGGCCAGCAGCACCGTCGTGTACTGGAAGGACGCGAACAGGTCGAGGTGCGCGCCGGCGTCGGAGGCGCCGACGACGGCCCGCGGATCACGCCAGACCCGCGCCCGCGCCGCCCAGTCGGCCGCGCTCTCCTCGACGACGGAGCCGAACGCGGTCCGCAGGTCGTCGGCGACGACGACGTCCAGCAGCGCGTCGAACGCCGTCGTGCCCGCCTGGCTGGCGAGCTCGGCCGCGGTCCGCCCGAGGGCCGGTCGCAGCGCCGGATCGAAGACCTCCAGGATCTGTTTGCGGTCCCAGTCGGTGATGTGCGGCAGGGGGTTGTCGGCGCTGGCCGCGCCGGCGAGCAGCCTCGCCCGCACCGATGGGTCGGCGAGCGCGCGCAGCTTCTCGTCGTGCGGGAGCCACAGCACGTCCGCCCAGCCGGGGATCGCGTCGAGCATGAAGCCGCTGTGGAAGCTGAGGCGCAGCGCGGTCGTCATCGGCGCGGTCAGCGCGACGACCCGGCCGCCGCGCTCGGCGGCGTGGCTGCCGGCGGCGAGCTTCGCGGTGGCGTCACCGGCCGTGCCGGCGGTGACCGGCAGCACGTTCCAGTTGAGCGGGCGCTGCGCGGCCACCGACATGGCGGCCATCAGGTCGAGGATCTCCTCGTCGAACGACGCGGTGACGTGCGGGATGAACTCCAGCGACGTGCCGGGGAAGTCCCGGCACACCTCGCACAGCGCGAGCACCTCCTCCCTGGTCGCCACCCGGGACGGCACCCTGCCCCCCTCGGCGTCGTTGTGGGTGCGCGACCACGACGACGAGAAGCCCAGGGCACCGGCACGCAGGCCGTCGGCGAGCAGCTCGCGCATCGCGGTGATCTCCGCGTCGGTCGCGGCGCGTTCCAGCGCCTGGCCGCCCATGACGACCCGGCGCAGCGCCGAGTGCCCGACCATGAACCCGGCGTTGACGGAGAGCGTCCCGTCCAGCCGGTCGAGGTACTCGGCGGTCGAGCGCCAGTCGAACGGCACCCCCTGCTGGAGGGTCTCCAGCGGGATTCCCTCTACCCGGGCGAGCATCCGCATCAGGTAGGCGCCGTCGGCCGGGTCGTCCGACAGCGGGGCGATCGTGAACCCGCAGTTGCCGCCGACGACGGTGGTCACCCCGTGCAGCGGCGACGGGCTGAGCGTCGGGTCCCAGAACGCCTGGGCGTCGTAGTGGGTGTGCAGGTCGATGAAGCCGGGCGCGACGACCCGGCCGGACGCGTCGACGGTCCGGCGGGCCGGCTGGCCGCGCAGGTCGCCGACGGCGACCACCCGCCCGTCGGTGACGGCGACGTCGGCGGGCCGGCGTGGCGCTCCGGTGCCGTCGACGAGGGTGCCGCCGACGATCAGAAGATCGAACAAGGGTGGCTCCTTGGCCTCATCGCGGCTCGTCCGGATCGGGGCGGGCGTCGGTCAGGAACGTGTCGACCAGGCAGGTGGTGTCCTCGAAGCGCTCCCAGGCGACCATGTGGCCGCAGTCGAGGGTCGTGACGAGAAGCTGGTCCCCGAGCTGTCGGCGCAGCTGGGCGAGCAGGGTGGGGGTGACCACGCCGGCCTGCCCGGCGACGACGACCAGCGTCGGGCGGGCCGTCGGGATCTCGGGCACCGGGCGGCACAGCTCACCCAGCCCCGCGATGACCGCGGGCCGGCTGAACCGGAACCGGTACCGGCCGTCGGCACCCTCGAACAGGTGATGCTCGATCTCGGTGCGGACGGCGGGATGCACGCCGCCGAGCTGCGCGGCCGCGCCGACCCGCAGCGACCCGGCGAGCGCCGTGCTGTCCGGCGAGGACCTCAGCCAGCCCGCGCTGCGGGCGACGATCGCGGCGTCGAGGTCCGGCCAGCCGTCGGCGGCGAGCATGCCCTCGGCCTCGGCCGCCATCAGCGCCGACGGCCGGGCGATGCCCGGGTCGAGCAGGACGAGCCGGCGCAGCCGCCCGGGCGCCCGGGCCAGCAGGCGCAGCCCGACCGCGCCGCCGTAGGAGTGGCCGACCAGGTCGACGGTCCCGGCACCGAGGTCGTCCAGGGTGTCGAGGACGTCGTCGACGAGCTGGTCGAGCGACCACGGCGGCTCCCACGGCGAGAAGCCATGCCCGCGCAGGTCGACCGCGAGGGTCCGCCGGGCCGGCCACCCCTCGGTGGCGAGCCGTTCCCAGCGACGCGCGTGGCCGGTGATCCCGTGGATCGCCAGCAACGGCGGCCCGGCCGGGTCGCCGTACCGCTCGACGTTGAGGACCGCCATGTCAGCGCCCGCTGGCCCGCGTCGCCGAGTTGTCGAACCGGCCGTCCCAGGCGCCGGCCTCGATGGGGGCACCGGAGCACCACTTGCCGCGCACGTGCCGGCGGATCGCCTCGTCGTTGCTCGGCCGGCTCGCCGCGTGCCACAGGTGGCTGTGGTGGAACAGCAGGTCGCCGCGCTGGCAGTAGACCGCGACCTCGCCCGGCACCTTGCGGTACCGCTCCGGGCGGTTCGCGGGCGGGGTCCGGTGGCTGCCCGGCAGCATCCGCAGGAAGCCGTTCTCCGGCGAGGTGTCGTCCAGGTTGACGGTGAACGCGACCGCCGGCCAGATCGGCATGTTCGGCGTCGACTCGAAGTCCGGGTGCCAGACGAGGCCCTTGTAGAGCGAGGCGCCGCGGGCGTCGAGGTACATGACGCCGTGCCGGTCGTAGTCGTAGAAGAAGGAGTCGCCGCCGAGCAGGCGCGGGGCGAGCGAGCCGATCAGCGAGCCGCGGATCATACGGTCGACCAGCGCCGAGGCCTGGGTCACGTAGACGACGTAGTTGCGGAACGGCAGCCCGTCGACGAGCACCTCGCCGGGTGGTTCCAGCTCGGCGGCGCCGTGCCGCGGGTCGAGCTCTCCCCGCATGAGGGCGGTGTGCAGCCGGACCAGCTCGGCGTCGAGCTCGTCGACCTCCGCCTCGCGCAGCGCGCCGCGGACCAGGACGAACCCGAGCTCGTCGAAGATGCGGGCGAGCTCGTCGCCGGCGGCCTCCTCGGCGGCGGCCGCGCCGGCGGGCACCTCGACCAGCCACGGTTCGAGGGTGGCGGCGAGCCGCTCCCACGGTGGCTGCTCGGTCTGCGGCCGGGTGTCGGTCACGATGAATCCTCCGTGTCTGGACCGGCGGCGCCAGTCCGAGCGTCGTCGGCCTCGGTAGTGAGCAGGGCGCGGGTCAGCCGGTCCTCCAGCTCGTGGAAGGTGGGATCGGTCAGCAGCTCCAGGCCGCGCGGGCGGTCGAAGGGCACGGTGACGACGTCGACGACCCGCGCCGGCCGGGCGCTCATCACCACGACCCGGTCGGACAGCAGCACCGCCTCGTCGACCGCGTGCGTGACCATCAGGGTCGTGATCCGCCGTTGCGCCCAGATCCGCTGCAGCTCGAGGTTGAGCCGGCGGCGGGTGACGGCGTCCAGGGCGCCGAAGGGCTCGTCCAGCAGCAGCACGTCGGGCCGCAGGACCAGCGAGCGCGCGATCGACACCCGCTGGCGCATCCCGCCCGACAGCTCGCGCGGGCGCAACCCGGCCGACGCCGTCAGGCCGACCAGCTCGATCAGCTCGTCGACGAGCTGCCGGTCGACGCGGCGGCCGACCGCCCGGAACGGCAGCGCGATGTTGCCGCGCACGTCCAGCCAGGGCAGCAGGGCGTGATCCTGGAAGGCGATCCCGAGCCGGTGCTCGGACACGACCTCGGCGGGCGGGCGTCCGAGCACGCGGACCTCGCCGCCGGACGGCGCCTCCAGGCCGGCGACCATCCGAAGGGCCGTCGACTTCCCGCACCCGGACGGGCCGAGCAGGGAGACGAACTCGCCGCTGGCGACCTCGAAGCCGACCTCGTCGAGGGCTCGCAGTGCTCCTCGGCGACCGGTGCTGAAGGTCTTGGAGACGGCGGTGAAGCTGATCCCGGGGCTGGCGGCGGCTCGGGGAGAGGGTACGGCGGCGGGTTTCCCGGCGACGGCCGGGACGCCCGTCGGGGTGCTGGGGGAGGCGGTGTCGGCGGAGGCGGTGCTGGCCGTGGTGGCTGTCGTGTCGTCCACGGTGGTGCTGGCCGTGCTCGCGGCGGCGGTCATGCAGTCACCTCGTTGCGGTGGTGCCCGGTCGTGGCGCGTGGCGCGACCCGGCCGAGCTGGGCGAGTTTTGTCGTCAGATAGGCGCCGGCGGTGATGGAGACGGGTTGACCGGCCGGATCGACACCATCGATCACGGCGTCGTGGTTCGGGAACTGGAAATGGGCGATGCTTGTGCGGGCCGGGTACGGCGGCTCGCCGGCCGGCACCGCGACCCGGTGCCAGGCCGAACGCCACCGTGCCCCGCTCAGCACGGCGAGCAGGTCGCCCACGTTGACGACGAGTCCGTTCGGTGGGCAGGTGACCGGAACCCAGGTCGTGCCGACCTTGACCTCCAGGCCGGGGTGGCCGTCGACGGCCAGGATGGTGAGCGTCCCGTAGTCGGTGTGCGCGCCGCCGCGCCGCCGACCGGTCTCGGGGCGGGTGGCGAGCGCCGGGTAGTGGTTCGCCCGGGTGGTGCCGATCGGGCGGGTCACCAGGGCGTCGAAGGCGTACGGGTCGTCGCGCAGGACGAGCCCGCCCACGCGCAGCAGACGGTGCGCGAAGAGCTCCATGGCCCGCCGGTAGGCGATCCAGGTCCGCTGGAAGTGGGGGAGGTGGCGCGGCCAGATGTTGCCGGCCGTGAACGGCCCCGCGTCGACGGGCGGCTCCGGGCCGATCGCGAAGGTCTCGGAGAGGTCCGGCGGTTCCGGCGCCGGGTCGCCCGGATCCGATGGCACGGCCAGATGGGCCGGACCGGCCGGACCGGCGGTCCGGGCGGGGCCGGGCGTGGGCGCGGCGGCGAGCGCCTGGGCTTCGGCGCCCAGGCCGTAGTAGCCGCGTTGCACGCCGGGCGGGCAGTCGAGGCGCAGACCGTCCTTGACGGCGGCGCCGGACCCGAACAGGTCGCCCGCGGCGGTGAGCGCGGCCGTGGTGAGGGTCCGATCGACTCCGTGACCGACAGCGACGAAGAAGCCGGTCGTGGCGCAGGCGGCGTCGACCCGGGCGGCCACGTCGGCCAGCGCGGTGGCATTACCTGACTCAATACCGCCGACATCGATCACCGCCAACCCCTGGCCCTGCGGCTCGGCGCCTCCCGATCTCATGGCCAAATATTGATGGGATCTATTTTCATCGAGATGACTGGACCGTTACGGTCCCGCGTCGACGCGGCCGGCAGCCGACCAGCCGACCGGGGCCAGACAGAATGATCACTCTTGGTGATGGTTCAGGGCGCTTTCGATGCGGCTCAGCCGGGCGTCGATCGTGCGGAGCAGCGCTTCGACGTCGGGGTCGCGCGGATCCCCGGCGACCGCGGGACGGGCGGTGCTCTCCGCCGGTATCCGTTCGATCTGGGCGCGGCGGACGAAGCTGGACGTGACCCAGGCGGTCACGATGGAGAGGAAGGCGATCGACTCGAGCATGATGAACGAACCGATGAGCCGGCCGGCCGCCGTCCCCGGCACGACGTCCCCGTATCCCACCGTGGTGACGGTCTGCAGCGCCCACCACATACCGATCCCGACGTTCGGGACGCTTCGTGCGTCGACGACCCGGATGACGACACCACCGACGAGCACGGTCAGCGTCGTCGCGGCGATGATGACCCGCATCGCGCGCCGGGCCGAGAGTGGCTGGGTGGCATAGGTGCGCAGGATCCGGTTCAGAACTCTCATGTTCGTCCCCTCCCACCGTCCCGCACGTGGAGGTCGGCGCCGTCGGATGTGGGGCATCGTCCGCGGACGGACCTGGCCCGCGGCCATGCTCACACGCCGTCGCGGGCCATGCCCGGCACGGACACCCCTGGCGCGACGAGGCTGAGTGGAGTCGACGGCGCGGCGCCCACGCTCACGGGGCCGGCAGCCGGTGATCAGCCGCGCTCTGGTCCGGTCCCGGGCGTTCCGGGTTGTCAGGACGGGGTGAAGGTCACCGGCAGGACGGTCAGGCCGCGTACCCAGATCGCCTGGTTCCAGAGGAGGTCGTCGGCGGGGACGGCGAGGGTGAGGTCGGGCAGCCGGTCGAGGAGCACCTCGATGGAGGTCTGGGCGATCACTTCGGCGAGCTCCTGTGCGGGGAACGGGCAGCGGTGCTCGCCGTGGCCGAAGGTCAGGTGGGCCTGGTTCCCACCAGAGCCGGCGGACGGGTCGGGGCGCACGTCCGGGTCGGCGTTCGCCGCGGCGGCGCCGATCACCAGCATGTCGCCGGCCTGGATGCGCTGACCGCCGAGCTGGCCGGTGTGTACCGCCCAGCGCCCGGTGAAGTTGGCGATCGGCGGGTCCTCCCAGAGGACCTCGGCCATCGCCTGCCCGACGCTGCGCCGCCCGCCGGCCAGCGTCGTCGCGAATCGGGCGTCCGCCAGCAGCAGCCGCAGGGTGTTCCCGATCCAGTAGGCGGTCGGCTGCTGGCCGGCGGCCAGCAGCACGAAGATGTCCTGGAGAGCCTCCTCGTCGGTGAACGCCGCCGGATGCGTGATCAGCCGCGAGATCGCATCGAAGCCTGGACTGTCACGCCGCAGCGTGATGAGGCGGGTCACCAGCGCCATGAGACGGCCATGCGCCGCCAGCGCGTCCGCGCCGTGGTCGAAGAGCGTCACGAGGTCCTGGACCATCTCGGAGGTGTCCTCGTCCGGGATGCCGAGCATTCCCGCGACCGCCCGGGCCGGCATCACGTGGGCGTATGAGTACATGAGTTCGGCCTGGCCGCGGTCGGCGAACGCGTCGACGAGTTCGTCGGCGATCCGCTCGCACCGGTGGCGCAGCTCGAAGGGGTCCACGGCGGCGAGCACCTCGTGGATGGCGTCCGAGTGCCGGGCGTGCTCGGTGCCGGTCACCCAGCTGACCGAGTCCGCCTTCCCGAGGGCTGGCCGCAGCGGCCAGTCCGGCGGGACGAGGTCCCAGGCGTTCCACCGAGCCGAGTCGCGGTCGTAGAGGTCGCCGCGGCTCGCGACGAAGTGCGCCTCCCGGTAGCCGAGGACCAGCCAGGCCGGGATGTCGCCTTCCAGCAGCACCGGCGCGACCGTGCCGTGCTCGGCCCGCAGCCGGCGGTACAAGCCAGCCACGTCATGGCTGATCGAATCCCCGTAGAGGCGAGCGGCGCCGGCATGCGCCGGGTAGCGCGCCGGGAGGTCGCCGGCCGGCCCGGCGGTCGATCCGCCGGCCGGTCCACGAGCCGATCCGCCGGTCGGGACGGGCTGCTCGCTGGCGTGCCGCGTGGCCTCGGCCATCAGGTCGGTCCTCGGGTCGGCCATCGTCGTCGTCTCCCCGTTGCGCTGTGATCATGTGCGTCTGGTGTTCCGGTGTGACCGGCGATCATGCCAGGGATGGGCTGGCCCGGGATCGCCAGGGCCGAGCTGGGCTGTTCGTCCGTCGTGGCCATGCCGGCGCTGTGCCTGGCCCGATGGAACGGGGGCCCGGCTGTCATTGTCGACGGATGCGCACGCCCTTCTGTGACCTGATCGGCATCGAAGTGCCGATCATGCTTGCCCCCTTCGGGCCATGGGCACAGGTGGGCCTCGCCGCCGCCGTGTGCAATGCCGGAGCGCTCGGCAGCGTCGGCACCGCCGTCCGTGAGCCGGCCGAGCTGCGCCGGCAGTGGGAGCAACTGCGCGAGCTGACCGATCGGCCCTTCGCGATCAACCACACCGGCCGCCCGTTCGACCCGGCCGTGTTCGACGAGATACTGGCGGCGAGACCGGCGGTGGTGTCCTTCCATCTTGGTGTTCCAGCCGCCCGGATCGCCGAGGCGCACAGCGTGGGCGCCCGCTGGATCCAGCAGGTCGGTGACCGGCGCGGCGCCGAGCTGGCGCTGGAGGCCGGTGCCGACGTGCTCGTCGCCCAGGGCTGGGAGGCCGGCGGTCACGCGGGCTGGGTCGGAACCATGGTGCTCGTCCCGCAGCTGGTGGACCTCGCGGGTGAGGTGCCCGTGCTGGCGGCCGGCGGGATCGCCGACGGCCGCGGTGTCGCGGCCGCGCTGGCCCTCGGCGCGCAGGGGGTGCTGCTCGGGACGCGGTTCCTCGCCAGCACAGAGATGGACATCGATCCGGCCTGGAAGGGGCGGATCCTCGCGGCCGACGCCACCGAGGCGGTCAAGGTGACCCACAGCGAACAGGTGTTGCCGCCGTTCACGCTCGACCTCCCGCCGGGCCCGCCACCAGCGCCCCGTGCGTTGCGGACGCCGCTGGTCGACCAGCTGGCGGCCGATCCGGGCGCCGTCGACGCCGACGAGTTCCGCGCGACGTTCCTGGCTGACGTACGCGCCAACCGCGGACACGAAAGCCTGCCGTTCACCGGCCAGTCCGCCGCCCTGGTGCGCGACATCGCCCCAGCCGCCGAAATCATCTCGCGTCTCCTCACCCAGGCGGAGACGGCACTGGCAGACGCGCGCCGCGCCGTTTCCGGATGAGGCGGACGTAGCGGGCCCGCTCTGCCGTCGACATCACGTCGTGAGGCAGGGTTGGGGGTGGCATTGCGAGCAGGTCCGCGGGCGGGCGCTGCCGCCCTACCGGCCAGTTCCTCGGTGATCGCTGTTTGTGCCCTGCCGTGGTTGCCGGCGGGACACAATCGCGACCACCGGAGTGCCGAAACGGCGATCAAGCCGCGGGCCCGACCGCTGGGGGCGGCAGTGGTGAACTTGCGGGTCACGGTCGTCTGCGCGAAGTCACAAATGTAGTGCTTTGACCAGGGCTGAGGATGAGGTTTCCCCGGAGTTCGGCAGGCGAGCACTCCAGCCTCACTGGCCAGATGGACCGCCGGCGGCAGACATGAGTCCGCCGGCCTCCTGACCCAACACGCGGAACCCGGCACCGATCGCGGCGAAGGCGTCATCTAGGCGCGGCGCGCCGAGACAGCTGGTGCCGGCACGCCGTTGCCCGCCGGACTCCGCACCCCGCCGGCCTCCAGGAGTGTTGGCCAAGGACAGCCCTATCGGTACGGAATACTAAGGCTATGGCTGGTCAACTGATGTCAGGAAGCCGTGCCTAGGCTGACGGTGGCGACGTGCCAGTTTCCGGTGGACGCCGACGTCGCGCGCAACGGCCGATATGTCATGCGCCAGATGCGGTCTGCGCGAGAGCAAGGGGCGGGTGTCGCCCACTTTCCAGAGGCATGCCTGTCGGGGTACGCGGGATCGGACTTTCCGAGCCACGAAGGATTCGACTGGGAGTTGCTCGAACGTGTCACCCGGCAGGTCCTAGCGCTGGCTCGCGAGCTTCGATTGTGGGTCGTGCTCGGCTCGGCACACCGTCTAGCAGATGATCATAAGCCCCACAACAGCCTGTACGCCATCGATGCGACCGGCAGCATCGTCGACCGGTACGACAAGCGCTTCTGCTCCGGCGATCCGGCGGAAAGTACCGGCGACCTGGCGCACTACACGCCCGGCGACCATCCGACCATGTTCACGATCAGCGGCGTTCGGTGCGGTGCGCTCATCTGCCACGACTACCGGTACCCAGAGCTGTACCGTGCCTACAAGCGCGACGGTGTCCAGCTGATCTTCCATTCCTACCATGCCGCCCACATGAAGCCTGAGAAGGTGGCGGCCATCCGCGCTGCCGTCGGTGAGGACCTGCAGCGCCTTAATCCCGGCAGCACCTATGCCGGCATCACCATGCCAGCGATGATGACCGCGGAGGCGGCGGCCAACCACGTCTGGATCAGCTGCCCGAACTCCTCTGCCCGGGAGAGCTGTTGGGGCGCCTTCTTCGTCCGTGCCGACGGCGTCACCACCGGACGACTACCGCGCAACCGGGCCGGCGTGCTGATCTCCACCGTCGACACCGGGGCCGCGCTCTACGACTCCACCGCGGCCTGGCGCACCCGCGCGATGGCGGGTGTGCTCCACAGCGGAACCCTCGTACACGACGCCCGTTCCACGCAGCGCACGTGGCTATGGTCGGCTGACCAGACCGTCGCGGGCGAGGACGACACTTCACGTGAGAAGTGACCTCGTCTCAGCGCGCGGGGGAAAAGGCGCATCAATCGGGGCCCTGCGCTGGGGTGACGTTTGGTGTGGTTGTGCGGACGGCGCGCTGAGCTTCTCATCGCAGGGCGGCGCCACTTCTCGACGGAGAACACGGCGTTGACGGTGGTGAGCCGTTCGGCTGTACTGGCCGCCAGTGGCTGTCGGTGATCTGGTGGGATTTTCGGAGCTGGGACTCCGAAAATCCCACCAGATCATGAACGGGCCGATGATCTGGCGGAATCCTGGGCGCGCTTCCTTGCGCTGCTTGTGGGTTTTCACGCCCGACGATCGGAAGGAGAGGTCGATCGGCGTTCTGACGAGAACGTGCAGGTCGGAGTCGTCGGGGCAGAGCAACAAGCGTATGCGCGGCTCTCGACCGTCTCCATCGGGGTCTCCGACGACTCTTTTGGCGTCCACACACCCACGCTGATCGGCGATCTGGCCTACGAGTCGCTCGGGCACACCACCGTCGCGTTCACCCCGCGTTGCAGGTAAACGACCCGACCCGACCCGGCAGCGACCGACGATGGCCGCCTTCTTGTGATCAGTTGATATGCGGGTGGCTGGATGATGGTTTATATCCACCCGGGGTGGAGCCGGTTCCGGGCCCGGAAGGGCGGCGCGTGCCGTATTGGGTGGCTGAAAATCCTCGTTGGACCCTCTCCGGTAACGTCGGTGGCCGATGTCAGGCGATCGCTCGGGAGCGGCGCGATGGCGGGCCCGAACGAGGGGGAGAAAGCCGCGTGTCGGTGTCCGAACGGTCCGAGGTGCTGGCGCGCGTCGAGGAGACGTTCAAGCGGGGGATACCGCTTGGCCTGATGCGCGCGGTCGCCACCGACGAGGTCAGCGACGGGCGCACGGTCACGGTCGACGGCCGCCCCCTGGTCAATGTCGGGTCCTGCAGCTATCTGGGGCTTGAGACCCATCCGGTCCTCACCGAGGCCGTCGCGAGCGGCGCGCGGCGTTTCGGGACGCAGTTCGCCTCGTCGCGCGGATACCTGTCGGCGCCGCTGTACCCGGCTGCCGAGGCGGCGCTCGAGGACCTGTTCGGCCGGCCGACCGCGCTGTTCACGAGCACGACGCTCGGCCATCTGGCCACGATTCCGACGCTGGTCGGCCCGGACGACGTCCTGCTGTTGGACGCGCAGGTACACGAGACGGTCCGGCTCGCCGCGGTGCACGCCAGGGTGAACGGGACCACCGTCGAGACGGTGCCGCACAACAGCGTGCGGGTGGTCGACCGCCGGGTCAGGGAGCTCGGCCCCGGCACCAGCCGGATCTGGTACGCCGCCGACGGCCTCTACAGCATGTACGGCGACCTGGCCCCGGCCGAGGCGCTCAGCGAACTCGTCGAGCGGCACGACAGGCTCTGGCTCTACGTCGACGACGCGCACTCCATCTCCTGGACGGGGCGGCACGGGCGCGGTCACGCGCTGGAGCGGCTTAGCCCGGCGGCGCTGGAGCGCACGGTCGTCACCGGGTCGCTGAACAAGTCGTTCGCGGCCACCGGCGGCGCGATCACCTTCCCCGACGCCGCCAGCCGTGACCTCGTCGCCGGGCTGAGCGCCCCGAGCATGTTCTGCGGCCCCGTGCAGCCGCCGATGCTCGCCGCCGTGATCGCCTCGGCCGAACTGCACCGGTCCGCCGAGGTGGCCGAGCGTCAGTCGCTGCTGCTGGCGCGGATCAGGCTGTTCAACGAGCTCGCGCTCGCCAGGGACCTGCCGCTGCTCACCACGGACGAGACACCGCTGCGCTACGTCGGCACCGGGCCAGACGTGGTCTGGTCGCTCGCGGTGCGGCTGCGCGACGCCGGGTTCTTCGTCAACGTCGCGGTGTATCCGGCGGTGCCCAGCGCGCGGGAGGGGCTGCGGCTGACGCTCACCCTGCACCAGACCGAGGCCGACGTCGAGAACCTGGTCGACGCGATCGCCGACCAGCTCCCCCTCGCCCTCGCCGACCAGGGCCGCACCCCGGCCGACCTGCACCGCCTGCGCCGCCGCGTACGCGGTACCTGACCCTGACCCTGACACTGGCCGTAGGCGGACGGCGACCTGACCATGACCCGGCCTCACCTGATCGGGAGTGTTCGAGAGCGGCGGCCTGAACGGACGTGGTCGACGACGAGCACGGTCAGACCGGCGTCGTGGCCGTCGCCGTGGTGGGATGACGTTCCGCGCAGAGCGGGCAGAGCGGGCGGGACGGGAGAGGCGGTACGCGTGGACGTCGAGACGTTAGGCGCGATCGAAGAGATCAAGCAGTTGAAGGCGCGGTACTTCAGACTGCTGGACACCAAGAAGTGGGACGAGTGGGCGGACGTGTTCACCGAGGACGTGACCGTCTGGGTCGAGGACGTACCGGACACCACGTTCGCCGGCCGGGACAGCTTCGTCGAGACGATCAGCACGACCCTCGCCAGCGCCGTCACCACGCACCACGGGCACATGCCGGAGATCGAGGTCACCGGGTCGGACACGGCCCAGGGTGTGTGGGCGATGTTCGACTACGTCCAGTGGGCCGAGCCGGCCACCACCCTCCAGGGTTACGGGCACTACCACGAGCAGTACCGCAGGGACGCCGACGGGCGCTGGCGGATCAGCTCTCTGCGCCTGCACCGCCTGCGGACCGACTTCTCCTGACGGGCTGCCCGACGGATCTGCCCCGACACGGACCTGCCTCGGCCGCTCGGCCCGCCGTTGGCGGAAGATAGGCGTGTGGGACGGATCGACTACTACCACGACCCGAACGCGCCGCGGGCGAACGCGCTGGTCGTCGGCGGCTGCGCCGTCGTCCCCGGCGCCGATGGCCGGATCCTCCTGCAACGACGGGCCGACAACGGGGAATGGGCACTCCCGGGCGGCGGCATGGACATCGGGGAGACGTTCGCCGACTGCGTGATCCGGGAGGTCCGAGAGGAGACCGGGTTCGACGTCGTCATCGAGCGGATCGTCGGCATCTACTCGGACCCGGGGCACGTCTTCGCCTACCCCGACGGCGAGATCCGCCAGCAGTTCTCGATCTGCTGCGCCTGCGCGATCGTCGGCGGTGAGCTGGCCGTGAGCAGCGAGTCGACCGCGGTCGCTTTCTTCACGCTCGACGAGCTCGCCGACCTGCACATGCACGAGACTCACCGGATCCGCATCCGCGACTGGCTCGCGAACACCGCCCCGGTGCTGCGGTGACGACGACGGCCTAGCCGACGAGTTCCTGGGCCGCGGCGAGCTCGGGTAGCGATAGTCCGCCTCCACCGTCCACGCCGTGCGGCGCACCGGGTACGGATCGACGGCGAGCGCCTCCCTGTTGCCGAACGTGTCGGTGTGCAGGACGGAGAAATGCGCGATGTCGCAGAAGAGACATCAACAAGGGTGCTGGGCCCGTCAGGGGCTCGCCGTCGCCGTGGCTCTCAGCAGGTGGTCCGTGATGACTGGACCAGCGGGCCGGTGGCCAGGACGGTTCGGCGCTCACCGCGGGTTTCGTAGAGTTGGGATCAGCGCTGTGTGGTGGGGAGGGCCGTGAGTGCTGTGACTCGCTGGTTCGACACGGCGGGGCCGTGCGTGCCGAGCAAGTACTACGACCAGGCGTGCAGCCGTCTGAAAGCGCTCGTCGACGCATCCAACGAGTACCTGTGCGGCTGAACGTCCTCGGGCCCATCGAACTCGTCGTGGCCGGGCAGGCTGTACCGGTCGGACCGCCGAAGCGGCGAGCCCTCCTGGCCCTCCTCGCGATGCACGCCGACCGCGTGCTCCCCGCGGACCTCCTGGCCGACCGGCTGTGGTCCGGCAACCCACCGACCAGCGCCCAGGGGAGCTTGCAGGTCCATATCTCCAACCTGCGGCGCCGACTGGAGCCCGACCGGCGGCCCGGCACGACCCCGACCGTCCTGGTCAGCGCCGCCGACGGGTACGGCCTGATGACCGGCGGGCTCGGCCTGGACACAAGGGACTTCGAGACGCTCAGGTCGGCCGGGTCCGGCCATCTGGCCGAGGGTCGGCACAAGGAGGCGGTGGACGCCCTTGCCGAGGCGCTCGACCTGTGGCGAGGCGACCCGTACGCGGACGTGCGGTCCGAGGGGTGGGCGCAGCCGGAGATCGGGCGTCTGGAACAGGTGCGGCTCGACGCGGTGGAGGGGCTGGCCACGGCCCTGCTGGAGCTCGGCCGCCACACGGACGTGCTCGCGCGGCTGGACTCGTTCGTCCGCGAACACCCCCTTCGGGAGCGGGCCTGGGAATTGCTGGTGCTGGCCCACTACAGGGCGGGTCGGCAGGCTGCGGCCCTCGACTGCCTGCGAAGCGCGCGGGAGGTGCTCGCCGCGGAGCTGGGCATCGACCCCGGGCCGCGGCTGCGTGAACTCGAAGGCGCGGTGCTGCGCCAGGACGCCACGCTGCTCCCGCCGCAGCGGCCCGCCACGGCGTCACCCCCGCGGCGGCCTCCGGTGCCGACGCCGAACCAGACGACGGCGCGCGGGGCTCCTGAGCCCGCGGCGGACCAGCCGGTCTTCGTCGGCCGCGAGAGCGCGCTGGCGTTCCTGCACGAGGCGGCGAAGGCGTCGTCCGCCGTCGGGCAGGTCGTGCTGGTGGACGGCGAGCCGGGCGTCGGCAAGACGAGCCTGCTGAGGCGGTTCCGCGCGACCGCCGACGTGCCAGTCGGCTGGGGGTCGAGTCCCGACCACGAGACCGCGCCCGCCCTGTGGCCCTGGGAACGGGTCCTGCGCGACCTCGCCGCCACGGCCCCGGAGGCCACCCTGCCCGACGAAGTGGGCAGGTTCCTGACGGGCGGGCTGGAGGCGATCCCGGCATCCGACGCGCAGGGGGCGCGGCTGCGGTTCTTCGAGGCGGTCGGCGCGTTCCTGGCTGCCGCCGGCCCGGTGATAGTCGTGCTGGAGGACATCCACGCGGCGGACGACGCGACGCTGCGGCTACTGGTCCACGTGGTGTCCACCAGCCGGCCGGGCCTGCTGGTGGTGGCGACCTTCAGGCGGCACGAGGCGTCGGCGCTCACCGGCACGCTGTCGGCGCTGTCGCGGCTCGGCGCGCGCAGGCTCGGGCTCGACGGGCTCGCCACCGAGGAGGTCCGGGTGCTCGTCCGGGAGTTGTCCGGCCGCGACCCGGGCAGCGGCAAGGCCGAGGAGCTGCGCTGGCGCACCGCCGGGAACCCGTTCTTCCTCACGGAGCTGGCCCGGGCGGGCGAGGAGCTGCCGCAGGGCGTGCTGGACGTGGTGCTGCACCGAGTGGCGAGCCTGGGGGAGGAGGCGGCCCGCCTGCTGGAGCTCGCCGCGGTGATGGGCGACGAGTTCGAGGCGGGCGTCCTGGCCCAGGTCGCCGGCGGCACGGTCGGCGACCTGCTGCGGCCGCTCGACCTGGCCCTCGACGCGGGGCTGGTCCGGGAATCGTCGTACCGGCTGGGCGGGTACGAGTTCGCGCACGCCCTGGTGACCGACGCGTTGCTGTCGCGCCGGTCGCGGCTGTGGCGGGCGCGCGTGCACGAGCAGGTCGCGGGCGTCCTTGCCCGCGTCCACGGGGACCGGGACGACCTCGCGGCGGTGATCGCGCGCCACTGGCTGGCGGCGGCGGAGTTGGGCGCCCAGCCCGCTCGGATGGCGATGGGCTCCTGCGCCCGCGCCGCGCGGGCGGCCCTGCGGCGGCACGCGCCCGACGACGCGGCCGTGTCGTGGCAGGAGGCGCTGGCGGCGGCCGAGCTGGCCGGGGCCGGCCCGGCCGAGCGGTTCGAGCTCGCCGTCGGGCTGGCCGAGAGCCGCTACGCCGCCGGGCGGTTCGACGAGGGCTACGAGGCCGTCGAGCAGGCGCTCGCCCTGGCCGGCACGGACCCGGACCTGGCCGTCCACGCCGCCGACATCGCGATGGGGCACGGCGTCTGGGTGCCCTTCCGGTACGGCCTTGACGTGGCCGCCGTGCGGGACTCGATGGACCGGGCCGTGCGAGAGCTGCCGCCGTCCAGGCCGGCCTGGGCGACGGCACAGGCCGTCCGGGCCGTCGTGCTCGCCCAGACCGGTCGCGAGGACGAGGTCGACCCGGTCTCGTCGCGGGCAGTGGCGGCGGCCGAGCGCCTGGGTGACCCCGCCGTGGCGCGGCGCGTGCTCCACCTGCGGCTGCTCGCCCTGCAGGGACAGGACTTCATCGAGCAGCGCGCCGAGACCGCGCGGCGCCTGCTGGCCGAGCCGGACCTGTCGTCCCAGCTCAGGGTGATCGCACAGCTCTACCTGTTCGATCATCTCGTGGAGTGCGGCAGGGTGCCGGCGGCCCGCGTGCTGCTGGCGGAGATCGACGCGCTGCTGCGCGACCTGCACAATCCCACGCTGGCCATGCAGGCGGCCGTGGCGCACGTGGGGCTCGACCTGCTCCAGGGCGTGCCGGACCCGGCCCGCCACTTCGAGCCCGTCAGGGCGACGCTGTCGTTCGCCGATCTCGCCTACTTCGAGGCGAGCCTGCTCGCCGTACGGGCCGAGACGCTCATCCAGCAGGACCGCCTCGGCGAGGAGGCGGCGTGGATCGAGGAGATGTCCCGGCGTACGGGACTGGCAGGGTTCGCCTACGCCCTGGCGTACGCGCTCGCGGACCTGGGCGAGCGCGAGCGCGCGCGGCGGCTCCTGGTGGAGACCCCCCTGCCGCCGCGTGACTACCACTGGGCGATGGCCGCCATGTGCCGGCTGCACGCTGCGATCCGGCTCGGCGAGCTGGACGTCGTGCGGGAGGTCTACGACGCGTTCCGTCCCTTCGCCGGGCTGCTGCACGTGAACGGCACGTGCAGCACCGTCGACGGGGCGTACGACGGCCACCTGGGGGAGGCGTTGCTGGCGCTCGGGGACCACGAGCGCGCGCGGGCCCACCTGGAGGAGGCGGTACGCCTGCTGGAGCAGGCGGGCGCCGGCTACTGGCTGGCAAGGGCCCGACAAGCGCTCGGCAAGTGCACGTAAAGGCAGGTCGCGCACTCTGTTTCCGACACGTGAGGGAACAGACTGATGATCATGCCAGAACACCTGACCGGATTCCTGATGATGCACGCCGGTTTCCGCGCCGAGCTCGGCCGCCTGGCCGCGGCGTGCGCGAACCCGCGTGACGACGCGCACGAGGAACTGCTGGAGGAGCAGCTCGCGCTCGTGCTGGACATGCTGCACGCCCACCACTCGCACGAGAACGCCAGCCTGTGGCCCACGCTCGTCGGCCGCGCACCGGAGGCGGCGGATGTGCTGGCCGAGCTGGAGTCCGAGCATTCCGTGCTCGACCCGCTCATGGTGGCCGCCTCCGATCGCGGGGTGCCCCTGGCCGAGCGCGCGCCCACCCTGTGGCGGCTGCACGAGCTCGTCAACGAGCACCTCGACCACGAGGAGCTGACGGCCGTTCCGGTCATGCTCCGCTACCTCACCCTCGACGACGTCGAGGCCGACAAGCGCCAGGCGATGGACGACTTCGGCCGCCGCCGAGCCCCCGTCATCTTCGGCTGGCTCGCCTCCAGCGCGGACGCCGACCTGCTCTCGAGGTCGTACGCCGACCTGCCCGTCGTGGCCCGGCTCATGTTCCGCCTGTTCTGGTGGCCGGCCTACCGGCGGCGCTTCACCCGCCTGTACGGCGCCACCATTCCCGCGAACGCTCTCCTGGAGTCGTGATGACCGCATCCGCTTCGACCACCTGGCCGCACGACGTGGCCGACATCTTCGACCGCGCCATGGTCTGCGAATACGCCTCGCTCACCCGTGACGGCCGGCCCGTCACCTGGCCCGTCACGCCATACGTCGGCGCGGCCGGCAGTTTCGACGTGAGCACCGGGCTCACCTACCCCGACAAGGCCGAGCGCGCCCGGCGCGACCCGCGCGTCGCGCTGCTCTGCTCCAGCGCCGACGGCACCGCGCTCGACGGTGTCCATCCCCGGGTGCCCGTCGTCCTCGTGCAGGGCCGGGCGACCGTACGCGACGCGGATCTGCAGGCCAACACCGACCGGTACGTCCGCGCGTCGCTGGCCAAGACCGGCGCCGGGTTCGCCGGGATGCCGTGGTTCCTGGTGAAGCGGCTGGGATGGTATTTCGCTCGCATCTGGGTGGAGGTCACCCCCGAGAGGATCCTCTGGTGGCCCGAGGGCGACCTGTCCAGGACGCCCGAGGTCTGGACGGCCCCCGGGGACGTCGTGGTCCCAGCCTCCGACCCCGCTCCCACGGGCCCCCGGCTGCCGAGCCGATCGGCCCCGCCGGCGGACTGGCGGCCGTTCGCCGATCGCACCGCCCGCCTGGGCGAGCCCGTCGTGACCATGGTCGCCGACGGCATGCCGCTGGCGGCGCGCACCCGCTCGGCCGTACGCACCGAGGCCGGCTTCGACGTGCGGCTGCCGGTGGGCGTCCAGGCTGCCGAGGGGCCGGTGTGCCTGACCTTCCATCGGCACGGTCCGGCCATGGAGTGGCAGGAGAACGTGGTGCTCGTCGGGACGGCGACCGCAGAGAGCGACCGGCTGAGCGTGCGGGTCGAGCGGGTCCTGAATGACTGGAGCCTGTCCGGGAAACGCCGTGAGCGGAACCGTTCCTTCCTCGGCCAGGGCAAACTGCTCAGGAAGCGCCTGGAGGTCGAGGCCGCCCGCCGCGACCAGCCCGTCCCCCGCGTGCGCCGCCCCCACGCCTGACTCCGTCCGCGAATCCCGCGGGAGGCAGCTGGTCAGCCGGCGAAGCCGAGGTCGCGCAGGGCTTTGCGGTAGGCGAGGCCGAGGGCGTCGAAGGCGCGGTGCACCTCGTCGGTGGCGGCGAACACCCTGGTGGGCCGTTGGGATTCGACGATGGTCTTGTCGGGTGCCCAGATCCTGTCCTCGACGGCCTGCAGGCCAGCGCCGTCCACCGGGCCGTTCCCGTAGACCGCCGGGTCGAAGGCGGCCATCCAGTACAGCCGTAGCGTCGTCGCCGAGGTGGGCGCGCACACGGAGAACAGCACGCTGCGCGGCCCGCTCGCGCCGCCGAGCCAGACGGCGAACGGCAGTTCGATCCGGTACTGGAAGAGCGTCTCGCCGACGGGGCGGCGCCCGTCGGGGCCCGGCTCGGCGACGGGGTTCACGCTCGGGTAGCGGTAGTCCGCCTCGACCGTCCAGGCTGTGCGGCGCACCGGGTACGGGTCGACGGCGAGCGCCTCACCGTTGCCGAACGTGTCCGTGTGCAGGACGGAGAAATGCCCGACGTCGCAGAAGAAACATCAACAAGGGTGCATGACCCGTCAGAGGCTGCCCACCACCGCGGCTCCCAGCTCCCTGCAGGCTGCACGGGAGGCCTGGTCCACTGACCGCGCGTGACGAGGACGGGGACAGGACCTGCTTCCACTTCAAGCCCGTTGCGGTGGTCTCGACGCCCCGGACCGCGCCGCCCCGTCAGCGTAGGGGCGCGCCAACCGCGCGCCTCGCGCGAGGTCGTGCATCCGATTCTCGTCGAACGAGTTCGGATCTCTAGAGTTCGGGCGCAGGTTCCGCGTTCCCAGGTGTGCAGGAGGATGCTGACGGTGACGGTGACGGCGACACCAGCGCGTGACCGGTTGGCCAGGACATTGCGCGGTGACGCAGAGCCCGCGTTCGGCGTGGCGCTGACGGCGAGGACGGATGACCTGAGTCTTGAGGTCGAGGGCGTCGGGCCCGTCGCGTTCCCGGTGCGGCCCGTGCAGGCCCGCGAGCTGCTCGGCCTCGGTCACCCTGCCCGTTTCGGCCGCGGCGAGGAGACGCTGACCGACCGCGGCGTCCGGGACACCTGGGAGATCCCGAAGGACCTTGTTCGCGTGAGGTGGGACGACGACGCGCTGAACGCCATCCTGACAACGGCGAAAGACGATCTGGGCCTACCGATCGCCGCCGAGCTGACGGCCGACCTTCATTCCCTCCTCGTGTATGAGCCGGGCCAGTTCTTCCGCGCCCATCAGGACAGCGAGAAGGACGACTCGATGATCGGCACCATGGTGGTGACGCTGCCGTCCAGTTACACCGGCGGCGAGCTGGTGGTGCGCCACCTCGAGGAGGAGAAGACCTACCGGGGCTCGAAGACGGCGCTGTCACTGGTCGCCTTCTACGCCGACTGCCGGCACGAGATCCTCGAGGTGCGGTCAGGGTACCGGATCGCGCTCACCTACAACCTCCTGCTTGGCGGTGATACCTCCTTGCCTGAAGGCGACGAGGGAGCAGTCGCCGAGCTGACCGCTATCCTCCGCGAGCACTTCGGCACGCCTGTGCCCAGCCGCTACGGCCCGCGCGCGGCCACCTCGCCGAGCCGGCTCGCCTACCTCCTCGACCACGAGTACACCCCCCGTGCGCTGGGCTGGAGCGGGCTGAAGGGGGCCGACGCCGCACGCGGGTCCCTGCTGCGGGCCGCGGCCGACCGGGCGGGGTGCGAGGCCGTCCTCGCGCTCGCCGACATCAAGACGACGCACAGCGCCTACGAGGCAGACGACGACTACGAGTACCGAGGCCGGTACTGGGATGACGATGACGATGACGAGGACTCGGGCAGCTCGGGCGACTACGAGATCCAGGAGCTGATCGACTCCGAGGTAACCCTCACGCACTGGACCGGCCCGGACGGCACCCGACTGGAGAAGACCTCGCTGTTCGTTGGAAGCGACGAGGTATGCGCATCCACCGGGACCGACGACCTCGAGCCCTACTCCTCGGAGTACGAGGGGTACATGGGCAACTGGGGCAACACGCTGGACCGCTGGTACCACCGGGCCGCGGTCGTCGTCTGGCCCCGGGAGCAGGCCTTCGCGAACCGCGCCGAAACCTCACCAGGCTGGGCTCTCGACGAACTCGCCGCGATGGCGGCCTCCGGTGATCTTTCAGGCGCCCAGGCCGCCGCGGCGACGCTCCAGCCGTTCTGGGACAGCTCGCTGCGCGCCCGGACGCCGGATGACAAGGAGAGGATCTCTGGACTCTTCGGTAAGGCGCTGCGGGCGGCAAGCGTCGTCGAGGACCCGGCGACAGCGACGATGCTGCTGGACCCGTTCCGCGTGGAAAGCCTGACCACTGGTGACATCGACGCATTCGGAAGGCTCGTCAGCGGTTACGGCCAGCAGTGGACCGCCGGGTTGCTGCGGACCTGGTTTGGTGCGGCGCAGCCGGCGTGGGCATACGCCGGCGGACCGGAACGGCGGCAGTGGGTGGCGGACGAGCTCCCTGCCCTGTGTGCGGGGCTGCACGCCGCGCACGGGGCCGGCGCTGCGGCGGCGCGGCAGCTCCTCGACCTGGTATGGAAGTGGGCCGCCAAGGATATCGACACAACGTTCGCCTCGTCGTCGCCCAGCTACCGCGACACGGCACTCGCCGCCCTGGCCAGACCGCTCGCCTCCGTACTGACAGCCGCCGCCGCGATGACGGACGCGGGCACCCGGGACGCGGTGATCGGCCATCTCCGGCAGAGAGACGACGCTGTCACCGGGCTGGAGATGCCGGCGCTGCGCGCCGCGGCGGAGCTGCCCGACGACGGCACACACGCCGAGGTCGGCTTCGACGACTTGGCCGCGGACTGCGCGGCACGGCTGCGTGCCCGGCTGGCTCAACCGCCGCGCGCGTCCGGTGACTGGTCGATCGAACTGCCCGCGGGCGGCTGCTCCTGCGACCTGTGCGGCACCCTCCGCGCATTCCTGGCAGACCCGGACCAGCGCACGTTCGACTGGCCGCTCGCGGAGAAGCGCAGGCAGCACCTCCACTCCCGCATCGACGCCGCCGAACTACCCGTCAGCCACGTCACGAGGAGGCAGGGCCGCCCCTACACACTCGTTCTCCGCAAGACCGACGCGCTGTTCACCGACGAGGTCGAGGCACGGGCCAGGGACCAGGAGAACCTGGAGTCGCTCGCGGCAGCATGGAATCTCGGCACTTGATTCTCTGACGGTCTGACCAGCGTGGGCCGGTAGCAGCGCAGGCACCCGCGTCAGTCAGCTTCTCGCGGCACGCTGGCGAACCGCTCGACGTAGCGATGCACCGCCCGGGCACCAGCTACGCCCCGCCCGCCGCTCGCCCAGGTGCTCGACAGCGAGCGCTGTCCGCTGGCGAGCCGGGTCGGCACCGCCGCTGGCGAGGCTCGCGGCAGCGCGCGCACGTATTGCTTCGGCCACCGAGTGGTCCGATCCCGCTCAAGCGCACAGGCCGCGGGGTCGGGCACAATCTTCCCAGAGGAGGTGGGCATGCATCCGTTGATCGAGGCCAGGCGAGCGGAGATCCAAGGGCTCTGCCGTCGGCTTGGCATCCGCCGCCTCGACCTCTTCGGCTCCGCGACCGGCGAAGCCTTCGACCTGGGCAGCAGCGACGTCGATGTCCTCGTCGAGTTCGACGCAGACCGCGCCGGATTCGACTACTACGGCACCTACTTCGCCCTCAAGGAGGGACTCGAGCGCTTGCTGGGCCGCGCCGTTGACGTCGTCAGCGTCACGAGCATCCGCAACCCCTACTTCCGCGACCAGGTCATGCGCACCAGGCAGCCCCTGTAGGCAGCCTGACTCGCGCAAGTATCTCTGGGATGCCGCGAACGCGGCCGAACTCGCCAGAAGCTTCGCCCACGGCCAGACCTTCGCCGACTATCGGGCGAACGCGATGCTCCGCGCCGCCGTCGAGCGCGAGTTCGAGATCATCGGCGAGGCGCTCAACCAGCTCTCCAAGGTCGCCCCGGACCTCGCCGCCGCGATCCCCGAACTCCCTCGAATAGTCGCCTTCCGGAACATCCTCATCCGTGGCTACGCCACCGTCGACGACGCCCTCGTCTGGCAGGTACTCCAGGAAAAACTCCCCGAGCTCGAACAAGTGGTCCGCAGAATGCTGGCCGAAGACTGACCCGCCTGCGCCGAGGCCGACCACCGCGACGTCGCGGTTGAGCAGCCGGTGCCGGCCGGCGAGCACCAGCCCGAAGCCCCTGCGCCGAGCCGTCCATCGAGCTCGATGTTCGGCAGCGAGGCAGCCACCGACGCCGGTCGACGATCACCCGGCACGCCGATCGGGACACCCAGCCACCTGGGCACCCCCGGCATTTCCATGGTGGTGGTGCCCGCATCGTAGCTATTCCCGCCGCGGGCCGTCCTCGCCCCGTCACGGAAACGGATCTCCATGCGGATGGGGCCCCTCGACGCAGTCTCGGTTCGGTCGCGTAGGCGCTTCCACTTCAGCCCGGTGGCGATGGCCTCGACCCCGCGGATCTCCCCGATCATGTCGCTGTTGCCATGGACGTAGAGGGCGTATGGACGGCCGACTTTCGCTTCCAAGATCGGATAGTGGGCGCAGTCGCAGAAATGTGCCGAACCCTGGTCGCGAATACGTCACTTCTCGTAATCACCCGCCTGGCCAGGCGGAACGCGCGACCCACGAGGCGAGGCGTCGGTCAGCTACGGCATCAGGCTTGCGGCCACCGCGGCCCCAGCTCCCAGCACGCCTCTCGATCTTTCGCGTCCGGCGTGCCGAGCACCGTCACCGGCTCATGTAACCGCTTCCACTTCAGACCGGTGGCAATCGTCTCCACGTTTCGAACCGCGCCCGTGGTGTCGGAGCCACCGTGGACGTACAGGGCATACGGCCGACCGATAGTTGCTTCCAGGCAGGGGTAAAACGCTTGATCGCGGAACCTGCGGAAAGTCGCGTACCCCGCGCGGTTACGTTGCATATCCGATGAGGGTCGGCGCCACGGTGAGGCCGCCGACCGGTTGCCCACGGCGCGGCCTTGGCCAGGGCTTCCCGTGCGGGTCACACTTTGGCTCGTTCGCCGCAGGAGCTGCGGGCGACCAGTGCGGGTTCGAAGGCGATGCTGACCGGCTCGGCGGGGGGGTCCACGACGAGTTCGGCTGCCCGTCGGCCCATCTGGTATGAGGGCTGAGTGATCACGGTGATGCCGAGCGCGGGGGCCCAGGAGAAGTCGTCCATCGTCAGGAAGGCGATGTCGTCGGGGATGGCGATTCCTCGCGCGGTCAGGGCCGCATGGACGGCGACGGTCAGGCGGCCGGCCGTGCAGGCGAGCGCGTCCAGCGGCCTGCGTCGATCGTCCGCGCGCGTGAGGAGAGTGCCGACGGCCCGGTCGACCTCCTCCTCCGTGGTCGCGGCGGTCACCGCGTCCTCGGGCAGGGACTGACCTCGTTCGGCGCAGGCCTGCCGCAGCCCCGCGACGCGGTCGATCTGGGATGGGCGTTCCCCGGAGGTGACGACGCCGATGGACGACCGCCCGCACTCGATCAGATGCGTGGCCATCAGGCGACCGGCCCCGACGTGATCCAGACTGACCGAGTGCAGACCGGACGGCGGATCCTGCGCGGTGCGCGCCACGATCACACAGGGCGTGCCGTTCTCGGCCATATGTCGGGTACGGCTGTCAGTCCTCTCGTCGGTCGTCGTGATGAGCCCGCGCACCCGGTGCTCGTCCATCATCCGAATGAGGTCGATCTCATGATCGACGTTCCGGAAGGTGTTGGCGACCAGGACGAGGCTGTCGTTGGCCGCGGCCACGTCGTCGATGCCGCGCAGGAGGCCGAGATAGAAGGGGCTGCTCAGGTCACGGATGACAACGCCGAGCGCGCTGGAGCGGCCGGCGAAGATGCCCCTGGTCAGCGCGTTGGGGGTGTATTCGAGACGGGTGACCGCATCCCACACTCTGGTAGCCGTCGTCTCCGTGACGGCTCCGCCGTTGAGGACACGGGAGACCGTGGCAGTGGACACGCCGGCACGCGCGGCGACGTCGCCGATGGTGACTCGCCTCGCCATGGATCCTCCGCACGTTTTGGGGGCCCGCTGGTCAGCGCGTGACGCGCCGGCCGGTTCGGACAACGACCTCGCCGCCGATCATGACCGTATCCACCGAGTGCAGCCGCGCGGGATCCGTCACCACCAGGTCGGCGATCGCCCCCGGCACGACGCGGCCACGCCGAGGAGCCAGACCCGGGATGGCGTCGGCGACGTTGGCGGTCGCCATCGCTATCGCGGCCGGGAGCCTCACGGAGCCCGCGCGGACGGACTGGTCGATCGCCAGCAGGATCGGGTCGTGGTGTCCGCCCGCGTAGTCGGTGGAGATCGTGTCGACCAGTCCCGCGGAGAGCAGCGCGTAGAGCAGCTCCGGGCCTGTCGTGAGGCGGCGGGCGCCGAACGTGTCGAACGTGGAGACATCCACGATCGCGCCCGCCTCCTTGAGTCGTTCGGCGTGGCCCAGAGCCTCCCGCAGCTCAAAGCTCGAATGGTTGGAATGCCCGGCGATCAGCGTCACGTCCGTCCTCGCGATGGAGGCGACCTGGGTCATCGAGGCGGCCGCGTTGTGTACCAGGACCGGGACACCCAGCGCGCGGGCCTGCTCGGCCGCCTCGGCGAGCCCGCGCAGAGCGACGTCGAACGCGGGCAGCACGATGGCCGAGACGAGCTCGCGCACCTCCTCGACCGACAGCCTGCCGGTCAGGCCCGCGGCCGCGAGTGCCTGCTCTACGGCGTCCCGGTCGAACGCTGACGCCGCGATGTGCCGACCCAGCACCGCGATCTTCAGCCCGTTCGCCTGCCGCGCAGTGATCGTCACTCCGGTGCGTCTCTCGACCTCCGCTGGGATGTACAGGTAGCTCGCCCCACCCCCGCCGAGGGTGTGCCCTGCCCCGATCTCGCCGAGCGCGACCGCACCGGCGCCGACGGCCCGACGTGCGGTGAACATCCGGTTCGCCTCGGTGAGACCGCCGCCGTCCGCGACCGCCGCCGCCCTCAGACAGGCCGGGGTGTTGCAGGAGGCCAGCCCGATGTTGACCGGATGCACTTCGTCGGTGCTGGCGAGGTCCGCCGCGGTGACGAAGCCGTCCACGCAGAGCACCGTCGTCGTCCCCTCCAGCAGGTGTCGGTCGAGATTGGCCAGCACCTGCTCGCGTGGCAGGGCCACATGCCCGCTGGGGAACAGCGGTCCGTACGCGGTGCCGTGGGTGTGGTTGTTGATGAGACCGGGAATCACCAGCATTCCGGCACCGTCGACGATCTCGTCGGCGGTGCCGTACGCCTCGGTGGGACGCGAGGGAATGATCTCGCGGACGGCGTCTCCCTCGACGATGATGTCGACACAACGTCGCGTGTCTCCGCCCCGGCCATCGACCAGATCGCCGCCGTGCAGGACGACTGTGCTCACCGTTGCTCCCCCTGTCGGCTCGCCGGGCGGAACCGCTCGAACCGGAACGCGGCCAGGGCGTCGTCCCGGTCCTCCCCGAGCACCTCGGCGGCGACCAGGTCACCCGCGTGGATGCTCAGGGTCGCGCCGCTGTGCGAGACGGCGAAGTGGAAGTTGGGTAGTTCGACCGCGCGTCCCAGCACCGGGAGGCCGTCCCCGGGAATGGGCCGTTCACCGACACGGATGCTTTCCACCGTCGCGGCCCGGGTCCCCGGATAGAGCGCGCGGCCCGCCTCCAGGATGTTCTCGACCGCCGACGGGTCGACACTGATCTCTCCGGTGCCCGACACACGCACGGCGCCGTCGATCTCGTGGGTGTGCAGCAGCAGTCGCCCGGCCCCGTCCGGACGAAGATGGACGCGCGGCGCGTGAACAACACGGGACACCGAAACCGCGACCGGGGACGTGTAGACGAGCACACCACGGGTGTTGCGCATCGGCAGGGCCAGGCCGGCCAGCCGGGCGATCGCGCCGGCTCGCGGCCCCGCGCAGTTCACGACCGCGTCCGTGGAGAGCTGCCGTCCCGAGGCAAGTCGGACCGCACGCACCGCACCGGCCGGGGCGACCAGGCCGATGACCGCATCGCCCGTCACCAGCTCGGCCCCTCGGGATACTGCGCTGGAGAGCAGGTAGCCGATCAGGCGGGCCGGCTCGATCCACCCCTCGCGCGGAAAGTAGGCGATCCCGTCCGCGGGAAGTTCCCCGGGGGCGATGTCCGGTTCGAGATGCAGTACCTCGGCCCGGCTCAGCCAGCGCGCCTCGTATCCGTAGTCGAGGACACCGCCGACCTTCCTCCGCAGGTGCGCGCGCTCGTCGTCGTCGGCGGCCCACTGCAGGTTGCCGCCCTCGTGGTACCAGTCGCTGCCGGGCACCCGCGCAGCCAGCCGCCGGTGGGCTTCCATCCCCGCGACGCCGAGATCATGGTAGGAGCGTGGATGCTTGGTGGAGGAGTTGGTCCACGAGAACGTCGAACCGGAGGCACCACCCGCCGGCGCACCGGCATCCACGAGAACGACGCTGGCGCCTCGCCGCGTCAGCGAGGCCGTCACCGCCGCGCCGTAGACGCCGGCACCGATGACGACCACTTTCGGGATCATGCTGATCTTTCCTTCCTTGGCCGTTCGGGTGATCGGAGAAGAGGGACAACCGGCGGGGACTCGGCCCGGCAACGCCTGGTCCGCGCACCCAGCGATAGCGGGAAACCCATGGCCGACGGCCGAAACGCGCGGCTTGCCCGGATCGGTCACAGCGATGCGACCTGCGACGCAGCCATGCCTGCCGGGTATGTAACTAGTTTCATTGACCAAAGGAACTGTAGGCATGCACGTTCAGGTGGGTCAACGGGTAGGGGGCAACAAAGCCCCTGGCCCGGTTGAGATCACAGCCCGGGACCACAGCAGGGCGTTCCACTCGGCCTCGGTGGACAGTCGGTACCCGTCCCCGGTGGCGACGTCCCACTCAACCCGACCTTCGCCCGCACCGGCCCGATACGCGGGGGGCAGTCCCGCCTGGCGCGACAGCGCGTTGCAGAACCGGACCGCGTCCCACCAGGAGACGCTTTCCCTGGCAGCCGACCGCCCCGTACAGCGCGTACGGCCGCCCGACCGTCGCTTCCAAGATCGGGTAATACACGGTGTCGAAGAAGTGCTTGAGCGTGCCGCTCGGGTAGCGGATGTTGGCCCGGGTGCCGACCGGGACGGGTGTCGCCAGCCCGCGGTCCTCGATCTCGGGGGAGCGCGGACGTGGCCGAGCCTCGTCGACCAGACCCGCCTACACCGTGCCGGCGACCTCAGTGACTGGACCCGTCGCGCTGAGATCGCGTTCGGGAGGATCTGCCCGGGCCGCCGCGGGACGATGGTCAGCCGGCGAAGCCGAGGTCGCGCAGGGCCTGGCGGTAGGCGACACCAAGACCATCGAAGGCGCGGTGGACCTCGGTCGCGGCGAACACCCGGGCCGGGCGCTGCGACTCGACGATCGCCTTGTCGGGTGCCCAGATCAGATCCTCGACGGCCTGCAGGCCGTCGCCGTCGACCGGCTCGTCGCCGTGGACGGCCGGGTCGAAGGCACTCATCCAGTACAGCCGCAGCGTTGTCGCCGACGTCGGCGCGCTGACCGAGAACAGCACAGAGCCAGGACCGTTGGCGCCGCCGAGCCAGACGGCGAACGGCAGCTCGATCCGGTACCGGAAATGAGTCTCGCCCACTGGCCGGCGGCCGTCCGGGCCTGGTTCGGCCACCGGGTTGACGCTGGGGTAGCGATAGTCGGCCTCGACCGTCCACTCGGTGCGGCGGACCGCGTACGGATCGATCGCCAGCACCTCGCCGTTGCCGAACGTGTCCGTATGCAGGACCGAAAAGTGCCCGATGTCGCAGAAGAAACATCAACAAGGGTGCTGGGTCCGTCGGAGGCTCGCCGCCGCCGTGACCCCCCAGCACGCAGTCCGCGATGACTGGACCAGCGGGCCGGTGGCCCGGACGGTTCGGCGCTTACCGCGGGATCCGTAGAGTTGGGATCAGCGCTGCGTAGTAGGCAGGATCGTGAGTGCTGTGACTCGCTGGTTCAACACGGCTGGCCCGTGCGTCAAGGACGCGTAGTTAGGTCGTGGTGGGGGTCGTCAAGTCGGTTGTTTGTGGCCGCCGTCGTGGCGCCCAGCTCCCAAGCTGCCCCTCGGTCGGTTTGCCCGAGATTGTCCACCAGGGTGCGGGATGCCTACCTTTGTTATTCTGGACAGATGTCTTCAGAAGTCGGTTGCGGCGAGTGCACAGACGACGACGCGGCCGTCGCGTGGGAACGGTCTCACGGTCTCATGGTCGTCGTGAGCATCGCCGACGAGTCTCACTTCTTCGGCTCGGTGCGTCGCTGTCGTTCGTGCGGTCAGAACTACGCGTCGATTTTCTGCGAGACCGTCGACTGGGTCGACAGCGATGATCCACAGTACCAGCTGCTGATCCCTGTGACCGCGACTGAGGTGCGGTCGCTCGCCGAGGCGGGTGAATATGATGTCGAGGCGGCGCTTGAGGATCTTTCGCCCGAACGCTATCTCTTCAGCGGGCGAGGAAAAGGTGAAATAGAGTGGTCGAAGCACTGGGCAAGAGGCCAGGTCACCGTGCCGCGTCATGACTGATTTCCACGCGCTCATCGGGCCCGGAGGCCTGGGGCGGCGCGTGCCAGTTACCGTCAACGGGTCCTGCGGACGCTTCCACTTCAGACCCGTCGTGATCGTCTCAATGCTACGGACCGCGCCAGTGGTATCAGAGCCACCGTGAACGTAGAGAGCGTGCGGCCGACCGACGGTTGCTTTCAGGTAGGGACAATAGGCCTGATCGAAGAAGTGCTTGAGTGGACTAACTAGGTAGCCAACGTCGGGGCGGGTGTCGCCGCGCCGCGCGGGTGTCGCCGCGCGGCAGCGGCGGTGGTCAGCCGGCGAAGCCGAGGTCGCGCAGGGCTTTGCGGTAGGCGAGGCCGAGGGCGTCGAAGGCGCGGTGTACCTCGGTGGCGGCGAACACCCTGGTGGGCCGTTGGGATTCGACGATGGTCTTGTCGGGTGCCCAGATCCTGTCCTCGACGGCCTGCAGGCCAGCGCCGTCCACCGGGCCGTTCCCGTAGACCGCCGGGTCGAAGGCGGCCATCCAGTACAGCCGTAGCGTCGTCGCCGAGGTGGGCGCGCACACGGAGAACAGCACGCTGCGCGGCCCGCTCGCGCCGCCGAGCCAGACGGCGAACGGCAGTTCGATCCGGTACTGGAAGAGCGTCTCGCCGACGGGGCGGCGCCCGTCGGGGCCCGGCTCGGCGACGGGGTTCACGCTCGGGTAGCGATAGTCCGCCTCCACGGTCCAGGCTGTGCGGCGCACCGGGTACGGATCGACGGCGAGCGCCTCCCCGTTGCCGAACGTGTCCGTGTGCAGGACCGAGAAGTGCCCGACGTCGCAGAAGTTCTCGACCTGGCGGGCGGCCTGGCCGGCCCAGTCCTGGACCGTGCCGACGTAGTGCGGCCAGCCCAGGTCCTCGATCTCCGGGAAGCGTGGCCGTGGCCGCGCCTCGTCCGCCTCGTCGGCGAGGCAGGCCCAGACGAGCCCCGCTGCCTCGGCGACCCGCACCGGCCGGGCGGCGATGAGGTCCGGGACGCGCTGGCCCGGCTGCTGGGGGATGTCGACGCACCGACCGGCGCCGTCGAAGGCCCAGGCATGGTACGAGCAGCGCAGCCGGCCATCGGCGTCGATCTCACCGCTGGACAGCGGCACGCTCCGGTGCGGGCACCGGTCCACCAGCGCGGCGACGGTGCCCGGGCCGGCCGAGCCGGAGGTGGGCCGGCGCCACAGGACCAGCTCGACGCCGAGCAGCAGGGCGCGCACGGGGGCCGCGCCGACGTCCGACGATCGGGCCACCGGGTGCCAGTACCGCGCCGACGCCGCGAGGAACGCCGCGTCGAGCGCCGCGTCCTGGTCGGGGCGGTTGGCGGTGGCGGTGGTGGCGGCGACGAGGGGGGCGGAGTCGACGACGGTCACCAGCGGACCCTAGGCCGGGCCCGTTGCGGCCATGTTGCCTGCGCGCAAGCGAACGGGGTCCGCGACCCGGGCCGGGCGTGTCCGGCTGGACCGCCCTAGCGGTTTTGTCGGACCCAGGGTGCATCATCGGGCTATGACGCAGGGCACGTCTGGACCTACCGGCACTGGATCTACCGGCACACAGGTTGCCGGCACGCTCGTGGCCGGCACGCCGGTGGGCAGCCGCGCGGAGCTGGAAGAGCGGATGGCCGGCCACCGCTCCGAGCTCACCGGCTACTGCTACCGGATGCTCGGCTCGCCGTTCGAGGCGGAGGACGCCGTGCAGGAGACGATGATCCGGGCGTGGCGCAGCCTGGACCGGTTCGAGGGCCGCGCGTCGCTACGGACCTGGCTGTACCGGATCGCGACGAACGTCTGCTCGGACCACGCCGCCGGTCGGGCGCGGCGGGCCCGGCCGATCGACCTCACCGGCCCGTCCGGCCCGGCGGACGCGCTGCCCGCGCCGCTGCCGGAGGCGACCTGGATCGTGCCGGCGCCCGACGCGGCGGTGTTCTCCGGCGCCGCGGCCGGCGCCGGAGGCCCGGCCGACCCGGCGGAGCTGGCCGTCGCGCGCGACTCGGTGCGCCTTGCCCTCGTCGTCGCGCTGCAGCGGCTCGCGCCACGCCAGCGGGCCGTGCTGATCCTGCGCGAGGTGCTCGGCTGGTCGGCGGCCGAGACCGCGGAGCTGCTCGACACCACCGTCGCCTCGGTCAACAGCGCCCTGCAGCGGGCCCGCGCCACCCTCGCGGCCTCGCCCGCCGCCGAGACCGACCAGCTGCGCCCCGCGGACGAGGAGCAGCGTTCGCTGCTGGCCCGCTACGTCGCCGCGTTCGAGAGCTACGACATGGAGGCGCTCACCGCGCTGCTGCACGAGGACGCGACCATGACCATGCCGCCGCTGGAGCTCTGGCTGCGCGGCCCGGTCGACATCGCCGAGTTCATGCTCGGCACCGGCTCCGCCTGCCGGAACTCCCGGCTGGTGCCGACCGTCGCCAACGGCAGCCCGGCCTTCGGCCAGTACCACCTGCTGGCGCCGGGCGAGGCCGAGCACTACACCGCGGTCCACGCGGCCGTCACCGGGTCCGAGGTCTCCCCACTGCCGGACGGCGCGGGCGAGGACAGCTACGTCCCGTGGTCGCTGATCGTGCTCGAGCTCTCAGAAGGCAGGATCGTCGAGGTCAACCACTTCCTGGACACCGACCGGCTGTTCCCGCTGTTCGGCCTCCCGCCGTTCCTCGAGGGCTGAGCCGGCCGCGACGGGCTCGGCCGGCACGCTGTCCGTCGCCAGCACGCCGGCCAGGCCCGTCAGCTCGAGCACGAGCGACAGCCGCGGCTGGACCCCGTCCAGCCGGAAACCGCGGCCCAGCCGGCGGGCGGTGAGCCGCAGCCGGGCGAGGACGTTGACGGTCGCCAGCGTCGGGATCCGTACGGCGGTCACGTCGCAGACCACCGTGCGCGCCCACGGGGCGGCCAGCAGCGCCGCGGCGAGGGATTCACAGCGGGACTGGCCGAGCTCCGCGGTGGCGCGCTGGCCCGAGATGGGGTCGAACCGCCACCGGAGCTCGTCCGCCGGGGGAGCGGCGGTGCCCGCCGGCCGGGGTGTTCCCGCCGGCTGGGCTCCGCCCACCCGTTCCTCGCACCTGCCCACGCGTTGGCCTCCGGATCCATCGGGACACCGACGGTCGCGGCGGCCCGACGTACTGACTGCCCGGCGGGGCGTGACTCATCGCGGCGGCCTCGGCGGACAGCCCGGATGTGCCGGATGTGCCGCCCGGAGTGGCGTGGTGGCGCGTGGCGGCGGCGGTCAGGAGCGGACGGGCAGGCCCACGCGGTCGGGGACGACACGGTCGATGCCGTCGAGGAGCCGCTCCGAGGGTTCCGGCCACCAGCGTCCGGCGGGCAGGGCCACCAGGGCACGGCGCAGCTCGCGGGCGTCCGAACGAATCGGAACCACCCGCGCCGGCGCGGCGGCGGCGAGCACACCGAGGTACCAGTGCCTTCGGGTCGGCGGCCAGCCGTCCGGATCGAGCAGCACCAGGCTGTCGGGCATGTCGGCCTCGCCGCGGCGGAACCGGGCGACGGCCGCGCTCACGGCGACCTCCAGGTCGCCCACCTGGCCGGCCTCGTCGTAGCGGGCGACCCAGGCGGCGGCGACCTCGGCGAGCGGGTCCGCGTCGTGCACCACGTAGGGCGTGGCGACGGCGCGGCACTCCTGCCAGGCCGCCGCCGCCCGCGCGCCGGGCGGCAGGGTGTCGTCAGGGAGCACGACGGTCACGTTCGTCGCGCTGGCCAGCGGGGCCACGACCGAGCGGGTGATCCTGTCCGGCGTGGCCGCGGGGTCCGGCCCGACGACGCAGACCACAGTCGAGGAAAGCCGATGCACACCGCGACGCTACGCCGCGGCGGCGCCTCACCGGGAGGTCTGGCCGCTGACCTGACCAGTTCGCGGGCGGGCCGCGATGTTCCGGCCGGCGATGCTGCGACCCGCGATGTTGCGGCCGGCGACGAGAGACACGTCCGCCGCGCCGAGCAGCCCTGGCCTCGCCGCGCAGACGGTGGGGATCGCGTTGACGGCGCGCATCGCGGTCGCGGTCAGGCCGTTGTCGGACTCCGGCGGATCGAACACGAGCTCGCACCGCATGGTGGGGCTGCCGACGATCTCCACGCGGTAGGCGAGGGTGTCGCCGGCGGTGCCGTGCGGCCATTGCGGTGCGACGTCGTCGGCCATGCGGTTGACGTGCTCGAGGACGACGAGGCGCCTGCCGTCGAGCATTCCGCGCACCTCGAACCGGACCCCGGCCGTGCTGCCGGCGGGCAGCGTGCCGATCGCGGTGTCCAGGTCGCGGTCGAGCACGGCGCGTTCGTAGTCGGTCTCGATCGCGTCGAGCCGCACCTGGAGCACGTCGGCGATCGCATCGACCACACCCCGCCAGGCGCCGGCGAGGATCGCCGGGTCGGCCAGGAAGCAGCCGAAGTCCGTCGCCTCGCCGAACCCGAACGCGAACCGGAGAGTGTTGGCGTCCGGGTAGTCGGAGTAATCGGCGATCTCCTGGATCCTGATCGACCTGATCTCGTCGCAGGCCGCCAGCAGGGCCATCGGCAGGATGTCGCTGGCGAAGCCCGGCTCGATGCCGGTCGCGAAGAACGACGCCCCGCCCGCCGCCGCGGCGGCCGCCAGCGGGTCCCGCAGCGCGGGCTCGGCGGTAGGCGGATGCGTGAGCCCGGCGAAGGACGTGGTCACCACGTTCGTACCGGCCGAGAGGAAGGGCGCGACGTCGGTGACGGCGGTGCCGTCGAACGCCGCCGGGCCGAAGTAGGCGAGACAGTCCGCGCCCGCAGCGGCGAGGGCGGCCGCGTCATGGGTAGCGGTCACCCCGGTGGGATCCGGCAGGCCGCACAGCGCGGCGGCGTCCTGGCCGACCTTGTCCGCCGAGTGGACGTGGAGACCTACCAGCTCGAGATCTGGATGGTTGATGATGCCCCGAAGCCCGAGCCGGCCGGTCGGGCCGGTACCCCAGTGCACGACCCTGATCGTCACGGAACGCAACTCCCGCATAACGTCCGCATATTGCATACATTATTCGCTGTCGGGTGGAGGGGCAACGGGATCCGCGGGGTAACGGGATCCGCAGGGCGACGGGATGGGTGGGGCAGCGGGATGGGCGGGGTGGTGGGCGCGGGCGCGCTGGCCACGCCGCCGCGCCCACGCTCGGCGCCCTCGCCGTTTCGGTTGAAGGCCAAGATTTTTCTTTCTAGAGTAAGAAAAATCGCTCTTCGGGAGGTGGGCTGTGGCCCCGGACTTCGACCAGGTGATTCGCTGCGGGACCATCGTGGACGGCAGCGGTGGCGAGCTGTTCGAGGGCGATGTCGCGGTCGCGGGCGGCAGAATCGTCGCCGTCGGCCGCGTCGACGGCACCGGGCGGGAGGAGATCGACGCCCGGGGGCGACTGGTGACGCCCGGATTCGTCGACATCCACACCCACTACGACGGTCAGGTGACGTGGGAGCAGCGCCTGTCGCCGTCCTCGGGCCATGGCGTCACCACGGCGGTGATGGGCAACTGCGGTGTCGGGTTCGCTCCGTGCAGCCCTGAGAACCGGGCGCTGTTGGTCAAGGTGCTGGAGGGCGTCGAGGACATTCCCGAGATCGTCATGGCGGAGGGGCTGCCGTGGACGTGGGAGTCCTTCCCCGAGTACCTGTCGGTGCTGGCGGGACGCGCGGCGGACGTGGACTTCGCGGCGCAGGTCCCGCACGCGGCTGTCCGGGTGCATGTCATGGGGCGGCGGGGGGCCGACCGGGAGGCGGCCACCCCCGACGATCTCGACGAGATGACGCGGATCGTCGCCGAGGCGGTGACCGCCGGGGCGTTCGGGGTCAGTACGTCGCGCAGCATCGGCCACCGGACGCCGGATGGCCAGCTGGCGCCGACGGTGGGCGTCGAGGAGGCGGAGCTGCACGCGCTGGCGCGCGGCCTGCGCCAGGCCGGCGCCGGCGTTCTTCAGCTCATCGCCAGCCAGGGCGAGCACGACCCCCGTGCCGAGGTGGCCCTGTTCCGGCGGCTGACGGCGACGTCAGGCGGCCCGCTGTCCTTCACGCTCGTCACCACGCAACGCTTTCCGGAACACGCGGGGCTCTACCTCGAGGCGCTGTCGGCCGAGAACCGGGACGGCCTTCCTGAGATACGCGGCCAGGTGTTCCCGCGTCCGGTCGGCGTCGTGCTGGGACTGGATCTGTCCTTCCACCCCTTCGTCTTCAACCCGAGCTACCAGCAGATCGCCCACCTGCCGCTGGCGAAGCGCGTCGACGCGCTGCGCGATCCGGCACGCAGAGCACGGATCCTGTCCGAGCGGGCCGAGCACCCGAATCCCGTCTTCCAGTTCTTCGCCGGCCAGGACGCCAACCTCTACGTCATGGCCGAGGTGCCCGACTACGAGCCGGCACCGGACACGAGCGTGGGCGCGCTCGCGGCCGCCCGCGGCGTCAGCCCGCGAGAGCTGATCTACGACCTGATGGTCGACAGCGACGGGCTCGCGGCATTCCTGCTGCCGGCCGGCAACTACGCGGGGGACAGCCTGGAACCGGTGCGCCTGCTCATGCAGAATGCCCACACCATCATCGGGCTCGGCGACGGCGGAGCGCACTACGGCACGATCAGCGACGGCAGCTACCCGACGACGCTGTTGGCCCACTGGACCCGTGACCGCACCCGAGGCCCGAAAATCCCGTTGTCGGCGGCCGTGCGGATGCTGAGCCGGCCGAACGCCGAGGCGGTCGGTCTCCATGACCGTGGCCTGCTAGCACCGGGTCTCAAGGCCGACCTCAACGTCATCGACTACGACGCCCTCACGCTGCACCGGCCCGTCGCGGTCCGGGACCTGCCCTCCGGGGGACGACGGCTGGTGCAGAAGGCGGAGGGCTACGCCCTCACCATGGTCAACGGCGTCGTCACCTACCGTGATGGGCAGCCGACGGGTGCGCTCCCCGGAAGGCTGGTGCGCAATCCCGCTACCGTCACCTGACGTGGCCGAACGCCGAGCAGACCTCGAACGCCGGGCAGACCTCGAAGGTCGAGAAGGCCTGGAAGCCGGCGCGAACCTAGAAGCCGGTGCCAGCCGGACCGGGCCGGTGTCGCCTGGCCGGCGCGGCCGCCCGCGCAAGGTGACGGTCGACGACATCATCGACGCCGCCCTCGAGATCGGGCTCGACCAGGTGACCATCCGCAAGGTGGCCGACGCGCTCGGCATGACCGTGCCGGGAATCTCCTACCACGTGCGAACCCGCGAGGAGCTTCTCGCATTGGTCATGGCACGGGCCGTCGACACGTTGTTTGCGTCCGGCCCCGAGCCGGCCACGTCGTTCGACGAGACGGTCACGCGGTTCGCCGAGGGTCTGTTCGCCTGGTTCCGCGCGCATCCGATCCTGGTCACGCAGGTTGCGCAGGGCCGCATCCTGGAGGAGAACGTCGAACGGCATCTAGGGCGGTTGCTGCGGGCCGCGGGCCCGAGCGAGACGGACCGGGCTCGAGCCCTGGACGTCGTCTCCCAGGTGACGGCCGCCGTCATCGGCGCGGCCGTCCTCGATGCGGCCCAGGACTCGCGCGAGCGGGCCGGAAACCAGGAGCAGAAGCCGCCGCGTCCGGACCACTACGCCGCGGTCCGGACCGTGCTCACGGCACTGCTGTGACCTGCCCCGGCGCGGTCTGGCCCTGGGCGGTCTGACCCTGGGCGGTCGCGGGACGCACCTGGCAGGGCACCCCGTTGACCGCGATCGTGCCGCTCGGCACGTCCAGCACGTCGCCCGGGTTGAGCAGGTTGGAGTTGATGCCGGGGCGTCGGGCCGCCACGGACATCCGCGTGCCGGCCACGTCATGACCCCAGCCGTGCGGCAGGCTGACGACGCCGGGCATCATCTCGTCGCTGACCTCGACGGAGACGGTCAGCCGGCCCTCCACCGTCGACACCTCGGCCAGCTGGCCATCGGCCAGCCCGGCCCGCGTGGCGTCCCGCGGGTGGATGAGCAGGGTGCAGCGGTTCGTGCCCTTGTTCAGCGCCGACACGTTGTGCATCCACGAGTTGTTCGAGCGCAGGTGCCGACGGCTCGTCAGCACGAACTCCGGCTCGGCGCGGTCGAGCCGCGCGGCCAGGCGCGGGACATCCCGGGTGAGCAGGTCGTGCACCAGCTCGACCGTGCCGGACGGTGTGTCCAGTACCTCGGCGAGGCGGCCCTCGCCCAGCGGCCCGAACCAGACCCCGTCCGGGTGCCGCCGCACCTTCTCCAGCGTCCAGCCGTCCGGCCGCTCGCCGCAGCGGTCGCCGAACTCCCCGGCGCGCACGCTCAGATCGACCAGCCTGGCCGGCCCGCGGCCGTGCAACATGGGCAGGATCTCGGCCGGGTCGCGGCCCGCCAGCGGCTGCCCCGGCCGGGCGGCGACCCCGATGAGGCCGGCGGTGTACAGGTCGTCCAGCGCGGCGACGTCGACGTCGGGCGCCGGCGTACCGAGCACCGTGCCAGCGAGGCGCAGCAGGATCTCCCATTCGGCCGGCCGGTCGGCGGGGGCCGGGAGGACCGGGCCGTTCCACTTGAACGCGGACTCGACCGCGTACATCCAGTACAGGTCGTCGGCGTGGCCGCGCTCCAGCGGCGAGAGCCCCGGCAGGATCACGTGGGCGTGCCGCGTCGTCTCGTTGAGCCAGTTGTCCACCGCGATGAACGCGTCCAGCCTCGGCAGCGCCGCGTCCAGCCGGGCCGAGGCCGGCGCGGAGATGACCGGGTTGCCCGCCACGCTGATCAACGCCCGCAGCCGTCCCTCGCCAGGCGTGTCGATCTCCTCGGCGAGGCAGCTGACCGGGAACTGGCCGAACACCTCGGGCGCCTTGCGAACGCGGCTGGTGTAGCGGTGGAACTCCCAGCGCTCGCCCGTCTGGTCGGGCCTGCGGGCGAACCCGGGCCCCCACGCCGCCGACCGCGGGAAGCAGACGCCGCCGGGGGCGTCCAGCGACCCGAGCGCGACGTTGAGCACGAAGATCAACCAGGTGGCGAGCGTGCCGAACTCCTGCGTGCAGGTGCCGATCCGTCCGTAGATCGCGGGCGCTCGCGCGGCGGCGAGGTCCCGCGCCAGGCCGCGGATCCGCTCGGCGGGGATGCCGCAGGCGCGGGCGACCTGCTCTGGGGCGAAGGGGACGGCGAGCGCGAGCACCTCGTCGAGACCGCTGACCAGGCCGTCGAGGTGCGCCGGCCGGCGGACCAGGCCCTCCTCGGCCATCGTTCGCAGCAGGGCGAACAGCAGGAGCGCGTCGGTGCCCGGCCGGATCGGCAGCCACTCGCCGGCGGCGTCGGCGGTACCGGTGCGCCGCGGGTCGACGACGAGGACTCGGCCGCCGCGGCCGCGGATGGCCTGAAGCCGGCCGGTCATGTCCGGCGCGGACAGCATCGAGCCCTGTGATGCCGCCGGGTTCGCGCCGAGGATGACGAGGTGGTCGGTCCGGGCCAGGTCCGGCACCGGCCCGGCCCACATGCCGCCGAACAGCAGCGCGCTGACCAGGTTGAGCGGCCACTGGTCGACGGTGCCCGGCGTGTAGATCGCCTTCATGCCCACCGCGCTCGCCATGCCGACCAGTGCGCCGATGTACTTGACGAGATCGAGGTTGTGCGCGACCGGGTTGCCGACATAGACGGTCAGCGCGGCCGCGCCGTCCTCGTGCAGTACTGGGCGCAGCACCCGCTCGACCTCGGCCCAGGCCTCGTCCCAGCTGACGGGCCGGTGGGTGCCGTCGGCGCCCCTGACCATCGGCTGGCGCAGCCGGTCCGGGTCCTCGTACAGGTGCCCCAGCGCGGTGCCCTTCGGGCAGATGTAGCCGCGCGACCAGACATCGTCCGGGTTGCCCTTGATGCTCTTGACGCGGCCGTCGATGGTGGCTACCCGGAGTCCGCACATCGCCTCGCAGAGTGGGCAGGTGGCGCGATGTTCCACGACAGCACCCATGCCGCTCCTTCTCCCGGACCATCGCGTCCCAGGCCATCGTGCGGGCAACCGAGATCACTGCTTGATGGATAATGTATACGACTGTATGTGCGGATGTGGGCCGATGGCGTCGACCGAAGGAAAGGCGCGGTGGGTACCGACACGGCGGCGATTTCCACCGGGAAGCTCCGACGGGGAGAGCCTCAGGCGGGACGGGCGCCGGTGGTCGCGGCGAAGCGTTCGACCTCGTCGGTGTGGCCGGTCACGATGATCAGGTCGTCGCGGTCGAGGACCGTGTCGGCCACGACGTGGGTGAACTCGGTTCCGGGGCGCTTCACCCCGACGACCGTCACCCCGAACCGGGTGCGGGGCCTGGCGACGTCCATCGTCGCCCCGCAGATCGACCCGGGAGCGCGTAGCTTCGCGACCGCGAACCCCTTGTCGAACTCGACGAAGTCGATGAGCCGCCCGGAGAGCAGGTGCGCGACCCGCTCGCCGGCGTCGCGCTCGGGGTAGACGACGTGCGACGCGCCGATGCGTTCCAGAATCCGGCCGTGCTGGCGGGTGATCGCCTTCGCCCAGACCTCCGGGACGCCCAGGTCGAGCAGGGTGCCGGTGGCCAGCAGGCTCGCCTCGATATCGACGCCGATCGAGACCACGGCCCGGTTGAAGCCGTCGGCGCCCAGCTGGCGCAGCGCCACCTCGCTGGTCGCGTCCGCCTCGACGACGTGGGACAGCGTCCCCGACCACTCCTGGACGAGGCCACGGTCCGTGTCGACGGCGACGACGTCGTGTCCGAGCCGCTGCAACGACTCGGCGAGTGTGCTGCCGAACCGGCCCAGCCCGATGACCAGTACCGCGTTCGGGTGCATGTCCCGGCCCACGCCAGCCCCGCCTCCGCTCCCACCGCTCCCACAGCCACGCCGCCTACGCCACCCGCCCGGGTCGGTCAGCCCACGATCGGGCGTTCCTCGGGCAGCCGGTACAGCCGGCGCCGTTCCCGCAGCGCAAGCGCCGATGCCAGCGTAATCGGGCCGATCCGACCGATCAGCATCAGCGCGATCAGGACGTACTGGCCGAACGCCGAGAGCTCGCCGGTGATCCCGGTGGACAGGCCCGCCGTGCCGAACGCCGACGTCACCTCGAACAGCGTCTGGTCGAGGGTGTGCGGACTGGAGACGAGCAGGCACAGCGTGCCGGTGACGACAAGCGCGATTCCCAGCAGTGCCACCGCGACCGCCTGGCGCAGCGCGGCCGGCGACACCTGCCGGCCGAACGCGTCGACGGTGTCGTCGCCGCGCGCCTCCGCGACGATCGCGAAGAACAGGATCAGGAACGTCGTCACCTTGATGCCACCGGCGGTGCTGGCGCTGCCGCCGCCGATGAACATGAGGATGTCGGTGACGACCAGGGTCGCCGGCTGGACGGCGCCATAGTCGAACGTGTTGAACCCGGCGGTGCGGGCCGTGACGCTGCCGAAGAAACCGCCGAGCAGCTTGTCATCGGCGCCGAGCGGGCCGAGAGTCGCCGGGTTACGCCATTCCAGTGCGAGAATGGCCGCGATGCCGCCGACGAGCAGGATCCCGTAGCCCAGCAGCGTCACCTTGGTGTGCATCGACCATCGTCGGGGCGTGCGCAGCTCGTGGCGCAGCTCGAACAGCACCGGGAACCCCAGCCCGCCGAGAATCGCGGCCAGCCCGATCGTCACCACGACCACCGGGTCATCGGCGAAGGACATCAGATTGTCGCTGTACAGCGCGTACCCGGCGTTGTTGAACGCGGTGACCGCGTGGAAGACGCCGTGGTAGGCGGCGCGTCCCGCCGGCATCCCGTGCCCGAGCCATAGCCGAGCGAACAGCACCAGCGCCGCCGCGCCCTCGATGGCCAACGTGATCAGGGCGACGCCCCGGAGCAGCCGTCGGAGGTCGCCGATCCCGACCGTCTGGGTCTCGGTGGCGGCGAGCAGCCGGATCCGGACGCCCAGCCGGCGAGACACCAGCAGTCCCAGCAGTGACGCCGTCGTCATGAACCCCAGCCCGCCGAGCTGGATCGCGGCCAGGACGACGACCTCACCGAACGTCGACCAGTGGGTCGGGGTGTCGACGATCGCGAGCGCGCCGCAGCTCGCGCCGGTCGCGGAGAACAGCGCCTGCAGGAACGTCGTGTGCTGCCCGGCCTCGGCCGACAACGGCAGGCGCAGCAGCAGCGTGACCACGCCGACGGTCGTCAGGAACGCCGCCGCCGTGAGCTTCAGCGGATGGCCGAGACGCGTCGTGAGCACCCGGCCAAGCCCACCTCCTCGCCGTCGCCGCGGCTCCGGCGTCACCAGCGACGACTCGTCACCGTCCACGCGAGGGCCGAGAGGAACCCGAGGGTGCGCCAGGCGGTCGACGGGGCGCGGGACGTCCGGCGACCGCGCATCGACCGGGTGGTCGTCGGGCAGGCGGTTGCCGACGGGTCCCGACGGCGGACCACTCACCGTCACCCCTGCTCCCTACGCCCGCGTCACGTCTGCCTGTCTACCTGCCCACTGACTACTGCTTACCGCCTCGAATCCTGCCAGGCCGCCGGAACCTGGCATCGTCGTGCTGTGCCCGTTGATCCGGCCGGCTACAACCACGCGGTGGTCGTGGATGTGTTCGGTGCCCTGAGCGCTGACGCGCTGCGCTCCGCGCTCGCGGCGGTGACCGCGCGCCACGAGGCACTGCGTACCGTCGTCGAGGTCGCCGACGGCCGTCCGCGCCCGCGGGTCGTCCCGACCCCGCCGCCCACGGTCGAATGGGCCGACATGACCGACATCGCGCGGATGGACGGGCTGGACGGACAGGGCATGACCTACGCGGTCCGCAGCAGGGTTGATCGCGCGTTCGACCTGGCCGGCGAACGGCCACTCCGAGTGACCGTCTTCCGGATCGATGACGGCTTCCACCGGCTACTCCTGGTGCTCCAGCTGGTGCCGCGCCACGACGCGACGAACGACGCGGCGCACGAGTGGTCCGACGGCCCGCTGCTCGCCGACCTCGCCGCCGCCTACGCCGCCCGCGTCGCCCACGCCGGGCCGAGCGCCGCGGTCAGCTGGTCCAGGCGCGGAGCTGCTCGATGAGGGCGAGCCGGGAGCGGTGGTCGCCGGCGAGCGGGGTGACGGTGAGGGTGGTCGCGCCGGCCTCGGCATAGGCGGCGAGGCGCTCGCGGACGTGGCCCTCGGGGCCGATCAGGGCGTTGGCGCGCAGCAGCTCCTCGGGGACCGCGGCCTCGGCTTCCTTCTTCTTCCCGGCGAGGTAGAGGTCCTGGATGAGGGCTGCCTCCTTCTCGTAGCCGTAGCGCTGGGCGAGGCTGTTGTAGAAGTTGCGGCCCTTGGCGCCCATCCCGCCGATGTAGAGCGCGAACATCGGCCGCATCAGGTCGAGCAGTTCGTCGGTGCCCTCGCCGATGGCCAACGGCGCGCCGACGACGACGTCGAGCGGGCCGAGTGCCGGGTCGCGCCGCGCCCCGCCCGCGGCGAGCGGCGCCCCCCAGACGTCACGCGCCCGCTCCGGGTGGAAGAAGAACGGCTGCCAGCCCTCGGCGAGCTCCGCGGCCAGTTCCACGTTCTTCGGGCCGATGGCGGCGATGAAGATCGGGATGCGCTCGCGTACCGGATGGTTGATGAGCTTCAGCGGCTTCCCGAGGCCGGTGCCCCGGTCGGCCGGCAGCGGCAGTGTGTAGTGCTTGCCCTGGTACTCGACCCGCTCGCGGCGCCACACCGCCCGGCAGATCTCGATGATCTCGCGGGTGCGGCCCAGGGGAGCGTCGTAGGGGACACCGTGGAAGCCCTCGATGACCTGCGGGCCGGAGGAGCCAAGCCCGAGGGTGAACCGGCCGCCGGAGACGTAGTCCAGCCCCGCGGCGGTCATCGCGGTCAGCGTCGGCGTGCGGGTGTAGATCGGCAGGATGCCGGAGGCGAGCTGGACATGCTCCGTCCGCGCGGCGAGGAAGCCGAGCTGGCTCACCGCGTCGAACGAGTACGCCTCGGGCACGAAGACGATGTCCAGCCCGGCCTTCTCGTAGTCACCGAGCTCCGCGGCCGTCTCGGTGAACCCGCCGCTGTAGGCCAGCTGCATCCCGATCCGCATCCGCCCCGCCTCCCGCCCTCGTCACCGCGCGCCGTGCGCCCCACGTCGTGTCGTGGGTCACCGTACCGGCCGCCCGCGGGACAGTCCCCCGGACACCTGGGAGGCCGGGCGTCCTGTCAGACGTCAGGGGCGCGACGAGCACCCTTCCCTACCCCTGGCGTCTGACAGGACGCGCCGCGGCGTCGGACAGGATGAGCGCGCGACCGCACGCAGGCCCAGGACGAACGCCGCCGGGCACAGCACTAGGTTGTGATCTTGTAGTTCTCCAGTGGCAGCGTGAGCGCGGCCTCGTCCTGCCCCCGCACGATGATCGTCCCATCCTCGGCGAAGGTCACGGACTTCTCGAACGAGCCCGGGAGGTCGTATCTGAGGTAGGTGAACGGGCTGGCGTAGGCCGTCACACGAGGGGCGGTGGACGCGCCCTTCCGGTGGAGCACCCCCAACTCGCCGTGTTCCGAGCCGTCGTCGCGGAGTTGCACGCAGTAGCCTTCGCCCTTGCCGGCCAAAGAGGGGTCACACACCTCGGCCACGATCCGGGGTGTCCGATGATCCCCCGCGATGGAGAAAAGGACGACCCCGAGAAGCGTCAAGGCGACGCCGACAACGAGCCCCGCCGCACCGATGCCGACCAGCCTTCTCATGCCGCCATCCTGCATCTGGTGCCTCGGGGGTGGGCCAGACCCCTCAACCCTTCTGGGTCCCGAACCTCGTGCGACCAGGATCGGATCGGATTGGATCGGCGGCTGTCGCGTCAGGGCTCGACGGCGAGGCGGACGCCGAAGGCGATCAGGACGAGGCCGGTGACGCGGTCCACCCAGCGCCGGACCGGGCCGTCGGACAGCCAGCGCCTCACCGGTCCCGACAGAGCGAGCAGCGTGAGGTAGTAGAGGGCTGCCAGCGCGACGAAGATCCCGCCCAGCAGCAGCGACGTCGCGGCCACCGGGGCGCCCTCGGGGATGAAGCCCGGCATGAAGGTCATGAAGAAGACCCCGACCTTGGGGTTCAGCAGGTCGGTCAACAGGCCCGAGGTGAAGCCGCTTCCGATCAGGCCCCGGCGAGGCTCGGCCGCCGCGCCGGGGTCGCCGTGGGACCTTGCCCGCAGCGTGGTCAGACCCATCCAGCCGAGATAGATCGCGCCGACGATGCGCAGCGCGAGGTACCCGTCGTGGCTTGCCGTCAGCAGCGCGGACAGCCCCAGCGACGCGGCGACCACCCAGATCGACAGGCCGGTCATGGCGCCGAGCGAAGCCCGCAGGCCGAGCCGGCGCCCGCCGTTCATCAGGTTGCGCACCACGACCAGCGTGTCCGGCCCCGGCAGCAGCACGACGAGCACGGACGCGACCGTGAAGGTGGTAACCGCGACGAGCATCCATCGAGACTAGGACGCCGGCGTACCCGGCGAAACCGCGTTTGCCAAGCCTTACGGTGCCGTGCCTGACGGCGCGAAGAACGGGTCGCGGCCGATGAACCCGAGCATCCGGGTCTGGGCGTCCGACCCATCCGGGACCGGCACGCGCGGTCCGTACTGCCCGGACGACCGGATCACGTCCTCCATGCCCGCCATCCCGTCCAGCAGGACGGCGCACAGCCCTGGGTCGAGACGGCTGTCCTGGCCGGTGGCCCTGGCCAGGTCCCAGGTGTGCATGAAGACGTCGACCGTCTAGAACTGGTCGACCGCGGCCGGGAGCGGGATCTCGCCGATGTGCGGGTTGCGCAGTATCCGGTCCGCCGTCGCCGGATCGTCGAGCAGGGCCTGCACGGCGCCCGCGTGTACGCGCCAGGCCTCGACCGGGTCGTCGTCCACCGACGGTCCGTGGGCGAGCTCGATCCCCGTTCCAGCCGCGAGGAAGGCCGGGAACCACTCGCACAGGTGGTGGACGACGTCGCGTGCCCGCCACTCGGCCACGGGGGACTGCGCGTCCCAGTCGGCGGTGCCGAGCACCCGGTCGGTGAACGTCGCCGCGATGTGCCGGTGGCGTTCGGCCGGCCGGTCGGCGAGCGCGACGAGGTCCACGAGGTCGTCGGGGCTCGCGAGGCCCACAAGGCCGGCGGGTGAACCGCCGATGCCCTGCTCGCGGCTCGTCTCAGGCATCGCCGGCGGCCAGGAGCGCGTCCAGCTTGGCGTAGCCCTGTTCGATGCCGACCTCCATGCCGCTGCTGACGAAGGCGTCGCGACCTTCGAAGCTGTCGACGAGGGACTGGGCGTGCAGCCGGGTGCGGCCGTCGCCGAGGTCCTCGAACCACAGGGTCTCGAGCGCGACGCTGTCGGGCACACCCTCGTAGGTGAACGTCTGCACGAGCCGGTCGGGGCGGATCTCGTGGAACGAGCCGTGGAAGGCGAACTCGGCGCCGTCCCGGTGGGCGACGTAACGCCAGCTACCGCCGGTGCGGGCGTCCCAGTAGTCGATGCGGTTGTCCATGCCGTCGGGGCCGGCCCAGCGGGCGAACAGCTCCGGATCGGTGTGCGCCCGGAACAACTGTGCCGGGGTCGCGGCGAAGTCCCGGGTGATCCGGACCAGCGGCACGTTCTGGTCGGCCTCGATGCTGACAGATTTCGTGGTGGTCATCAGGCGCTCTCCCTGTTCTGCGTGGCGTTGCCTGTGCGGGTGTCGTTCTCGTTCGTGTTCTCGTCGTCGTCCATGGCGGCGAGGACGGCGTCGAGGCGGCGGTAGCGCTGCTCGGCCTGGCGGCGGTACCGCTCCAGCCAGGCCGTCGCCAGGTCGAAGACCTGCGCCTCCAGGTGCACCGGGCTGCGGTGGGTGCCGTCCGCGCGGCTGACGAGGCCCGCCTGCTCCAGCACCTTGAGATGCTTGGACACCGCCTGCACGGAGACCGTGTAGGGCGCGGCCAGCTCTCCGACCGTGGCGTCCCCATCGGTCAGCCGCGCGACCAGGTCCCGCCGCGTCGGGTCGGCGAGTGCCGCGAACACCTGGGACAGCTGGTCCACCATTCCCTCGACTCCTCAGCTCCCTCAATTCCTCAACCAACCGGTTGATGAGAAGACTAGGGCGGTCGACCTTCGACGTCAACCATCTGGTTGAGGTACGCGTGTCGAGGGTCGGTGTGAGGGGTTGTCGAGCGCGGGGTGGCCGTCGGCGGCGCGCACAGGGCACGCTGGGGAATTCGTTGGTCAGCGGTCCATAACGGAGGGCCGGCGAGGCTGTCTACGGGGCGCCGGGGTGGATGAGCCCGGACTCGTAGGCGGCAATGACGGCCTGGGTACGGTCACGCGCCGCGAGCTTGGTGAGGATGCTGCTGACGTGTGTCTTGACGGTCTCGTTGGCGATGTAGAGCCGAGCGGCGATCTCGGGGTTGGAATGGCCGGCGGCGAGCATGCGCAGGACGTCGGTCTCACGCGCGGTGAGTTGGCTGAGCCGGTCGGGTCGGACGCGGGGCCGGACGCGGACGAACTCGTCGATGAGGCGCCGGGTGATGTCGGGGGTGAGGAGGGCATCGCCGCGGGCAACGACGCGTACGGCGTCGAACAGGGTCGTGGCCGGTACGTCCTTGAGGAGGAACCCACTGGCTCCCGCGGAGAGCGCGTCGTAGACGTACTCGTCGAGGTCGAACGTCGTGAGAACGATCACCCGGGGCGCGGGTGCGAGCGTGGTCGTGATGGCGCGGGTGGCGGCGATGCCGTCGAGGACGGGCATGCGGACGTCCATCAGGACGATGTCGGGGCGATGTGCGGCCGCGGTTCGGATCGCGTCCTGTCCGTCGCGTGCGGTACCGACGACGACGATGTCGTCGCGGGTCGCCAGCAGGGCGGAGAAACCGGCCCGGACGATTCCATCGTCGTCGGCGACGAGCACCCGGATTGGTGCTGGCGCGGTCATCGGTTCCGGTGGAGGGGTAGCTCCGCGACGACCTCGAACCCACCGTCGGTCCTGTGCCCGTGGCGCAGGGTCCCACCCACGGCGTCGACCCGTTCACGCATGCCGACCAGTCCGAGTCCGGCGCTGTCGGCGGGCCCGGCCAGGTTCGGAGCGCCGTTGCTGATCATCAGGCGGAGCAGGCGCGGCGTGTAGGCAATCGCGAGGTCGACGTCGGCGCCGGGAGCGTGGCGACGGGCGTTCGTGAGGGCTTCCTGGATCACCCGGTAGGAGACGAGGTCGGTGCCGGCGGGGAGCGGGGATGGGCTGCCGCTCACGGTGACGGTGACCACCGTGCCCAGGACGCGGGTGGCCTCGATCAGCGCGGAGAGCTGGTCGAGGCCCGGGCGGGGTGCGCGAGCCGGTTCGGGCGGGCTGGCCGCGGCGCCGTCGCGGGGTGCGGCGGGGGAACGGATCACCGTAAGGATGTGTCGCATCTCGGCGAGCGCGTCGCGGGCGGACTCGCCGATCGCGGCGAGTCGCGTGCCGGCGAGCTCAGGCAGGTCAGGCGTCGTGTAGCGGGCGGTCTCGGCCTGGATCGCGATGTGCGAGATGTGGTGGGCGACGACGTCGTGCAGTTCCCGCGCGATCGCCGCGCGGTCGACCAGGATCGAGCGCTCGCGCAGCGTGGACGTATGGGCGACGGCGAGCGCCTCGTGTTCCGCGATGATCGCGTTTCGGTTCCTCAGGAGCCGGCCGAAACCGAGCGCCGCGGTCACGACGGCGAGCAGCAGGTAGCCGGCGGCTCCCGGCTCGGCGGAGTTGAACGGCGTCACGGCGTTGACGAGGAACAACGCGCCGATCACACAGGTGTCGATCGCCGTCAGCCGGTAGGCGGCCACCGCGCACACGATCATGAGGCCTGCCCCGGCGGCGACCGGGATTGGCTGGGCCTCCGGGAAAAGGAAGCCCAACGCCGCGGCCACGGCGATCGCTGCCGCCGTGCGCGGGAGGCGAACGACGAAGCCGAGGGGCACGGCGATCACGATGGATGTCAGGAACCGGTCGTCGAGGCCCACCTGGGCCGCTGCCGCGACCAGGAGCGTTCCCGCGGCGCCGATCCATGCCCATGGCATCGCCAGAATGCCGACCAGCGTGCCCTCGACGCGGCCAACGATCGTCGGGCGGACTCGTGTGCTCATCGCCGACCAGTCTGTCTGGCCAGCCGGTGATCCCGCATCGCTCGCTCGGGGGAGGCGGACAACCGCTCCCGTGGGGGATCCGCCACCGACGTGGCCGTCCCTACCGTCCCGGCCATGCGATCGAACCTTCCACAAACCGGCCTGACATTTGAGGCGCTGACGAAACGGTTCGGCACCGTGGTCGCGCTCGATGACGTCACGTTCACGGTGCCGCCAGGGACAGTCACCGCTCTCGTCGGCCCGAACGGCTCTGGCAAGACGACCTCGATGCGCATCGCGCTCGGGCTGGCCAGCCCGAGCGCGGGCCGGGTACTGGTCGGGGGCCAGCTTTACCGGCACCTCGATGCCCCGCTCACCCGGATCGGCTCGCTGCTCGACGCCACCGCCGTGAACCCCGGCCTGACCGGCCGCACCCATCTGCGCTGGCTGGCGGCGGCGGGTGGCATCTGCGCGGCCCGAGTCGACGCGCTCCTCGAAGAGGTCGGTCTCGGCACCGCCGCCCGCCGCCGGGTCGGCGGATATTCGCTCGGTATGAAGCAGCGGCTCGGCGTTGCCGCGGCCCTTCTTGGCGACCCACCGATTCTCATGCTCGACGAACCGATGAATGGACTCGACCCGGAAGGCATGGTCTGGTTTCGCCGGTTGGCGAGGAGCCTCCGCGACGAAGGCCGGGCTGTTCTCGTCTCCTCGCACCTGATGCGCGAACTCGAAGGCATCGCCGACCGCGTCGTCGTGATCCACCGCGGTCGCATCGCCGCCGACGCCAGCATCGCCTCGCTGCTGACGGGCAGCCCCGACGCCGCCGACCGTCCCAGTCTCGAAGACGTCTACCTGCGAGTCGTCACGTCACCCGAGGAGGTCCGTCCATGACCCCGAACTCCATGACCCCGAACTCCGCGACGCCTCACCGTCCCGGGACCGTCCGGACTCGTCCCAGGGTCGTCCGGGCGGAATGGATCAAGACCGTCGGCAGCCGCGGCATGCTCACCGCGATGGGCCTGCTCGCCGCACTCCCGGTCGCGTTCTCCGCGCTCGTCGTCGCCAACACCCCCTCCACCGACCCGCCCGGCGTACCCGGCGACGACGACATCGTCGCCAACACCCTCGTAGGCGTGCTCGTCGGCGTCATCATCGCCGCGGTCGTCGGCGCGACAGCGATCGGCAACGAGGAACGCTCAGGCATGATCTCGACCAGCTACACCGCGACCCCGCGTCGCCACCGGGTGATCCTCGCCAAGGCGTCCGTCGCCGCCGCGATCACCCTCGTCATCGGCATCGCCTCGTCCTGGGCCTCCTATCTCGTGGCCCGCCCGCTCCAACGAGGTCAGGGTTATGTCGCCCCCAGCTACCCCGAACCCGACCTGTTCAGCGGGCCATCCCTGCGTGCGATCGTCGGCACCGGACTACTGACCGCCTTGATCGCCGTCTACGCCGTCGGCATCACCGCGATCGTGCGGCGTACCTCGGTCGCGATTCCGGTCGTCGTCGCGACGCTCCTGCTACCTGGCCTGCTCGCCAGCAGCGACCGCATACAGGAGTTCGCACAGCGCTGGACACCGTTCGGCGGCTTCTCCATCCAACACACCGTGCAACGCCCCGACTACTTTGCCGGCCCCTGGCACGGCCTGGCCGTCGCCGCGGCCTACACCGCCGTCGCCCTCGCGGCCGCCGTCTCACTTGCTCATCGCCGTGACAGCTGACGGGGTCACAGACGATGGGCGATTGTTGAGATGATCTCTTCGATGTAGACGTCGTCGAGGCCGTGGCCGGCGCGGGAACGGGCGTGCAGCGTGTTGTCCCAGGTCTCGGAGATGCCGGTCCAGGGAGAGTCGTCGGGGGCGAACAGCACCAGGTGCTTCGCCGACGGGTCCATCAGCGCGGATGTGCTGTCCTCGTGGCCCCACTGGTCGAACAGCGCGTCGAAGTCCTTGGCGATGTTCTTGGGGTAGTGGGCGGTGGCCTTGGACCGGTGCAAGCCGAGCGGGTGTGCCGGCGCGTCGGTGAACATGACGATGACGTGATGGGCGCGGGGCAGCTCGCGCTCCCAGGACGCCTGGATCGCCAGCGCCAGCGCCTCCAACGCCGACTCCGGCGCGTCGCCACCACCGGTCGCGCGCAGCGCCCGCACGAACTTCTGGAACTGTTTCGCCTCCTTCGGGAGCATGAAGAACTCCGACTCCGCGATGGCGTCGTCCGCCCGGTCCCCGAAGTCCCGGAAGGCGATGACCTTCAGCCGTAGTTGGCCCAGGGACTTGCCCTTCGCCGCGACCGTGTCGGCGAGGCGGTTGTGGAACGTCAGGGCGTCGTTCTTCACCGTCTCGATGATCGAGGACATGCTGCCGGTCACGTCGATGCACAGCACGATGTCGACGGCGTACGGCGGGTTTTCCCGCGGGCGGCTCATGCTCCGGAACCCCTCCTCGCGGGACGGCGGTCCGGGAAGGATGTCGAGAGCCGCCCCAGGGGACATGCTGACCCCGCGGCGGCGTCGCCCAGCGCGGAGTGTCGCGAAGTTGATCCGCTCCCGAGCGGCGGGGTGGGCGGGCGCGATCAGCGGGTGGGCTGGGACGATCGACGGGACGGGCTGGGACGAACAGTGACGAGGTCGAGCCGGCCGGCGCTGGACGGGTCCAGATCGGCACCACTAACCTGACGACGGTTAGCGGGCGCTAACTGGTGGGCTGTCGTCGGGCAGGATGGTCTGACCTGGTGGGCGACTCGGGAGGCGGGTGAGCGGTGGACAAGGTGGTGGCGGTCGCGGCCGACGCGGTGGCGGGCATCGGCGATGGCGCGTCGTTGGCGGTCGGCGGCTTCGGGTTGTGCGGTATTCCGAGTGTGCTGATCCAGGCGCTTCTGGATGCCGGCGTGACCGGGCTGCGGACGGTCAGCAACAACTGCGGTGTGGACGGCTGGGGCCTGGGCATGCTGCTGCGCGCCGGCCGGATCGCGCGGACCACCGGGTCCTACGTCGGGGAGAACAAGGAGTTCGAGCGGCAGTTCCTCGCCGGCGAGCTCGAGGTCGAGCTCGTCCCGCAGGGGACGCTCGCCGAGCGGCTGCGTGCCGGCGGCGCGGGCATCCCAGCCTTCTACACCCCGGCGGGCGTCGGCACCCAGATCGCCGACGGTGGCCTTCCGCTGCGCTACGACGGCAAGGGCGGTATCGCGCTCGCCTCCGAACCCAAGGAGACCCGCGTCTTCGACGACACGGAGTACGTGCTGGAGCGGGCGATCGTCTGCGACTTCGCGCTGGTCCACGCCTGGAAGGGCGACCGGCACGGCAACCTGATCTACCGGGAGAGCGCGGCGAACTTCAACCCGCTGTGCGCCTCCGCCGGCAGGATCACCGTCGCCGAGGTCGAGGAGCTCTACGAGCCGGGCGAGCTGGACCCGGCCGAGGTGCACACTCCCGGCATCTTCGTCCAGCGTGTCCTGCACGCGCCCGGCGTCGAGAAGCGCATCGAGAAGAGGACGGTGACGGCATGAGCCGCACGCGCGCCCAGCTGGCCGCACGCGTCGCCCAGGAGCTTTCCGACGGCCAGTACGTGAACCTCGGGATCGGGCTGCCGACGCTCGTCCCGAACTACCTTCCGCCGGGCGTCACCGTCGTCCTGCACAGCGAGAACGGCGTCCTCGGCGTCGGGCCCTACCCGACCGAGGACGCCGTCGACCCGGATCTCATCAACGCCGGCAAGGAGACGGTCACCGTCCTGCCCGGAGCGGCGTACTTCGACTCGTCGGCCTCGTTCTCGATGATCCGCGGCGGCCATGTCGACGTGGCCGTGCTCGGCGCGATGCAGGTCGCGGCCAGCGGCGACCTGGCCAACTGGATGATCCCGGGCAAGATGGTCAAGGGCATGGGCGGCGCGATGGACCTCGTCCACGGCGCCCGCCGGGTCATCGTCATGATGGAGCACACCGCCAAGGACGGCAGCCACAAGCTCGTCGAGACCTGCACCCTGCCACTCACCGGCAAGGCCTGCGTCCACCGCGTCATCACCGACCTCGCCGTGCTCGACGTAGTCCCCGGCACCGGCTTCGTCCTGCGCGAGCTCGCGCCCGACGTCACGGTCGACGAGGTCCGCAAGGCCACCGGCCCGGACATCACCGTCGCCTTGGACTGAGATCGCTTACCAGGGCGCACTCCATGGGTCATTGAATCTCGCGTTCGGCCGGTCTGGAAGGTCGTGCGCCTGGCCGGCTTCGCTGCCGTAAAGCCGGCCAGGCGACCATCCGGCGCCGGCCGCTTCATTTGCTCCCTACTGCCAGCATTCATCCTTCTGCCGACGGCGGCGGAATCGCCCTCAGACCCTCGACATACGGGTCGAGCTCTCCCGGGCCGAACCGACAGAGGCGTAGCTGCCACCAGAAATCGCCGTCGACCTCGCCCTCGGCCGTGTAGCTCCCGTCCGGCCAGAGCGTGGCCCAGCCACCGTTCCTCAGGCCGAGAAGAATGGCACGCAGCTGCCCATTCGCGAGCTCCCAGAGCCGGCAGGTGCCGTCGCGACTGATGCTCGTGGCGGTAAGGCCGTCCGGGGATATCTGTACGTCGGTGACGTCGTCGAAATGTCCGTGCAGAACGTGTCGGGTGGTGCCCGTGGTGGTGTCGCAGATGCGGATGGTTCCGTCGATGCCCGCGGTGGCGAGGTGGATGCCGTCGGGGGAGTAGGAGACGGCCCGAATCCAGCCGGCATGTCCTGCGAGGGTGTGTTGGGTGGTGCCGGTGGTGGTGTCCCAGATATGGACGGTTCCGTGGCTGCCGGCGGCGAGGTATAGGCCGTCGGGAGAGTAGGCAAGGGCTTGGATCGTGTCGGCGTGTCCTGCGAGGGTGTGTTGGGTGGTGCCGGTGGTGGTGTCCCAGATATGGACAGTTCCGTCGTCGCAGGCGGTGGCAAGGTGGATACCATCGGGAGAGTAGGCAAGGGTGCGGATCACTCCGGTGTGTTCTGTGATGGTGCGTTGGGTGGTGCCGGTCCCGGTGTCCCAGATTTGGACAGTTGTGCTGTCGCCGCCGGCTGCGAGCTGTGAGCCGTCGGGAGAGTAGGCAAAGACCAAGCCCCAGCTGGCGTGTCCCGTCAGGGTGTGTTGGGTGGTGCCGGTGGTGGTGTCCCAGATATGGACAGTTCCGTCGTCGCTGGCGGTGGCGAGGTGGGTGCCGTCGGGGGAGTAGGTGAGGGCGCGGACCGGGCTGGCGTGTCCCGTCAGGGTGTGTTGGGTGGCACCGGTGGTGGTGTCCCAGATGTGGATGGTTCCGTCGTCGCGTCCGGCCGCGAAAGAGCGGCCATCCGGCGAGTACATGAAGACCGTCAGGCGGGTGTTCCTGGAGGCGGTGTGTTGGGTGGTGCCGGTGGTGGTGTTCCAGATATAGGCGGTTCCGTCGCTGCTCGTGGTGGCGAGCTGTGTGCCGTCGGGGGAGTAGGCGAGCGCCCAGACCACGCCGGTGGATCTTGTGAGCGTGTGTCGGGTGGTGCCGGTGGCGGGGTTCCAGATATCGACGGCTCCGTCGAGGCGTGTGGCGGCGAGCTGCGTGCCGTCGGGGGAGTAGGCGAGTGCTTCCACCCCTGGGAAGTGTCCGGCCAGGGTGTGTTGGGTGGTGCCGGTGATGGCGTCCCAGATATGGACGGTTCCGTTGTCGCCTTTGCCGGCGAGCTGTGTGCCGTCGGGGGAGTAGGCGAGTGCCCAGACCATGCCGGTGTTTTCGGCCAGGGTGTGTTGGGTGGTGCCGGTGGTGGTGTCCCAGATTTGGACGGTTCCGCCGGTACTCGCCGTGGCCAGCTGTGTGCCGTCGGGGGAGTAGGCGAGTGCCCAGACCATATCGGTGTTTTCGGTCAGGGTGTGTTGGGTGGTGCCGGTGGTGGTGTCCCAGATTTGGACGGTTCTGTCGCTGCTGGCGGCGAGGTGCAGGCCGTCGGGGGAGTAGGCAAGGGTGCGGACGATGCCGGTGTTTTCGGTCAGGGTGTGTTGGGTGGTGCCGGTGGTGGTGTCCCAGATGCGGACGATCTTGTCTCCCATGGCAGCCGCGATGCGGTCGTTGCTGGGGGAGAAATGGATCAGTTCGATTCGGCCGGTGTCGGCAGTGAGCGATGCAACGATCGTTTCGGTTTCTGTGTCGACGAGGACGAGCATGTTGCCTGCCGCGTAGGCGAGCAGGCTGCCGTCTGACGAGAAGGTGGGAGCTGAGGCCGAGGCTGAGGCTGGGCGTATCCGAACGGCCGGGGCGTCGCGACCGGTCATCCCGGCCGCGCTCAGCGCAGGGTGGTCGGAGGTCTCAACATCCAGGACACAACCGACGACAGCCGCTCGGTACCAGAGGCTGCCTTCGACGGCTATGCCGAGCAGGGAGCAACGGGTCAGTCGGCTTTGGGTGAGGTCGGTGCCCACCAACCGCGTGCCGTCGAGGTTCGTCTCGGTGAGCGTCGCCCGTACCATGATCGCCCCGTCCAGCCGGGCGCCGCGTAGCACGGTGTTCGTCAACGTGGCGCCGGTGAGGTCGGCGCCGGTGAGGTCGGCATCGGTGAGGTCGAGGCCGGAAAGGTCGGCACCGTCCAGCCGGGCACCGGCGAGCCGGGCACCGCGGCTGGCCTCGCTGTCGAGCGTGCGGGCGAGGGTGAGGGCGTTGTGTCGCGCGGCGTTGGTTGCCGCCGGGTTGCCAAGGACCACCCGGGCCCAGCGGACGACACTGCCGGTCCCCGCGAGGTCGGCGACGAACGAGGCCATCAGGGTCGACATCACGCGGCGGTCGAGCAGGTCGAAGACGCCCCCGCTCGGGGTGCGCAACCCCTCGGCGCAAGCGGTCGCGACCAGGTACTCCATGACCGATTGGTGCACGAACGTGAAGGCGTCGTCGCCAGCGCGCACGAGCAGGGTGCCGGAGCCGACCTGGTGGGCGGCATGGTGCTTGTCCAGGCCGTGGGCATCCAGCGTGGTCAGGACGCGCTCAGTGATCTCGGCGAGCTGCCGGCTGCTGACGGTGCGGTCGGTGGACTGCCAGAGCTCGAGCGCCAGCGCCTTCACCGCTCGGAAGCGATCGTCGGTGGTGAGTCCGGGCACGGCACCGGTCGGATGCGCCCGGCGTGACTCGGACTCCATCCAGGCGTCGAGCAGCTCCGTGTACAGGTCGGCCGGCGTCATGGTGCCGGTGGCGGCCTGGACATGGCGCAGCCGGTCCTCGTCGAGGCGGGCGATGAAGCTGAGCATGCGCGGGTTGCGGGCAAGCCCGAGTAGCCCCTCGAGGCCGCGGATGAAGGCGAGGCGTTGCCTGGCCTGGTCGGCGTCGCCGTCGTAGAAGCGGGTCAGGAACTCCTCGATCTGCGCCTCGGTGAAGTCGTTCAGCTCGATGACGCGCCGGCCGGTGGCCAGATCCAGCCGCTGGGCGAGCGCGGTGCGGACCTGGTCGTCGGAGCGGAAGTGCTGGCTTCTGCTGCTCAGGACGAGCTTGGCCTGGCCTTCGAGCGCGCCGAGCAGCGTGGTGAGGTGCTCGGCGGCGCGCTCGTAGGTGACCCGCAACGCCAGCTCGTCGAAGCCGTCGAACAGCAGGACGACCCGGCCGCTGCGCAGCATGTACCGGAACCGTTCCTGGTCGAAGCGGCTCACGCCGTGGCCGACGAGGTGCGCGGCCACCAGCTCGTCCAGGCCGAGGGACTTCTCCAGGCTGCGAAGCTCGACGAGCATCGGGATGACGTGCGGCAGGCGTTCGGGCAGCGTTCGCGCGAGTTCGTGCAGCAGGAAGGTCTTGCCACGGCCGAAGTCGCCGAGGACGAGCACCATCCTGCCCTGGTCGTCACCGATCCATTCGGTGAGCTGATCCAGCGCGTCCCGCTCGGCCGTGTCGGCGCCGCCGCGCACGAGGTCGAGAGCTCGAAATCCCTGCGGTAGGTACAGCGACGGTGGGTAGAGGGGGTCGCGATCGAGACGGCCGGTCTGCGCGTCCACATACGAACGCAGGTCGATGAGCCCCTGGTATTCGACGAAGCTCATCAGTTGGATGCCCTGGCGGTAAGCGGCCCTGACCAGCACGGCTGGCGCCGGCGCGCCGCCGTAGACGAGGACCGAGACCAGACTCGGGTCGAATGCGCCGTACACGTTGTGTACACGCGTGGCGAACAGGTCGACGTCCGCCGGGTCCGCTGCGCCCTCGAGCACTCCGACCGGATGCTGGGCGACGATCGCGCCGTCGCGTGAGGTCACCCGGAGGTATCTGGGGCTGTCCGCGGTCGCGGCGATCTCGATGACCGTGGCCGATCCGTGGCTGGCGGCGTGGCGCAGCCGAGCCACCTCGGCGACCCTGTCGATCAGCCGCTCCCGCGTCGCCGGCTCCGACCTGTGCGACGTCAGCGCCTCCTTGATCGCTCCCTCCAGGGCCCGGTCCTCTGCCAGGGCGGCGGGGAAGGTCGCCTCGGTCGCCTTCCAGGACTGTGCGAGCCGCCGGCCGCCCGTGCCGTCGACGTCGTCCGAGACGGTGAGTACCGGCCAGTGCGTGAGCCGCGGCCCGGAGGTCGCCGGATCGCCAGTCGATGCCTGCGTTGCACGTGTTGGGCCGCTCGGCGGCGGACCTCCACTGTCATGCCACCGGCGAGACGCGGTATCCCACCCGCGCGTTCTACGGGTCATACCCGCCGGGTCGATCCGCACCAGGCCATAGGCCGGACCGTCGGCGTCGGGTGTGGGGGCGTCCCCGGTCCGCCTGGCGCCGGGGCCGGGCCTTCGGGCAACGGGTGCCTTGGCTGCTGCCTCCCGTACCCGCGCGCCGAGCAGGATCGATTCGACCCGGTAAATCTGGTTGGCGCTGAGATCTCCGGTGAATGCTAGGTTCAGGCCGCGGTATACCTGCTGGGCGCCACTGATGTCGTCCCAGGACGGGTCCGTTCTCAGTAGCTGGTGAATGATGCCCAGCCGTAGCCAGTCGCGGCGCGCGTAGTCGGCGAGTCGCTCGGCAAACCACCGAGACTGGGCGTCGCCCAACTCGGGACGATCGTCGTCCGGGCTCGTCGCCGCGATTGTCGAGTTCACTCCAGCGATCACGAGTCTCAGCTCGTCGACGCGGAACAGCGACCATTCTTGACCGATGGTGAACACGGGCCCGTCCGCCGACGTCGCCCGGACGTCGCCGTAGAACTCCTCGATCATCGCGGCGTAGTGGCGCCATTTCGGGAAGAACGGTGGCTGCGGCTCGACCTCGTCCGCCTCGCAGCTGTCGAAGTAGGCACGGCACGCCGCCGGATTGACATCCCTGCGGCCCGGCACCATCGCGAGCCGAGTTCTGGGCAGGCCCCACTCGCCGAGCAGCCGGTCGAACAGCTCGACGGCCCGCCGGTACTCGCTCGCGCGGCCGTGCTCCGCGAGGTCCCCGGTCACGACCACGAGATCCGGAGCCCACCCGGCGCCGAACCCGGCCACGTCCCGGGCGATCAGATCTCCCAGTTCGTCGACCGGCACCGGTGTGTCCGCCTGGCCGGCCCGGAGCGAGGGCAGGTGCAGAACCGTCACGCAGTCGCGCGGCGCCCTTACCGCCGACGGCGCGCCGGGGCCGCCGGGGAACGGTGCTGGCGGGGCGACAGCTTCCGCCGGTGCCCCGGACGTCTCGCGGGATGGCCCGGGCCACGGCACCGTTGCCGGCTGGCCAGGCGGCCGGAGGCCGGCGAGCAGACGTTCATCCGCCTGAATCTCGTCGCAGCCGACGAGGTCGAGCGGCATCAGCGCCTTCAACAGGGGTGTGAGCGCGCAGTGGCCGACGATGACCGGAACGAGGAAACCCTCGCGCTCACGCGCCTCGTCCAGGGCGGCCCGCCGCTGGGCCGCGCCGTGTGTGCCGTTGGCGAGATAGTGCTCTGAGACGATGGCAATGACCCGGTCGGCGCGTGCGAGCGCGGACTCGGTGCGTTCGACGAGGTTGCTGCCCGCTGGCCAGTGCCATTCCTCGTATTCGACATCGTAGCCGGCGCGCTGGAGCCGGTCGGCGATCCACCGAGCCCAAGGCCGGTCCGGCCCAGCAACGCTTACGAACAGCCGCTCGGCACCGCTGCTGCCGGTTCCATCCCCCATGAACAAAGCGTGGCAGACCCTGTGCGCAGTACACCGTCGGGCTCGCCGGCGCACGGCCTGACAACGGCGCGGATCGCGTCGGGGAGTGGGTGCCGGGCGCCCCCTCGTGAGCTTCGTCCGCCGAGGGGGAGGACCAGCTCGCATACTCGGCCGGCGATCTTTGGCGCCCCTGGACGCTGCCGGCCGCGTTGATCGCGGGCCGGGTATGCGTAAATACGACAAATCGGGGTGTGTGGCATCGGTTGGCATACCCAGGTGGCGATCATGGCCTGAGTTTCGCCGGTCGAACCTCGGTGATCGCCGCCAGTGGACGAGAACGAGCGTTCGGCCACCTGCCCGCCGCTGTCCCCGGAGATCTGCGGGAGGCTAGTAGTTCGGGACCGGGACCTTGGGGCCGAGGCCCACGGAGTTGCGGGCCTGGATGGCGGTCACGTATTCCGGGCATCGGCCCGCCGGCATGCAGTGCGTGTAGACCGTGCCCGTGGTCGTCACGGTGTACGGCGGGTAGTTGGGGTTGTCCCGCGTGATGGTGACGACGTAGTCGACGCTGCCGGCACCGCCGCGGTCGGCGGGTGCGGACCAGCGCACCGTCACGGTGCCGGAGCCGTTGCCCGCCAGTTGGTCGACGGTGGCGACCACTCCCGTCACCGGGCCGGGCGGCACGCAGCCGACGGCGTTGACGGCGGCGGAGTCGGCGCTGCCGCCGGGGCCGACGGCGGTGACGACGAACGTGTGGGTGTCGCAGTCGGGTACCGCGACCGTGACCTGGCGGGCGGGGGGCACGGACCGCCCCGCCGCGCCATCGCCGCTGATCCGGTAACCGGTGACCTCGCCGCCGGACGGTTGGTTGATCGTGAGCAGGACGACACCGGAGCGCGGGGCGGCCGTGACCGACGGCCGCGCCGGCGCGGGCACCGACGGCGCGGCGGGGGTCCTCGCCGTGGTGGCCCTGCTGCCGAAGCCTGCGCCGGGACCCGTCGGCGTCGGCGATGGAGCGGCTGTCGCGCTCCCGTTTCCGTCGTCGGACGTCGCCGCCGACGGTGTCGTCGGTGACGTGGACGGGCCGCCGCTCGCCCCGGCTCCCGCCGCGCCGACGGACGAGGACGCGGCTATCCCCGAGGTGTCGCCGGCGAGGTCGGCCTGCTGGCCGTGGCGCAGCACCGCGGCCAGGCCGGTGCCGACGAGCGCGAGGACGAGGACCACCACGACCGGGATGAGCACCGCCGCGCGGCGTGGGAACCAACGACCCGCCCGTCCGGCCTGGTTCGGGCCCGGCGGGATCGGTTGGCCCAGGCGCCAGGAGCTGGACCGGGGCGCGCTGGTACGGGTGGTGAACACGTCGTCGGACTCGCCGGTCCCCGCGCCGGATTCCGGCCCGGACTCCAGTGCGAGACGGCTGGCGCCCGTCGGATCCGGCGAGACCGGGCCGGTGAGCGCGTACGGGCCGCGGGGGCCGCTGGTGCGGGTGGCGTTGAGGTCCGGCGTGGGTTCCGCGTCGCGTTCGGGGTTCGCGTTCTGTCCGGGGTTCGCGTTCTGCTCGGGCTTCCCGTTCTGCTCGGGCTTCGCGTCCGGCCGGGGCGTCGGGCCGGACGTGCCAGCGGCCGCGGGCGGAGCCCACGGACGGGCGGGCAGGCCGGCGAGCGTGGGGGCGAGCACGGCGAGCGTCGCGGCGGCGTGCTCGGCGGTCGGGCGCAGATGAGGCTGCTTGGCGAGCATCGCCAGGACCGCGTCCCACAGGGGATCAGCCAGCCCGTCCGGCCGGGCCGGTGGCTCGTTCAGGTGGCGCAGCAGCACGGTCACGGCCGGGCCGCCGACGAACGGCGGAGATCCGGTGAGCAGCTCGTAGAGCAGGCAGCCGGCGGAGTAGACGTCGACGGCCGGCGTCGACGGTTCGTGGGTGGCGAGCTCGGGGGCGAGGTAGGCGGGGGTGCCCAGAAGTCCGGTGCTGCGGGTGAGTGCCGGGCCTTCCAGCTGGCGGGCGATGCCGAAGTCCGTCAGCACGGCGTCACGGCCGCGCAGCAGCACGTTCTCCGGCTTGACGTCGCGGTGCACCACCCCGGCCTCGTGCGCGCGGCGCAGGCCGAGCAGGATCTGCCCCGCCAGCCGGGTCGCGTCCGCCGGCGGGAGGGCGCCCTCGCGGCGCAGCAGGGCGCGCAGGTCGCCGTCGGGAAGGTGGTCCATGACGATCCCGACCCGGTCGCCCTCGGCGATGAGGCGATGGATCCGCACGACGTGCGGGTCGGCGATCCGGGCGACCAGCTTGCACTCCTGCAGCAGCCGCGCCACCACCTGCGGCTCGTCGGCCAGCTCCGGCCGCAGCAGCTTGACCGCGACCGTCTCACCGTCCGGCCCGACCGCCCCGCGCACCTCCCCGGTCGCGCCCCGCCCGAGCAGCTCCCCGATCTGGAGGTCTCCCAGCACGAACCCCGCCGGAGCGGCCAGTGCCAGTGGCACCGATGGCGCGGCCTCGTCGGTGTCCGCGCTACCCGGATCGATGCTCACCGTGGCCCCCGCGTCTCACGGGGTGATTCTCCCACATGTCGCATCTGCCGGGATCTGTGTTGCGACGTGTGTGCGCGAGCGCCACCACCAGCAGGGTCGTAGTGTCGCCGTCGGGAGCTGGGATCTTTCGGGAGGGCGCATGCGGACGCGACCACTGGGCGCGACGGGACCCGCCGTGTCGGTCGTCGGGCTGGGCTGCAACAACTTCGGCATGCGCATCGACGCCGAGGCGAGCGCGGCCGTCGTGGGGGCGGCGCTCGACGCGGGGATCACCCACTTCGACACCGCGGAGATGTACGGCGGGGGGCGTTCGGAGGAGTTCCTGGGCGCCGCGCTCGGCCCGCGCCGCGACGAGGTCGTCATCGCGACCAAGGTGATGAGCCGCCCGAAGGGCGAGCCCTACACGCCTGGCATCCTGCGCACCCGGATCCTGGAAGGCGCCGAACTCAGCCTGCGCCGGCTCGGCACCGACCGGATCGACGTTTACTACCAGCACTTCGTCGACGCCGAGGGCTCGAACGCCGAGGCGATGGAGGCCCTCGACGATCTGGTCCGCGCGGGCAAGGTGCTGCACGTCGCGTGCTCGAACGTGACCGCCGCCGAGATCGAGGAGCGGGCGGCGTTCGCCGAGGAGCGCAAGGTCGCGGCGTTCACCGCCGCCCAGGTCGAGTGGAGCCTGCTGAACCGCGCCGTCGAGGCGGAGATCGTCCCGGCGGCGGTCAAGGCCGGCATGGGGATCATCCCGTACTTCCCGTTGGCCTCGGGCCTGCTGTCCGGCAAGTACGCGGCGGGCCAGCCGTTCCCGGCCGGCAGCCGGCTGGCGGCGGCGCCGTACTTCGCCCAGGCGGCGACTCCCGAGAACTTCGCCTACATCGACGACCTGACCGCGTTCGCCCGCGAGCGCGGCCGCACGATCCTGGAGCTGGCGATCGCCTGGCTCGCGGCGCAGACCGGCGTCTCGTCCGTGATCGCCGGCGCCACCCGACCCGAGCAGGTCGCCGCCAACGCCGCCGCCGCGGCCTGGGAGCTCACCGCGGAGGATCTCGCCGCGCTGCCTGAGCCACCCACGGCCTGACCGGCCACGGTCTGACCGGTCCATGGCGTCGCCGCGCCAAGGGCGCCGCGGTGAGGGCCCGCGGTAAGTCCTTCTTTTCACACCCGTGTGATCGGGCGCCGGGTCAGCCTAGGATCGCTATCAGCGCATCGCACCCCACTTGTAGGTAGTTGCGCCTGGTCGCGGCGATCCCTGCCCGCGATCGGGCGGCGACCGGTGGCCCCTCGCGGGGAGAAGAGAATAGGTCGTTCGACACGTGTCGGTGTCAGGTCACGGTTGGTCAGGTCACGGCGGACCGGGACCACGCCTGGGCGGTGGCGGTGTCGGCCTGGTCGGGCGGCGGGAAGCGCTCGAGCTGGTCGACACGCTCCTCACCGGGCTCACCAGGCCTGCCCCGACCGGCGCGGCCTGGCTGCTGCGCGGCGGCCCGGGCATCGGCAAGACCGCGCTGCTGGACGCCGCCGCCGCGCGGGCCGGGGCCGAGGCGATCCAGGTACTGCGGGTCTCCGGCGTCGAGTTCGAGGCGGACATCGGCCTCTCGGCGCTGCACCAGATGCTCTACCCGCTGCGCGACCTGGTCGACGACCTGCCCTCCGGCCAGCGGGCGGCGATGAACCAGGTGCTGGGTCTGACGGACGGGCCATACCCCGAGCCACTGGTGGTCTCGTCGGGGGCGCTCGCGTTGCTGGTCGCGGCGGCCTCGAGGACGCCGGTCCTGATGCTCGTCGACGACATCTCCTGGATCGACACCTGGAGCGCGACCGTCCTCGGCTTCGTCGCCAGGCGGATCGCCGGCCATCCGATCCTCTTCCTCGCCGCGGCCCGGCCTGGCGGTGACACCGTCTTCCACCGCATCGGGCTGCCCGAGCTGGAGGTCGCTCCGCTGCCGGGCGACGAGGCGGCGGCGCTGCTCGACGCCCGCCACCCGGGGCTCGCGCCGCGCGCCCGGGAGCGGCTGCTCGGCGAGGCGGCGGGCAACCCGCTCGCGCTGCTGGAGCTGCCGGCGCTGCTGACGGAGCCACAGCTCGCCGGCCGGGAGGTGCTGCCCGCCCAACTGCCGCTCTCGCGCCGGCTGGAGGCGCTGTTCGCCAGCCGGGTGCGCGCGCTGTCGGTGCCGACGCACCGGCTGCTGCTGATCGCCGCGCTCGAACCGGCCGCGGACCTGGTCACCGTCCTGCTCGCCGCCGGTGGGGCCGACGGCCCAGGCGGGGCCGACGCGCCCGCGCCGACGATCGACGACCTCGCGCCGGCCGAGGCGGCCGACCTGGTCCGCGCGGACCATGCCGACGGGCAGGTCGTGTTCCGCCATCCGCTGATCCGGTCCGCCGTGGTGCAGATGTCGTCCAGCGCCGACCGGCGGGCCGCGCACCGTGCGCTCGCCCGGGTGCTGCGCGCCCACCCGGACCGGCGGGCCTGGCACCTGGCCGAGGCGGCGCTCGGCCCGGACGAGGAGGTCGCGGACGCGCTGGAGGAGGCGGCGCACCGCGCGCTCGCCCGCGGCAGCGCCCCGGCGGCGATGCGCACCCTGATCCGCGCCGCCGGGCTCACGCCGGCGCCGGTCGACCGGGCCCGCCGGCTCGCCGAGGCCGCCTACAACGCCAACCGCTGCGGCCAGCTCGACATCGCCAACCGGCTGCTCGGCGAGGCCCGCCGCATCCATGCCGCGACCGAGACGACGGGGGCGCGGCTCAGCCACGAGGCGGCGACCGAGGCGAGCCTGCTCGCCTACCGGGAGGGCGACGTCGATGCCGCCCACCGGCTGCTCGTCACCGCACTGGCCGCCGCGGACAGCGCCGTCGAGGCCGACTGGGTCAACGAGACGCTGTTCATGCTGCTGGTGATGTGTTATCACGGCGGCCGCGCCGAACTGTGGGAACCGCTCGTCGCCGCCCGCGCGCGCCTCACCGCCACCGCCACCGCCGCCGCCAGCGGCGGCGGGAGCGGCGCGGCGGGCGGCGTGGGCGCCGGGGGCGACACCTCGGGCGGCGGCGGGACGATCCTCGTGGAGCTGATGTGGCTATGCCACGACACCCTGGGCGACCCGGCCCGCACCGCCCACGGGGCGCGCGAGCGGCTGCGGGCGACGGCCGCCGGGCTGTCGTCCGACCCGCAGCCCTGGCAGGTGAGCCGGCTGTGCTTCGCCGCCCAGTATGTCGACGCGCTCGACGAGTACCGCGACCTGTGCCGGCGGATGGTCGCCCGCGAACGTGACGACGGCTCGATCATCAGCGTGATCAGCGGGCTGACGTTCCTCGCCGTCGACTTCTACCTGCGCGGCCAGTGGGACGAATCGGCCGCGATCGCCGAGGACGGCCTCGGCCTCGTCGCCGCGTTCGGCTACCAACTGCTCGCCGGCGCGTTCCGCTTCGTCCTGGCGATGATCGCCGCGGCCAGGGGTGACCTGGAGGCGGCCAGGGTGTACAGCGACACGACCGCCGCCTGGGTCGAGCCGCGCCGGATCGTGCAGCAGCAGGCGTTCGTCTGGCACGCCCGCGCCGTCGCCGCGCTGGCCCAGGGCGACTACGAGGACGCCTACGCCCACGCCGTCCGGATCAGCCCGGCCGGCACGCTGGTCTCGCACGCTCCGCACGCGCTGTGGGCGGTCGGCGACCTGGTCGAGGCCGCGGTGCGCACCGGGCGGCTCGACGAGGCACGGGCCCATGTGGCGGCGGCGAAGGAGGCGGACCTCGCGGCCGTCTCGCCGCGGCTGGCGCTGCTCGTCGCCGGCGCCGAGGCGTTCGTCGCCGACGGCGCGGACCGGCAGGCCAAGGCGTTCGAGGCGGCGCTCGCCGTGGCGGACGCGGCCCGGTGGACGTTCGACCATGCGCGGCTACAGCTCGCCCACGGCGAGGCGTTGCGGCGCGACCGGGAGATCATCCGAGCCCGCCGGCCGCTGCGCGAGGCCCTGGAGACGTTCGACCGGCTCGGTGCCCGCCTGTGGGCCGACCGGGCGCGGTCCGAGCTGCGCGCCGCCGGTGTGACGGTCGCGGCCCGGCCACTGTCCCCATCGGCCGTCGGCCTGGCCGCCGAGCCAGGCGGACGCGGCCTCGGCGGGCGCGGACAAGGGCGCGGGCGCCGCCGCGGGTGCGGGTCCCGCCGCGGCGGTCGCGGCCGGGCCGGGCCGGTCCGCTGGCCGGGTCGAGCGGCTGACGCCGCAGGAGCTGCAGATCGCCCAGCTCGCCGCGACCGGGCTCACCAACAAGCAGATCGGCGAGAAGCTCTTCCTCGGCCACCGCACGGTCAGCGCCCACCTCTACCGGATCTTCCCCAAGCTGGGGATCACCTCCCGGGCCGCACTGCGCGACGCCCTCGACGCCTACGCCGCCGACCTCGCGGACGCCGCGGAGTAGGTGGACCAGCCGCGGGCGGCCGCGAGCACCGGGCGGAACCGCGCCCTCCGTCAGGGAGACGCGGTCGCGCCCGGGTGCCGCGTGCGCCCGCGCGTTAGTCCTGGCGGCGCTGCGCACCTTCCGTCGCGCAGACGAATCCCTTGTCACCGGTGCCGTCGCCGGTGCTGCCGCCCACGACCGCCAGGACAGGACCCTCGGCCTCGCCCGGCTTCGGCAGCGCCTCGGCGTCCGCGCCGGTGTAGACCTTGCCGTCCTTGACCACCATCGGGACGCCGGGCTTGGTCTCGCCGACCAGCTTCCCGTCGAGGTAGACCTTGCCGTCCTTCACCTGGAGGTCCGGGGCGCCCGGCGGCTTCGGCAGCGCTTCGGCGTCCTTGCCGACGTAGACCTTGCCGTCCTTCACCGCCACCGGCTCGCCGGGCTTGGCCGTGCCGACCAGCTTCCCGTTGTGGTAGATCTTGCCGTCCTTCACCTGGACGTCGTCGACGCCCGCGCCGCCCGGTGCGGGGCAGGTCGCCGGGTGGCCCGAGGGACCCTCGGAGCCGGGCAGGGCCCCGGCGGCGTTGGCGGCCGCGGCGCCCGTGCCGGCGAGCCCCAGGGTGATCGCGCTGACGAGGACGATCCGGCGGATGCGCATGGTGCACCTCCTGTTTCTCGGTGGCCCCCTCGTTGGGGCCGGCGCCAGCGTCCCGTTCGCCGGCTGAGGCGCTCCTGAAGCCGGCTGAAGTGATCTTCAGGTCGTCTTGAGGTCCGTTCCGTCAGGCTGTGGTCATGCGAGTGCTGCTGGTGGAGGACGAGGAGCGGTTGGCCGGCCTGCTGCGGGGCGGGCTGGCGGAGGAGGGATTCGCGGTCGACGTGGCGCACAACGGCCGCGAGGGCCTGTGGATGGCGACCGAGCAGCGGTACGACGCGATCGTGCTCGACGTGATGCTGCCGCTGCTCAACGGGTACGCCGTGTGCCGCCGCCTGCGGGAGGCCGGCAACTGGACGCCGATCATGATGCTGACGGCGAAGGACGGCGAGTACGACGAGGCCGAGGCGCTGGACACCGGCGCGGACGACTTCCTGTCCAAGCCGTTCTCGTACGTGGTGCTGCTCGCTCGGCTGCGCGCGCTGGTCCGGCGCGGCGGGCGGGAGCGACCGGTCGTCCTGACCATGGGCGACCTGTCGGTGGACCCGGCGGGCCTGCGCTGCCGCCGCGGCGAGACGGAGATCGCGCTCACGCCGAAGGAGTTCGCCGTGCTGCACGCGCTCGCGCGGCGCCCGGGCGAGGTGGTCTCCAAGGCCGAGCTGCTCGAACAGGCCTGGGACTTCGCCTACGACGGCGATCCGAGCATCGTCGAGGTGTACATCAGCGCGTTGCGCCGCAAGATCGACGCGCCGTTCGGCCGGTCGAGCCTGGTGACGGTGCGGGGAGCGGGCTACCGGCTGGACGGGGGCTCCTGATGCGCTGGCCGGGTTGGCAGGGCTGGTCGGGTTGGTCGGTGCGGCTGCGCGCGACCGTCGTGGCGACGGTGATGGTCGCGTTGGCGCTGGGGGCCGCGGGCGCCGTCCTGGTCCTGACGCTGAAGGGCAGCCTCGAGTCGGGCGCCGGCCAGGAGGCGGCGCGGCGGGCGGACGCGGCAGCCGCCAGTCTCACGAAGGGCGAGGAAGGAGACCAGCCCGGCCAGCCAGGACTGGTCATCACCAGCTTCGTCGCACCTGACCCCGACGTGCGGGTCGAGGGCAGTGCCAGCATCGAGGCCGGCGCCGCCGGCGGCCCGAGCATGTCGGTGAGCCTCGGAGGCGGCGTGGCGGCCGGGCAGGCCTGGGGGTACGGCTACGCCACCGCCGAGCGCCTGGTCACCACCTCGGCGGGGCCCGTGACCGTGTCCGCGCGCGTCTCGCTCGAACCGGCCCGCGCGGCGCTGACGGTGCTGCGCAACCTGCTCCTCGCGGGCCTGCCCGTCCTGCTGCTGCTCGTCGCCGGGCTGACCTGGCTGCTGACCGGGCGGGCGCTCGCCCCGGTCTCGGCGATCCGCTCGACGTTCGCCGACATCACGGCCACCGACCTGCACCAGCGGGTGCCGGTGCCCCGGTCGGGCGACGAGATCGCCCGGCTGGCGCGGACGATGAACGCGACCCTCGACCGGCTGGAACGGGCGGTGGAGCGGCACAGGCGGTTCGTCGCGGACGCGGCGCACGAGCTGCGCAGCCCGCTCGCGATCCTGCGCACCCGCCTCGAGCTGGGCCGGCGGCAGGCGCCAGGGTTGGTGGGGGAGTCGCTCACGGACGTCGACCGGCTGCAGGCGCTGGCCGCCGACCTGCTGCTGCTCGCGAGGCTGGACGCCGGCGAGCCGCTGCGCGCCGACGAGGTCGACCTGGGCGAGGTGGCCGCCGAGGAGGCGTCACGGCCCAGGCGGGAGGACATCCGGATCTCCCTGGATGTCGCGCCCGACGTGGTCGTGGCCGGGTCGGCGGCGCACCTGCGCCGGATGGTCGGGAATCTCGTCGACAACGCCGTGCGGCACGCCGAGTCGACGGTGACCGTGCGGGTCGTGGCGCCCGCGACCGTGCAGGTGTCCGACGACGGCCCGGGCATTCCCGCCGAGCATCGCGAGTCGGTGTTCGACCGGTTCACCCGGCTCGACGAGACACGGGCCCGCGACGGCGGTGGCAGCGGGCTCGGCCTGGCGATCGCCCGGGACATCGCGCGCGCCCACGGCGGCACGCTGCTGGCGGTCGAGCCAGCCAGCCGGCCGGGCGATCAGCCCGGTGACGGCGCGCCGGGAGCGTGCCTGCGGGCCGAGCTCCCGCGCGTCGCGGGCGGCCAGGCGCGCGCGCTGGCCACGGTGGAGGCCGCGGCCGGGGCCGCCGCGCCCGCTGGCGCTCGGCCGGTCAGACCGCGAGGGCCCGGCGCAGGAAGAAGATGGCCTGGGCGATGGCCGCGTCCGCGGCGCAGGTGGAACGCAGGGCGTTGAGCACGACGAAGCCGTGGACGATGCCGATGTAGCGGACGGCGGTGACGGTGACGCCGGCCTGACCCAGCCGGGCGGCGTAGGCCTCGCCCTCGTCGCGCAGGACGTCGGCCTCCGCAGTGATCACCAGCGCGGGCGGCAGGTCCGCGAGCGTCTCGAGGCCGGCCCGCAGCGGGCTCGCGAGGATCTCGGCGCGGCTGGCCTCGTCGGGGGCGTACTGGTCCCAGCTCCAGCGCATCAGGTCACGCGACAGCACGTAGCCGTTGGCGAACCGCTGATAGGACGGGGTGTCGACGTCCGCGTCCGTGACCGGGCAGAACAGCACCTGGGCGGCGAGCCGGGGGCCGCCGTGCTCCTTCGCGAGCAGTGTCACCGCCGCCGCGAGCCCGCCACCGCCGCCGTCACCGGCGACGGCGATGTTCTCGACGTCGAGGCCGTTGTCCGCGCCGTGCTCGGCGACCCAGCGGGCGGCGGCGAAGCACTGGTGGACGGCCGCCGGGTAGCGGGCCTCCGGCGCCCGGTCGAACTCCGGGAAGACCACCGCCGCCTGCACGCCGACGGCGAGCTCGGCGACGAGGCGGGCGTGCGTGTTCGCGTCGCCCATCACCCAGCAGCCGTGCAGGTAGAGCACCACCGGCAGCCTGCCGGTCACGCCGATCGGCCGGACGATGCGCACCCCGACCGTCACTCCGGCCGCGGCCGGCCCGCAGGGGATGGTCAGCTCCCGCGTGTCGACGGCGGGGGCGAGCGCGGGGCCGGACTGGATCTCGTCGAGCCACCGGCGGCGCTCGGCCAGCGACACGTGGCGCGGGTCGAGCGACTTCGCCGCGTCCTCGACGAACGCGCGCGCGGCCGGCTCCAGCACCGGGTCATGGGCGGAGTTCGGCATGAGCGGCTCCTGGAAGGTCGACGGCTTACTTCCGGTGCCAGACTCATGGCTCCGACCACCCAGGTCATCCGTCATCTAACTGTCCCCGCGGTGATCCTTTGACGTTCCGGCGGCAGGCGCGCGGACCGTTCTCGCCGAGCCCTGCGCTCCCCGGCCGTGGGGACGAGCGCCCAGGAACGCGTAGCCTGACGGGGGAGTCGCCCGGCAACGGATACCCAAGTTCGACGGTGACTTCACGGTGCGCGGCACAGTCGACTGACTGAAGGCAGGCTCCCGCGCGAGGCCGCATCGTTGTACGCAACATCCCGCCCGGCCCGAACGCCCAGCCCTGACGACGGGGCGTGGACAGCAGCCGGGGCGGCCGAAGCAAGGGGGCACACCGATGACCGATCCCACCCGCATCCCCGTCGTGTTCGTGCACGGGCTGTGGATGCACCCGTCGAGCTGGGACAGCTGGATCGAACTGGTCGACGAGGCGGGCTACAGCGGCCTCGCGCCGGGCTGGCCGGGTGACGCCGCCACCACCGAGGCGAGCCGTGAGAACCCCGGCCCGCTCGCGAACCGGGGCATCGCCGAGATCACCGAGCACTACGCCGAAGCCATCCGCGCGCTGCCGCAGGTCCCCATCGTCATCGGCCACTCGTTCGGCGGCCTGATCGCGCAGCGCCTGCTGGGGATGAACCTCGCCCGCGGCGGCGTCGTCCTCTCCCCGGCCCAGTTCAGGGGCAACCGCAAGCTGCCGCTCGCGCAGTTGCAGTCCGGCTTTCCGGTGCTCGGCAACCCGGCCAACAAGAAGAAGACGGTCCTGCTGACCCAGGCGCAGTTCCACAAGGGGTTCGCGAACGCCGTCTCCCGCGAGGAGTCCGACGACCTGTGGACCCGCTACGCCATCCCGGGGCCCGGGCTGCCGCTGTTCCAGGCGGCCACCGCGAACTTCTCCAAGAAGACCGAGGCGACCGTCGACGTGGCCAGTGAGCGCGGCCCACTGCTGATCATCGCCGGTGGCAAGGACCGGACCGTGCCGGCCGTGACGTCGAAGGCCGCCTACGGCCAGTACGCGAAGAACCCGTCGGTGACCGAGTACCACCTGTTCGAGGACCGGGCCCACTCGATGGCGATCGACAAGGGCTGGCGCGAGGTCGCCGACGTGGCGCTGAGCTTCCTGTCCCGCCAGGGGCTGGCCGCCACGTCGCAGCAGGTCGGCTGACCGGTTGGCCGTACAGGCGAGGCGCCTTCCGGGTGAACCCACCGGGAGGCGCCTCGCCGCACGTCCGGCGCCGTGCGCTACCTGCCGGCCTTGGTGGCGAAGACGGCGGCCTGGGTGCGGCTGGTCAGGCCGAGCTTGACCAGGATCGAGGAGACGTAGTTCTTGACGGTCTTCTCGGACAGGTGGATCCGGCCGGCGATCTGCCGGTTCGTCAGGCCCTCGGCGACCAGCCGCAGGATCTCACGCTCCCGGACCCCCAACGTGGCCAGCTTCGGGTCCCCCGTCGACCCCTCCCGCAGACGGGTAAGGACCCTCTGCGTGACCGCCGGGTCAAGCAACGACCGGCCCGCGGCGATCTCACGGATCCCACCGACGAGATCTGTCCCCCTGATCTGCTTGAGCAGGTAACCCGCCGCACCAGCCATGATCGCGGAGAACAGGGCGTCGTCGTCGTCATACGACGTCAGGATCAGACAACCGATCTCCGGATGCGCCGAACGGATCTCACGGCACACATCGATACCGCTGCCGTCCCCCAACCGGGCATCCAGCACGGCCACATCCGGCGACACCGCCGGAATCCGCCGCAACGCCTCCTCCGCCGTGGACGCCTCACCCACCACCCGCAGATCACCCGCGTCCTCGAGCATCTCCCGGATACCACGCCGAACGATCTCGTGATCATCCAGGAGGAACACCCGCGGACCATTCATGATCCACACGATACCGCGCCGGCCGGAACGGGACGGACACCCTGGCGAAGCCGCCGTGACGGTAGCCCTGCTCGGGCGACTGGGCTCCTAGGCGAACGCCGGTAGTACCTCGTGCTCAAACAGCCGCAGGCTCGACCAGGCCAGCTCGACCGGAATCCCCCCGCAGAACGGATGAAAGTGGGCGAAAGGCGCCGGCGTGGCCTTCAGCTCCTCGACGTACTGATCAGGCGTCAGCACGCGGAACCGGCCGGCCGACCGCAACGCGTCGGCGTCCGACAGCACGCGGTAGGGAGTCGCGATGTCGTCCTGGGCCTGCCAGGCGCCGTACGCGTTCGTGTGGTGCAGGAAGAAGGGCGCCAACTGCCGCCAGCCCTCTTCGGGGTCCTTCGCGAGTGCCACGGTCCCGGTCGCGCCCGTCGAACCGGGTCCCGGGTCCGGACGCCCGAGCCGCTGGACCTCGTCACGGTAGAACTCCCAGACCCGCGGGTCCGTGGGGACGAAACCGTCGGCGATCCGTGCCGCCCGCCGCGCCGCGCCCTCGCTGCTGCCCCCGAGCGAGATCGAGGGGCCGCCGGGGCGGAAGGGCGCGGGCGTGAGGTGCACGCGGCGTCCGCGGTACTCGAAGGGCTGGCCGGTGAAGGCCGCCTTGAGTGTCGAGACCACCTCGGTGACCCGGCGGGGACGTTCCTTCATCGGCACGTCGAAGAGCGCGAACTCCTCGCGCACGTAGCCGGCGGCCACGATGAGGTCGACCCGTCCTCTGCTCAGGTTGTCGAGCACGATCAGGTCCTCGGCCAGCCGCAGCGGGTCGTGGAACGACGCGATGAGTGCCGTGATGCTGAAGCGGACGTCCGTCGTGCGTGCCGCCATCGCGGCGAGCATCGGGACAGGGCTCGGTAGGTAGCCGTCCGCCGATCCGTGGTGCTCCGCGACGGTGATGGTGGTGCAGCCCAGCCGGTCCGCCCACTGCGCCATGTCGAGGGCGGCGGCGTAGCGGTCCGCCGTCGAGGTCTGGGCGAACTCCGGGTTGCGGAAGTCGAAGTGCAGGCCGAAGCGCATGCCGGCATGCTAGGAGGTCGCGGCCGGCGGGACCATAGTTTGACTTGGTTTAATTACCGCGGCGCGGCACCCGGCCGCGCCGCGGGTCGGCCTCGTCAGCCGGCACGTCAGCCGGCGCGCTTCGCCGCGTCTGCTGCCACCGGCCCGGCGTCCGCCTCCGGCCCGGCGTCCGCCACCGGTGTGTGGACCGCGATCGGTGCGCGTTGCCGAGGTACGTCGGCGCCGTGGGCGCACCCGCGGCAGCCGGCGGTCGAGCCATCGGGGTAGCCACCAGTTCGCGCGCCCGAGCAGGGCCATGGCCGCCGGGACGAGCACCATGCGCACGACCGTCGCGTCGAGCACGATCGCCACCGCCAGCCCCAGCCCCAGCATCTTGACCAGCGGCGACGGGTCCACGACGAAACCGAGGAACACCACCGTCATGATCAGCGCCGCCGACGTGATCACGCGGCCGGTGCCCGCCATCCCGCGTGCCACCGCCTCGGCGTTGTCGCCGGTGGCGTCGTACTCCTCCCGGATGCGCGAGAGCAGGAAGACCTCGTAGTCGATGGACAGCCCGAACAGCACCGCGAAGAAGATCGTCGGCATCGGCGACGCGATCAGGTAGGTCTCGTGCAGGCCGAAGAGGCTCCCGAGCCACCCCCACTGGAACACGGCGACGAGGACGCCGTAGGAGCCGCCGATCGACAGCAGGTTCAGGACGGCGGCCTTCAACGGCAGCACCAACGACCGGAACACCACCATGAGCAGCAGGAACGACGCGATGAGGATCGCCGCGATGAAGATCGGCAGGGTGTCGGCGAGCTGGGTGGTCAGGTCGTCGGTCATGGCGGTCAGGCCGGACACGGCGACGTTGTCGGGGACGAGGCCACGGACGCGGGCGAGGGTCGCGGACGTCGCCGCGTCGGCGGGCTCCGTCGTCGGCAGCGCGCGCAGGACGGCCGTGTCCCCCGCGGCCGACACCCACGGCTCGTCGACGGTGACGATTCCCGGGTCGGCGGCGACCTGGGCGGCGAGCGCGGGCAGGTCGGCGAGCCGCGCGCCCGGCTCGCGCAGGTCGGCGACGAGCAGCAGCGGGCCGTTGACGCCCGGGCCGAAGCCCTCGGCCAGCAGGTCGTAGGCACGCCGGTGGGAGGTGCTGGTCGCGTCGTCGCCCGCGTCCGGGAAGCCGGTCTGCATCGACAGTGCCGGCGCGGCCAGCGCGAGCAGCAGGGCCACCGCGCCGAGCAGGTACGGCAGCGGCCGGCGGGAGACGCGGTGCGCGAAGCGCCACCAGACGGTGTCCTCGGCGCGCCGGGCCGCGCCCCGGGCGCGCCGGCCGCGGCGTGCCAGCCGGCCGGCGTCGATGCGGTCGCCGAGCAGCGTGAGCAGCGCCGGCAGCAGGGTCAGGGCGCTGGCCACGGCGAACAGGACCACAAGCGACGTGCTGAGCCCGATCGACGTGAGAAACCCGAGGCCGGTCAGTGTCAGCGCGGCCATCGCGACGACGACGGTGCCGCCGGCGAGCAGCACGGCCATGCCCGACGACGCCATCGCGTTCGACAGGGCGGCGCGGTTGTCCTGGCCGCGACCGCGGTTCTCCCGGTACCGGGCGACGACGAACAGGGCGTAGTCGATCCCGACGCCCAGGCCGATCATCGCGCCGATCGTCGGCGCCGCCCCGGAGACGTCCAGAAGGTTCGCCAGCAGCGCCACGCCGCCGAGGCCCGCGGCGACGGTCACCAGGGCCAGCGCGATCGGGACCAGCGCGGCCACGACCGTGCCGAACGCGGCGACCAGCACGACCAGCGCGACCAGCAGGCCGATCGCCTCGGTGCTGGACGTCCCAGACTCGGCGTTGATGAACGCGGCGTCTCCGCCGAGCTCCGTCACGACGCCGGCGTCCCGCGCCGGCGCCATCGCCGCGGTGACCGCCGTCAGCGTTGACGGGTCGACCGCCTGCGCCGGCAGGTCAAAGGTGATCTCGGCGAAGGCGATCCGCCGGTCGGGGGAGACCGCGCCCACGGCGAAGGGATCGGTCACGGCCGCGACGTGCTCGACCTGCCCGACGCGGGTGACCGCGGCGGCGACGGCCGGCCGCCCGGCGTCGAGGCGCTGGCCCGCGGGCACGGCGAACACCGCCAGGGCGCTGCCACCGGCCGCGGCGGGGAAGCGTTCCTCGAGCAGCTCCTGTGCCTGCTCGCTCTGGCTGCCGGGCGCGACCAGATCGTCGACGAAGGAGCCGCCGACCGTGCCCGCCAGGGCCAGCAACAGGGCGGCGACGAGCATCCAGGCGGCGATCGTGAGCCTGGGTCTGGACGCGCTCGCGTCTCCGATGCGGCGCGTGAGCTGCTTCATGGCTGCGTTCTCCTGAACGTGCGTACGAATGCGAACCGTGGCCTGACTGTGCTCGCCGCGACCAGGTGTCGTCTTCCGCCGGCGGAGGGTCTGGGCGGTCCGCCGCGGGGCGGTTGCGCGGGCCCGAATCCGGGGTCGCTCTCCGCCTCGCGGGGGAGAGGGGAATAGGCCCGAAGACGGGCGACCGCGCATTCCCGCTCGCATACCGTGGGCCGGTGCTCGCCTGCGAATGCGCGGCAGACCGCCGTGCCGGTCACTGAGAAGCGATGACGAACCAGCCGCCCTCGTGGGGGCCGCCCGTGGCCGCGCCGAGAAGGTTTCGGGGCCCCTTCGCCCGCTGGCCGCGGACCGCGGACATCGCGCTCGCGCTCCTCGCCTACTTCATGACGGTGTTCGTCGTGGACGGCCCGGGCGACAGCAGCTCGCTGCGGTCCGTCGCCGACGTGCCGGTGCTCGTCCTGGTCGTCGTCACCGCGGTCGTCCCGGCGCTGTACTGGCGCCGGCGCGTGCCGCTGGTCGCGCTGTGCGTCTCCCTGGCCGGCTGGTGCGTGCTGCTCGCCGGCCACGACGCGACGCTCGGCTGGCCGACGATCTTCTCCCTCTACGCGATGGGCCGCTACGCCGAGCCGGACTGGCACGGTCCGGCGGGCGTCACCGCGGGTGTCGTCCTGTCCACCGTCGACGGCCTCGACGACCCGGGCCCGTGGTGGCAGGTGCCCGTGCTCGCCACCGTCGTCATGGGCGGCGCCTGGTACGTGGGGCGCCGGCTGCGGCTGCGGCGGGAGCGCCTGGCCCGCCAGGCCAGGGACGAGGTCGACCAGGCCCGCCGGATCGTCGCCGAGGAGCGCACCCGCATCGCCCGGGAGCTGCATGACGTCGTCGCCCACCGGGTCAGCCTCATGACGATCCAGGCGAGCGGGGCCCGGGCGATCGCCACCGAGGACCTGCCGGCCGCGCTGCGGGCGATGAGCGCCGTGGAGGAGGCAGGGCGCCAGGCGCTGGACGAGCTTCGCCATCTGCTCGGTGTGCTGCGGCCGGAGTCCGACCTGGATGACCTGCGGCCGCAGCCGAGCCTCGCGGACCTGCCTCGGCTCATCGAGCAGGTCCGCGAGGCCGGCGCCGACGTGACGCTGGCGTCCGACGGCCTGCCGGTCGACCTGCCGGTCCGTACCGACCTCTTCGCATACCGCATCATCCAGGAGGCGCTGACCAACGTGCTCAAGCACGCCGGTCCCGGTGCCCCGGCCCAAGTCCGCCTGTGCGCGGAGCGGAACGGGATCGCCATCGAGATCCACGACGAGGGGCGCGGCACCGCTGGCGCGGCCACGGGCCAGGCCGCGCCGCCCGGTCCGGGAGGTCACGGCATCATCGGGATGCGGGAGCGGGCGCTGCTGCTGGGCGGGAGCCTCGAGGCGGGGCCGCGTGCGGACGGGGGGTTCCGAGTGGTGGCTCATCTGCCGATCGAAGGAGAGCCCGCGTGAGCATCCGCGTCCTCATCGTCGACGACCAGGCACTGGTCCGCGGGGGCCTGGCCATGGTCCTGCGGGTACACCACGACATCGACGTCGTGGCCGAGGCCGGAACCGGACTCGAGGCGATCGAGGCGACCCGCCGGTCTCGCCCCGACGTGATTCTCATGGACATCCGGATGCCGGAGATGGATGGCCTTGAGGCGACGTCGAGGATTCTGGCCGAGGCCGACTGGGATGTTCGGGTGCTCATCCTGACCACGTTCGACCCGGACGAATACGTCTACGAGGCACTACGTGCCGGCGCGAGCGGCTTCGTGCTCAAGGACATCCCCGCCGACCAGCTCGCCGGCGCCGTGCGCACCGTGGCCGACGGCGGCGCGCTGCTGGCGCCGTCGATCACCCGGCGCCTCATCGGGCGGTTCACCGAGCGCCGGACCGTCGGTCCCGCCGTCTCGCGCCGGGTGGAACGCCTGACCGACCGGGAACGCGACGTGGTGGTCGCCGTCGCGCGAGGGTCCAGCAACTCGGAGATCGCCAGGGAGCTGTTCATCGGACCGGCCACCGTCAAGTCGCACATGTCGAGCGTTCTCACCAAGCTCGGCCTCCGTGACCGTGCCCAGGTAGTGGTCTTCGCCTACGAGAGCGGACTCGTCGAGGCCGGCGACCATGACATCGGCAACTGAGGCAAGTCCACCATCGACGACCAGCGCCGGTGCTCGCCGGGAGCACGGACCTGGACGAGAGCGCCTACTCGCGGCTGACGGGCATCGAACCGGGGGACGTGGACCTGCTCATCACCCACGACGGCCCGTACGGAATGTCGCGCGACCTCTGACGGCCTTCGGCCCGTTCCACGGCGAAGGCCGAGAACGTCCGGCATGACGTCGGCGGCGTGGCGGGCCGGGCCCTGATAGGAATTGCCGGCCCGTCACTGCGGCTTCATGTCTGCAGAGGCATCAGCTCTCTTGCGAAGGCATCGACAAAGAGTCCGGCGGAAGCCGGCGGAACGGCCGGATACACGACGAACTTACTGATTCCGACCTTCACGAAATCCTCAATCGCGTCCCGGGCGGCGTCCCATCCGACCGGCATGAGTTCGGCTGGATCGACGTCCGGTCGATAGGCGCGCAGCGCCTCGACCTGACTGGGTGCGAGCCCGTCCAGAGACATCTGCAGCATAAGGCCGAAATGTTCTGGATCGATTCGTCGGCCGGCTAGGTCGGCCTCTTCATTGATGATCTCGATACCGGCGGCGGCTTCTTCGGGTGTGATCATTCCGCCAAGCCAGCCGTCGCCTAGACGTGCTATCCGGCGCAGCGCCGCGGGTGAGGCGCCGCCAAGCCAGATGTCGAGCGGGCTGGCGGGGAGCTCGCCGAGCCCGAACTCGCGGACGGTGAAGAACTCTCCCTGGAAAGTGACGTTCGGTTCGGAAAGCAGCCGCCGTAGAAGCAACAGGGCCTCATCGAACACGGCGCCGCGGAGCCCCGCCGGGACGGGGAAAGCGTCCCACTCGGAGCGACGGTACGGACGGACACCGACCACCGGCAGGACCCGGCGCGGCGCGAGGGATGAGAGGGACGCCAGCTGCTTGGCGAACAGGACCGGATTGCGGCCGGGTAACACGGCCAACCCCGCTCCGACCTTGAGTCGATCGGTGCGCGCCAATGCGTATGCCATTCCCGTCATCGGCTCGATGGACGGGGTCGTCAGCTGTTCGGAGAACCACAGGGAGTCGACAGCACAGCTTGCCACCTTATCCACCAGGGACGGTAGCTGGGGACCACGGACCGATGCGAAGCTGAGACCTATCCGGACCTTCACCGTTCCACTGTGAACGCTCTCGGCCGTCGGGATCAATGGTTTCCACCAGGCGACCTTCGATGCTTCGCACTCGGTTCTCCGACGGCATGGCCTCGCCGCTCAGCCTCCGACCTGCGGCCGGCGGGCCGAAGCGATGTTGTCACGCAGCACGGCGAGCAGCGGATGATCTTTATCGAGCACCCTGGTCCCTTGTTCCAGAGACTTCTCGTATATCTCCATGGCTTCCGTCGGGCGGCCGGCGAGCTCGTACGCCCTACCGACGTTGCTATGTGAGGCGATCGTGTCGGGATGATCGTTTCCCAGAATCCGTCGCCGGCCGGCCAGCGTCGCCTCGAAGAGGGGGATCGCGCTGTCCAGCCGTCCGGCGGTCTGATGGACGTGGGCGAGGTTGTTCTGCGAGATCAACGTCTCAAGATGGTCCTCGCCCAGCACCCGACTATGCGCCGCCAGGGTCGCCCCGAAGATCCGGGTCGCCTCATCCAGGTGGCCCGCGGCCTGGTGGGCGGAGGCAAGGTTGTTCGACGAGCGCAATGTCTCCGGATGGTCCTCGCCGAGCACTCGCCGGCGGTCCCTCAGCACCGCGTCGAACAGCGGGAGCGACTCATCGAGGCGGCCCGCGACCTGATAGACGTGGGCGAGGTTGTTCCGCCAGCGCAGCGAGTCCGGGTGGTCCGCGCCGAGCGTCCGTTCCGCGTCGGTCAAAGTGGACTCGTAAAGTTCGATCGCCTCGTCCAGCCGGCCGATCCACGTGTATCCGTACGCCAGGCTGTTTCTCGTCGAAAGGGACACGGGGTCGTCGACGCCGAGGATCCGCTCCGCCTGAGCCAACGTGCGCTCGTAGATCCGGACCGCTTCGTGAACTCGCCTCGACTGCTGGTAGACGATCCCGACGTGGTGCCGGGAGTCGATGGTGTCGCGGTGATCGGTGCCCAGGACCCGTGACCGGTCGGCGAGGTTCGCCTCGAACAGGCTGATGGCGTCGTCGAGCCGCCCCGACCGCCGGTACGCGTCCGCGAGGTGGTGCCGGGAGGCGAGAGTGTCGGGATGGTCGGGGCCGAGAAACGTCTCACGATCGTCCGCGGCCCGTCGCAACAGGGGAACAGCGGTCGGAACCTGGCCGTGCTCCATAAGGTAGGCCGCCGCCTGGACGCGGCACCACGAGACGTCAGCCGCGAGATGTTCCGGGGTCTCGCCGAGGTAGCCAAGCGTGGCCACGAGATGCGGCAGAATCCGCCGAGCTGGCGGCCACGAGGGCGGGTTCCGCACGAGATCCACCGGCATCGCGTCGCGGAACAGGCCGACGAGCGTCTCCAGAAGCCGTGCCCGTAGCCCGTTGGTCATGGCCAGTCGCGTCACGGCGCCGATCAGCCGGTGCACGGCGATCGAGCCGCCCTCCCGCCGAGCCAGGCTGTATCCGACGAGTGCGCCGACCGTGTCGGCCCACGCCACCGGGTCCTCGGCCACGTCCGCCAAGGGCGAGCCGCCGAGGCGTCCGCGAGAAGGAGAGAAAAGATCGAGAGGGATCGGCGCGGCGTCGCACAGCGCGGCCAGTTCGAGGAGTTCCACCGACGCGGGATTCTCCTTGCGCAGACGGTCCACCGATATTTCCCACAGGCCCGCGACCCGCCCTTTCGCGATCATCCGGTTAAAATATTTCTCCAGGAGCTTGAGGTACTCGGCCGGAGGTGTTCTGGTCGTGGTCAGGTATCCAGCCGCCTGTTCGACCGCCAGCGGCAGGTCACCAAGCAGCGCCACGATCCGCTCGGCCAGATCCGGCTCGATGTCGCGGACGCGCAGTGCCAGCAGCCGAGCGGCGTCCGATCGGGCCAGCGTCGGAACCGTCAGCGCGACGCCGAGTGCGTCCATTCCGGTTCTGCGCGAGGTCAGCAGGACCTGACCGCCTCCGGATGGGCGAAACCTCGCGACCGCGTCGAGGTCCTCGACGTTGTCGAAGATCACCAGCCACGACTGGCGGCGGGACAGCACCGACCAGACGGACGCGGCGTCGGAGTCCGGCGTGAGACCGAGCGGTGCAGCCAGCGCGGAGATGTTGGTGGCGACCGCGTCGGCCTGGTCGGCGGCGACCCACCACACGACCTCGAACTCGGACTGGTACCGGTAGGCGTACCTGATGGCTAGCGCCGTCTTGCCGACGCCGCCCATCCCCTCGAGGGCCACCAGCGCGACCAGATTCGACGCACGCAGCGACTCGTGGACGGCGGCGAGCAGTGAGTCCCGCCCGACGAGCCGGACCGGGCACGGCGGCACGTTCCACACCAGGGGCCAGTCGCGCGGCCCGTTCTTGCCCGAGCGGGCACAGAACACGGAGTTGTCCGGGAAGTCGCTGCACGCGGCCGCCAGCAGGCGGGTCGGGCCGTCGGCCAGGATCCCGTTGGCGAACAGCTCGGAGACCGCGGACCAGAACTGCCAGCCACTAGTTGCAGACCACGCCGGGTGCAGCCCCGGCGAGAGGCCCGCCTTGGTGAGCAGGAGGCAGGCTGACTCCCGATCCGGGAACGCGTCGGCCAGCGCTTTGATCTGGTCGTCGCACAGCCGGTCGAGGTCGGTCATGGCAGGCGTCAGACCGGCGGGCTGGTGATGGCCGCGTCGACCGGCCATGACCGCGCGTCGAGCTCGGACTGAAGCTGTTCCGTGATGGACCGTAGTGCCGCGAAGTAGCTCGGCCAGGGCGCACGGCGCGCGCGGGCGAAGAACCAGGAGACCACCTCGCGCGTGTCGAGTTCGGTCTCGAGCCGGTGCTCGACGACACTGATCCGGACGGGTTCGCTCCGATGCACCTGGTTCACTGCCCGGCTCAGGTCGCTCAGCAACGCGACGATAGCCTGTCGCTCGGCACCGTCGCGTGGATAGAGGCCGATATGGCGCTCGACCGGCGCCAGGACCGTCTCAGGGTAGCTGTGACCTTCGCAGCTCGTGTACGTGATGTAACCCAGCCGCTCGGCGAGGATTACCACCAGCGGCCGGATACCCGGTTCGAGCGCGGCACGGAACTTCGGGTGCCACCGCGACAGCGCGTGCCCGCGATAGTTTCCCAGCTCGCCGGTCTCGCTTATGTTGCCGAACCGGCTTTCCTGGAGCGAGACCGCCTCCAGGTTGCGTGGATGCCCGGGCTCCTCCCAGCTGGCCAGAAAGTCCTGAAATCCCGCCATCCGGTTCGTGTTGAAGAGCGCGCGGCCTCCGCGGCGCCATCTGGCGGTGTGCATCAGTGCTCCGCGAGTACCACTCGGACGTCGGCCGCGTGCTCTTCGAAATGAGCGCGGACGACACCATAGGTCGATTCGACGGTTTCCCGGCCACGGAAGTTCTGGACTCCTCTGTTTCCCCATTCTTCAGCCTGCACGGTCGACAGGATCGAGGCGAGTCGGTGGTGTCCGCGGTCGAACTTTCGGCGGATTGAAGCGCCGTCGGCCCGACGTGCCCCCCACACGGTCATGACGTTGTTTATCCGGTTTCCCACCGTGACTGGGGGTGTGAAACTGAGGCTCCTGCGTGCTCCGCCCAAGCCAGACGCGAACAGCTCCTGACCCATGGCCAGGTGGTACATGATCTGACGAACGGTCCATTCCGAGCCGGGTGGCCGACGCTCCCAGTCCTTCTCTCGGATCGTCGCGACGAGTTCGTGGAAGTCCGCCCGCACGGAGTTCAGCTCAGCCATGAGCCGCGCCTGGGTCTCGCCGCTCGGCGTCGGTTGCGCGGCTTGGTCAGGGAACACGTTCTGCTCCTTATGGTCATGTGCGTCCGGTGAGGGCGCTCCTCTTCTGGATGACGAGTCCTTCGACGACCAGCGCGTCCAGCGCGCTGGACGCGAAGCTGCGGATCGCGTCGCCGACGTTGTTCACAATCGACTCGCCGGACAGGTTGAAGGACGTGTTGAGGAGTGCCCCACGCCCGGTGCGCTCCTCGACGGCCTCCAACAGATGGTGGAAACGGGGATTCATCCGGTGCGACACGACCTGTGCCCGCGTGGTGCCGTCGACATGAACCGCCGCGGGTATCGCTTCCCGGGCGACGTCGGTCGTGGGGAGTGCAAGCAGCATGTAGGGCGAGTTCGTACGTCCGATGAGCTCGGGCGCGCCGCGGTCGAGAATCGCCGGAGCGAGCGGACGCCAACTCTCCCGGCCCTTGAGGGCGTTCACTCGGTCTCGCATGCCAATACTGGCAGGCAAGGCGAGAATTGATCGATTACCCAACGCGCGCGGGCCGATCTCACCGCGGCCCTGCATCCAACCTATCACCTGGCCTTGGGCCAGCAAGTCGGCGGTATAGGCGAAGGGGTCGGGCGGCTCGGTGAATGGCAGACGCAGTTCACGCAGCCGGTCCGCGACCAGAGTCTGGTCGACGGCCGGTCCGTGATATGGGTGTTCCAGCGGCTCGACATCGGTTCCGGCGGCCGCGGTCAGCCACATGGCCGCGCCGAGCGCGCCGCCGCCATCGTGCGCCGCGGGCACCACGTAAAGATCGTCAACGAGGCCGCTGAGCGCGATCGCGCCGTTGGCGCTGCAGTTGAGGCCAACCCCTCCGGCGATGACCAGACGCCGCGTGTCGTAGCGGGTGGTCGCGACGCGGGCGAGGTGCAGCATCACGAAGGTCAGGCGTGTCTGCGCACTGGCCGCGATATCGGCCTGATGCGGTGAGAACGCTGGCTGCCGGCGGGGGAGCCCTGCTCCGACGTCCCAGAAGTGGCGAGGTGGTCTGGGCGGCCCGAAACGGTCCTCCAGCCAGCGGAACCAGTGCGATGTCAGGGTCGAGAAACGCTCACCGGCGTCCAGGCCATCGACATTGGGCAGGTCCACCCGGTAGCCGTCCGGCTCCACCTGGATGGGTTCGACCGGATCGTTCGCCCTGCCGTATGCCGCGAGCCCCATTGTCTTCCCCTCGGCGTGGCCGCCGAGACCCAAATAGCTCGTGACACAGGTGTAGAACTGGCCAAGCGAGTGGCCTATCCCGAAACGTTGGTCAAGCCGCAGAGAACCTCCATGCCCGTAGCCGATGCTGGTCGAGACGTCCTCGCCGTTGCCGTCGACGACGACGACGGCGGCTTCGGGAAGCCCTGAACCGTAGTAGGTCGAGGCGGCGTGCGCGAGGTGGTGGTCGACGTACTCGACGGGAGGTCTCGGCTCGCCACGCCACATCTCGTGGCCGAGATATCGGTCGACGAAATGCTTAAGGTACCGGGCTGACGGATCCCGTGCCGGGTCCCACGAGGCGGCGACGTGATCCAGGTCGCCCAGCCGCACGCCTGCCTCAGCCAGGCAGAACATGGTCGACAGCAGCGGGAGCGTGCCCGGAGCGTGCGGCGTACGAACTCCGCGTTCCTCCTCCATCATCGCGATCAGCCTGCCGTCCCGTAGCAGGCAGGCGGCCGCGTCGTGGCCGAACACCCCGCTGATTCCTAGGACCAGCATGTCAGGCCTTTTCCCGTGTCCTGGCGCTCGGTGCGCGTCACGTCGACGAACCCAGCCGACACCAGGGCTGTCAGTCCGCGCAGGACCGCCGGCTCGACCTCCCGCTCGTCCATCCCGAACCTGCTGGCCACCACGCCGATGAGGACGGCCACCCGATCCGAATCCAGAGACTCGAGCGCTCCCGCGAGGAGGGCGTCAACCTGGACGAAGCCGTCGCGACCGGCCTGACTGACGAGCAGGCAGGCTCGCGACCGGGCCTCGACCTCTCCTCGTGCGATGCCCGCCACGTCCCAGGAGGCTCCAAGCCAGGCAGCGGGGTGGCGCCAGGACAGTCGATCGTCCCGTTCGAGGACGCTGGTGCCTGCGCTGGTGTCGGTGTCGGCGCGTGGCTCGGCCCGCGGGGTCCGGGCCCGCCAGGAGCCGGCGCCATGCCGCTCGCGGAACAGGGAGACGTGCGCCACGTGCGCCAGGGGCATCTCCAGCGTCTCGTCCAGCCGGGACTTCGAGGCGACGTATGCCCGACCTCGTTCTTCGGATGGACGGTCCGAACGGTGCTCGAAGCTGTGCCGGAATATCTCGCCTTGCCCGTCGTGGACGGTGACGCCGAAGTCGGCGGAGCGCTCGAACACCGGGGTGCCGTCGAACAGGACGAAGTCGGTGTAGGTCACCGCGTCGATCGCAGCGGAATGTTGTTCGAGAAAACGGGCCGTGGCCTGCGCCTCGGTCGACGTCTCGGTGGGGAAGCCGTGTATCACGAGTGCATGTACGCCGATTCCCGCCCGGGCGCAGTCCGCGATGACGCGTTCGACGGTGTCCAGTCTGGTTCCCTTGTCCATCAGGTCGAGCACACGCTGGCTCGCGCTTTCGAGGCCGAACCAGATCTGTACGCAGCCGGCCCTGGCCATAAGGTCGAGAAGCTCGCGTGTGAAGGCCGGCTCGAACCGGGCTCGGCAGAGCCACCGAAACCGCTCGCCGCGCCGCAGGATCTCCGTGCTCAGGCTCCGCGCGTGTGCTGGCGAAAACAGCATGTCCCGGAAGTGGAACCAGCGCGCTCCGTGCCTCCTCCGGAGTTCCTGAAGATCATCGACGACGCGCGCCGTCGCGCGGCCGCGGAAGCTCAGGTGGTTCGTGGTGATCGCGCAGAAGGTGCACTTGCCCCAATAACAGCCACGGGAGGTGAGAAGGGAGATGACCGGCTCGGGGAAGAGATACCGATTCAGCTCGAGGTCCCGGTAGTCGGGGGTCGGGAGGCTGTCGAGGTCGGTGACATCGAATCTGGTGGGAGCGGCCAGGTGCTCGTCGCGGTATGTGGCGACATTGGCTGGTCTCTCGTCGATGTCGCGTCGTGACCGTGCGAGCCGCGTCACCTGGTCGAGCGCGGCCTCCGAGTCGTGGTAGATGACGCTGTCGACCAGCTCGAACAACCGAGGATAGTCCGGGTGTCGCTCGTGCCTGAGATAGCGTGCAAAAGTGACCTGGTCCTCCAGGTTTCCCAGGACCGTGACGTGACCGTCGAAGCCGGCGGAGCGCAGCGCGACCAGGAGCGTGACCAGCGGGATCATCTGGTCCGGGTGGACGTACACCATCGCGATGCACGTGGGCCGGCACGAAACGATCTCGGGCAGCGCGGCGGAGGCGACATAGTCGACGTAGGGATTGGTGCCCGCGTCGGTAGCGGCCGCGATGCACTCGTCGAGCGAGGTCTGGTCGTGAGCCGGGCGGAAACGCTGAAGCCCGATCTCGGTGGGAGCGTGCGCGAGCGAGATCAGGTCCCATGCCCGGTTCATCGTCCGGACAGCGCGGCGATGCCTGGCGATGTCGTAGAAGGCGTCCGAGCGTATGCAGTCCAACGCGTCGGCTATACCGGAGAGAGTGTGCTCGCCGGACGCCAGCGCGTCGGCGAGAGCAAGCACACGCCGTCGCTGAGGCGCCGCCAGGTTTGGCCTCGCTCCCAGGTCCGCCCACTCGAGCAGGAGCCGTTCCCGCGTTCTTCTCAGGTACGGAACTGACAGGAAGTAGAGGGTTGAGCCGAGGTTGAGATCGTACGCCCGGGTCCGCAGGCCCCGCGCCCGCATCGACGCGGTCAGGCTCGCCAGCTCGTGTGGCGCATGGGGGTAGTACCAGTGCGGAGGGAAGATGACGGCCAGGTCCGCGGCATCGTGTGCCGGCGGCCTGCATGTCGCTGCCTCAGGTGTCACCAGAAATGCTCCGTTTCCGAGCGTGTCTGGTCGGCGACGTTCGGCCGAGATTCGGACGGAAGGGCGGACTGACGCCTCGCGACACCACGACGGTCCTGGTCAGCCAGCGAAGTCGACCACGAACGGTACCTCCGGGCCGTAACGGTCGCTGACGGCTTGGTAGGTGCTGATCACAGAACTGCCCTGGTAGATCCGCACGACATCCCCCTCGATCTCGACACCGTCACCCGAGCTCAGGTCCGCCCCCAGGCGCTTGTTAGGACGATTGCTGGGAACGGCGCGCGCTGCACTGTAGTTGACGCGACCCGCAGGGGTGACCGTGCCGTCGAGCCGGAAGGCGTCCCACTCGGACAGAACGACATACGGACGACGTAGCTGTTCGTCGACATAGGCGGCGAGATCAGGGCACACCTCGATGACCGCGTCTCGCACCGCCCGTGCCCGTTCCAGGCTCGCGGGACAGTCGAAGGAACACGGCAGGTGCACGGAATAGCTTAGACCGCTGTGTTTGAGGAGGCTGTTGCAGAGGTAGGACGCCGATTTCGTGCGGCGGAACGCCTGGTAGAGATTGTTGTCGTGGTTCCAATCATTGTGTCGGGCGAAGAAGCGTCGGCAGCACTCGGGGTACCCCAGATGGTGCCCGAAGTGAAAATGGTCGATCCACGGCTTGTCGACGACGCGGCCGTCGATCGCCAACGGGTACCAGCCATGGGCCACGGCCGCGTCGAGCCCACGCTGGTCGCGGGCGAGGAACACGTGGGCTGCACCGGTCGGGGCATGCCAGGGCGGATATCCGCGCGCCCGCGTGGTGTTCAGCTGGCTGCCACCGATGATCTCGTCCGTCTCCGCCGGATCAGCGATGAACCCGAAATAAGCGTTCACCACGGCGAACAGGCCCAGTCTCCGGGCGAAGGCCATGAACGTGTCCAGATCGCGCGCGTCGACCCAGTCGTCCAGTACAGGCTTGGCGCCGGCCAGCAACGCGACGAAGGCAACAAGCTGACCGGGTCCCCGCCGCAGCGAGACATACTCGCGCAGGGGATCCGGAAGCGGAACGGGCGACAGGGCGTCGGGTGCCGAGGGAAGGCCGTTCATCGCGTCTCGCACCCGATCCAGCGCAGCAGGAGCAGGTACGTGGCCACGGACTCATTGCCGAGGGCGTCGTCGTCCGGGCTCCTTCGGACACCGAGCCCGGCAAGGGTCGAACGGTCCGTAACGTGCGCCGAGGTGAACGCGACGACGAGAGCCAGGTTGAACAACGCGGTGTCGGCCTCCTCCCGGAATCCGAGGTGGCGTAGCGCAAAGGCGAGGTCACGCCAGAGGTCGACGTTGTCCGGCGCGCCGTCCAGGCAGCGTGCGTACCGCTCTGCCGCATGCGCGTACCGTCGTTCGACGTAGGCGAGGTGTCCGGTGAGAAGCCAGATCACGCCGTCCTCACCGTCGGCTTCTCGCAGGCTGCTCGCCAGCCGGGCGAACTCGGCGGGTTCGACGACGCTCAGGCGGCCGAGCAGGTCGAGCGTCGGGTCACGGCGACCCGCGTGGTCGGCCAGCCGATTGGTCGGTATGACGGTAGGCAGACCAAGCAGCTGGCACGCCTCCAGGGCTACCTTGTCGGCTGACGTCATCGGTTGGGTGGGGGCGGGCAGGCCAGCCAGGACCAGCGAGTCCTGGAGAGCGGACGGACAGGCGCCGGAGCTTGGCCGACGCTTTCCGCCGGCATGCGCCCAGCGCTGGGCGAGCCGTCCCAGGCGGCTGTCTGTCTCGTGCCGCGGCTGATCGTGTCGTTCCAGCCACCGCGCTCTGTGCTCGAGCAGCTCGCCGCGGACCGCCCGCGCGACCTCGGGTGGCACAGTGATCTCGGGAAGATCGTCCAGACGCGTCAGCAGCTCGCCGAGAAGCGTCTTCCCGACCTCCGTGAGCTGGGCGTGCTCAAGAAGTTGGTCGACGCCGGTCCGTACCTGCTCCCGCCGACGGGCGAACTCCCGGACGGCGCGGTCCTGGCCGGCGGCGCTGGGGTCCACCGCGGCGCACGCCGCCCAGAAGACGACGACGCTGTAGAAGGAAAACACCGCATGAAGTAGACCGTGGAGAGGCCTCGCGTCGTCCCGCCAGGGTGAATAGCACCGGGAATGCTCAGCCTGACCGACAACAAGCGGGTCAATGTCGAGAAGAGCGTTGAGCTTGTTGTGGTAGTACTCGTGCAGCAAAGCCTCGGCAAGCTGGAAAGGTGCGCCGCTCCAAGACATCTGCACCATACCGAATGTTTCTGCCGTGGCGGCGCTGCGGTGGATGGTCGGCGACTGGCTCACCAGCGGTACCAGTACCTGGATGTACTCGCTCACCTCGGCCGCGCCGGCCGGGAGCACCCGATGCAGTAGCGCGACGGCGTCCCCTGCGGCCGACAGCCATCGGCGCGCTGCCTCGTCGGTCAGCCGCTCGAAGTCGTGCGAGGGAAAACCGGTGCGTAGGAGCGGATCGACGTCGTTGAGCTCTAGGCGCCCCGCCAGACGTTCTAACTCGCGAACACAGACCCCTGCGGGCCGCGGGCCGGCCATCGTGTCACGGGGTGATTCGACGGAGATGGCCGGGCCGTCGGGCAGCTCCACATCGAAGCGTCCACCCGGACTGACCGAGCAGGTGACCTTCGAGCCGGCGTACTCGCGGGGCGCCTCGACCACGATGCCCAGCCCCGGGAGGCATATTCGTCCGTCGTGGTCAAACGCCAGCGTCAGTCGGCCACCGCGATGACGCGCCGTCGCAGAAAGGGCGAACGATCCCAGTAGCCTTAGGTGCGACGCTACCTGCCCGTCAGGAAGATTCACATGGGATCGGCTGATGACGAACGTCTCCGCCAGATCGCACCAGCGGCCAAAGGATGGATAGCCGGCGGCCAGGCTGACCTGCTCGGCCGGGCATTCCTTCAGCATCTCGTAGGCGGCAAGGAAACCCGAGCGCTCGGCGAGCTCGGGTGCGTCGGATCTCAGGCGGCGAGCGACGAACGCGAGCTGCAGTATCCGTTTCCGGACCTGCGCCCGGTACAGGCCGTTCAGGAGGTCGGAGCTGGTGCCTGGACCGACGAAGTCCCGCACCGCGCCGGAACTCAGCACTAGCTGGTCTTTCATGCACCGATAATTTCGTGCCGCGGGTTCGCCGTTCTCAACACGCCGACATCGACTCGCATACGCCCGGCGATGTGGAGTATCAGCTTCAGCAGGTCGGCACAGTACACCGAGGGGTTCCGGAAACCGGACTCCGCTCGGAACCTGTGCGGATAGTAGCCTCCTCCGCAGACATCGCGGACCTCGCAGGCCAGGCAGGTGTGATGGAGTGCATCGACACCGACCTGGCGAGCGATCACGGACGGGTGACGCAGTGCGTCGTCGAACGAGTGGGTGAAGACGTTCATAGCCAGTGAAGGAGCCCCGTCGAAGACCGCCTTGAGCGAGTCGACGCCCTCAAGCTCGCCGCCCGTGTCGATCGTAATGAGTGTCACCGGGCTGAGGCCAATCGACTCGAATCCGGTCGTCCCGCCCAGGATGAGATGCATGATCTCCTGGAAGATTCTGATCTGTGTCGGAGGCTTCCTGCTCAGATACCAGTGGTCGAAAATCTGGATGAGCCAGTCAGCATATGGCGTCAGGGTGAGGTCCTCCTTGCCCGGCGGACGTCTGTCTGCGTCCCCCAGGCGAAAGAGGAAATCGATTCCGGGTGGGTTGAAGGACAGTAACTGGTTGTAGGTGGCAAGTGGGTCCTCTTCGATGTCTATGACGCACAGGATGGCGCCGAACACCTTCCGGTACTCCGGCTGCTCCAGCAGTCTCAGCGCGCGTTCTACATGGTTGTAGCTGGGCTGGCCGTTGCGGAACGGGCGATGGACATCGTTCGTGCGGCGCTCTCCGTCCAGGCTGATACCCAGCCGGATGTCCAGCTCCGCCAGCAGCTGGCACGTGGCCTCGTCCAGCAGCGTGCCGTTGGACTGCATCAGGAAAACGATCTCCGTGAGATCGCCCAGCGCCGCCTGCATGATGCTGACGAATCTGCGGATATAGTCCAGACCGGCCAGGAGCGGCTCGCCGCCGTGCAGCACGATGTTTATCTTCTCGAGATCGTGCGTCCGCACGTGGTCGCGAATGCGTTCCGCGAGGCGGTGGATTACCGGCTCGTCCATCAGTCTCGGCTTCTCCCGCCACGACTGGTCGGCGAGGTTGTACACGTAGCAGTAGTCGCAGTTCAGGTTGCAGCGAGTATGGATCTTGCAAAGGAACAGGCGGAACGGCTCTGGTCGCCAACCCGACGAGACGAGATCGTCGAAGTCTAGGTCCGACGGCCCGGGCCAGGAATGAGCACCGGATCCGCGGCTGACGAGAGGTAGCTGGACACGGTCCACTGGCGGGTCCTTCGCGAACGCGTCGAAGAATGAAGGAACGCGGTGCTGGCGAAGGGGCGGAGTCTTTCGAAAGGTTCGCCAGAGGATAGCGGCCGGCCCGAACCCCGACCAACCTTCGAGTTCCGCTACCAGGTACCCTGCGAGAAGGAGCTGTTGTGGGTGGTGCTGGTGTGGGCGCTGATGCCATCCGACTTCATGCCCGACTCGCGGGACAGCCGCCGAAGCGCCTGCAGAAGCGCCGAGTCGTCCGTCGCGTCCAGCTCGGCTAGAGCGACGTCGGAGATGTCGACGAGCGGCATTTTGTCCTGCGCCTGGCTGCTTCCCATCGCTGCTGGCCCCGTTCATGGAAATTACGACACCGAGTGTGATGAAGGGTAACTCGGTGGAGAATACCCGTCAAGCTGCCTCAGGGCGTTTCTTCGGACTGGGACTCATGGCCGCCGGTACTCCCTTAGCGGCGAATAGGCGCAGGTCAAGGCCCTTCTGGGACGAAGTGTTCGGGCGTCCGCGTGGTGCCCTACGCGTAGCGCATCGAAGGATCGACGGAAGGCTGCCGTCAACTCGGCTGACCGGCGTGCTCGGTCCCGCGCGGAATGGCCCCGGCGGATCGCCGGCCTGGAGCGGGCGACCCGCGCGACCCGTCGGTGCCGGCCTCTCGGTCCCTCTGGGGGTATTTGTACTAACTCGGCAGGTATAAGATGCTTCCGCGCGCTCGGGCCGCTGGCAGCGCCCGTGCGTAGCTCTTCTCAAGCTTCGTGTAGGGAGCGGCGGCGCCAAAGGACCATGCGACGTTGACCTGGGGATCGGTACTCAACGTCGGCGACTGCTTCAAGAAGATCCGCAGTCGTTCAGGCAGGGCGGGCAGGCTGCGACCGGCCTGCGGGTCGAGGTAGGGTACGTTAAGTCCGTAGAGCGACCAGCGGTGCATGCCTGGGCTGTTCCAGCTGAAGGTCATTCCCAGGCAGGCAGCAGCCGAAAGCGCGGCAAGCATCCGCGCCTGGTCGGGCACGTCCTCGGTCGCACCGCCGGTCTCGCCGACCAGCCGGCGTAGCCAGTCCGCGGTGGCGGTACCCGGCTCAACGACGGTGTAGACGTTCATTGTCTGATGCTGGAAGTCCGATGCGACGAAGAACGCTCGTGGCATCGCGTGACGCTCGAAGAATTCCGCGTGCGCCGGCACCGCCTCGGGGATCGTCTCCAACATGAACAGGTCTGAAATCGGCCGTAGCCCTGTGAACGTCCAGCACTTGGCCAGGCCATAGCCCGTGTCGAAATCCAGGCCCGCCCGCGCCGCGCCCGGGAGCCGCAGAAGGATCTCGCGCTGCAACATCCCGATCGGAGAGTCGCAGGACCGGAGCAGGCCGTGTCGACGCGCGGTGTCCAGCGGGTCCTGCTCACTACTGTGGAAGAAGCGGTAGTACAGCCCGTCTCCCGCCCTGCTGGTCGTCTTGAGCTGGACGACCGAGGAACCTATCTCCGAGTCGAAGGTCTCGATGGACCGGCGGACCTTCGACTCGTCAAATCGAGCGCCCACGGCTGTCGCCGCGTCGCGGAGGTCGAGGATGAAGCGGGCGGAATCGTGGGGGGCTCGATCGATGTCTTCGGCCACCAGTCCTCCAGCGAACCTGTCGGTGTGATGGCAAAGGTAGCCGTGATCGTCACCGTCTACCCGCCAATTCACCCGGGTCGGGCACGACATCCCGGATGCCGCGCGCCCAAGACGCCTTCGTCGACGCGGCCAGGGCGAACGGGTGACGCTCGGTGTGCCCGTGCCACCCGTCCGGCCGTTGCCGGCAGGGCCCCGGGCGGCGTCGACCGCCCGTGGTTCACCGTTCAGGCGGGCCCGCCCGCGACCGCGCGACGCAGGTCGGCCACGGAGGTCGCGCCCAGCCGTTCCCTGGCTGCCGCCAGGGTGAGTCGGACCGTGCGCGGCGTGAGGAACAGCGCCTCGGCGATCTCGCTTTCGCCGGCGCCGGCGACGTGCCTGGCCACGATCTGGCGTTCCAGGGTGGTGAGGCTGGTGGCGGCGGGCGCCCGAGCCGCGAGCGGCTCGCCGGCGTCCGCGAGGTGGCCCGCGATCTGCCGGTAGAGCCCGGCCGCGCCGCACCGCCATGCCAGGTCGGCGGCGCGGACGAGCATCGGCACGCCCTGCGCCGGCGCGCTGTGCATCGCCAGCGCGTGCAGCGCGCGAGCCTGTTCCAGGCGGGCCCACGTCGGCTCCAGCAGCGCCGCCGCCTCCCGCAGTTCGTTGACCCCATCCACGCCGCGCAGTTCACCCAGCAGCCGCAGCGTGCGGCCGACGAGGCTCGGCGCGCCCCAGGCCCGGGCCAGGGCCAGCTCCTGCTCGACCAGGGAGATCGCCTCGGCGCGCCGGCCGAGTCCGGCCAGCGCCTGCGCCCGCAGCGACCGCCACGGCCGCCAGCCTGGGTTACGGCCACAGGGCATCAGCGAGCGGACCTCATCCAGGCTCGCCAACGCCTCCGCGTGGTGGCCCTCGGCGGTCAGGACACGGGCATGCATCTCCCCGAACAGCCGCGCACCCTCCGCGAACCGGGGCTGGTGGCGAATGCGGTCCACCAGGCTGCGGGCCGCCGCAAGGTCGCCCTGATCAAGCAGCGTCCCGATCGAGTACGAGTCGCTGTACGCCGAACCGAAACTCACGCCCCAGGCCACCGACTGCTCGCTGACGGTCTGGAACGACTGGTACGCCTCGCGCAGGTCGCCCCGCTCCCACTCGAGGAAGCCACGCCACAGGTTGGTCGCGAGCGCGCCGAACACGGCGCCGCGCTGGTACGCGTGGGACAGCCCGTCCTCCCACAACGCCTCGGTCTCCTCGCCGGCGAGGTGCAGCGTCACGCCGGCCACCGCCCACAGCAGCCCGACGTCCACCCGGGTGAGCACGCCGTCGGCGCTGGCGAAGCGGGCCAGCTCGACCGCCCTCGCCCGGTCCACCCCGTCGAGCGCGGCCTCCCACGCGAGCGCCGAGGCCAGCATCCGGGCGCCCGGACCGTCCCCGACCACGGCCGGCTCGGGGCTGCGCCGCCAGACCGCCGGGTCGACGTCATGCATGTAGCCACCGATCCGGGCGAGGCCGAGCAGGCCCTGCCGGTCGTCGTCGAGCTCGGCCGGCAGCTCGGCCGCGACCCGGTAGGCGAACCGGGTCGCCTCTCCTGGCGTCCCCGCGAAGATCATTGCCCTGGCCAGCATCTGCGCCACCTGCGCGCGCTGCGGGGCGAGGTCGAGCGCCTCGTAGGCCTCGGTCAGGTGGGTCACCGCCGCGACCCCGTTGCTGAGCACCTCCACCCGGCCGAGATCGAGGAGCAGGAGCGCCCGCACGGCCGGCTCCGGCTGTTCCTGCAGTGCACGGGCCAGGTAGGCGGCCGCGGCGTCGGGGGCTCCACGGTCGGTCGCTCTGGCCGCGGCCTGCCGTAGGACGTCGACCACCCATGGGTCGTCGCGGTGCGGGACCTGGAGCAGGTGCGCCGCGAGCTGCTCGGGGGCCGCGCCGGCCTGGTGCAGCGCCCGGGCGGCCCGGTCATGGTGCAGCTGCCGCTCGCCGGGCGGGATGTCGCGGTAGACCGCGTCGGCGACGAGGGGGTGGACGAAGCTCAGCGGGTACTCGTCGCGCAGGACCTCGGCTCGCGCCAGCGCGCCGACGGCGGCCGCGGCCGCGGCCTCGGACAGGCCGGCCAGGGTGGCGACGATGGGCAACGCCGCCCCGCTGCCCAGGATCGCGATCCACCTGGCGACGACCGTGCTGTCGCGGGGCAGCCGGGCCAGCCGCATCAGGACCAGGCTCGACACGGCCCGCGAGCCGATCGCGGTGACGGTGTCGGTGTGGGTGGTGTCGGGCCGGACTCCCTCGGCCTGCAGCGCCCGCAGCAACTGCCGCAGCAACAGCGGGTTGCCGGCGGTGGTCCGGTGGCAGGCGGCCACGAACCCGTCCTCCGCGGAGTCACCGAGCCGGTCGCGGACCAGGTCCGCGACGCCGTCCACGGTGAGCGGGGCGGGGCGGATCCACACCGTGGCGGGATCATGGGTCAGCTCGGCGAGCAGGCCCTCGTCGTCGTGCGGCTCACCGGTGCGCAGGGTGGCGACGACGAGCAGGGGCAGGCCTTCCGCCCGGCGTACCAGGTAGGAGAAGAACCGCAGCGACGCGCTGTCACACCACTGCAGGTCGTCGATGGCGAGCACCACCGGGCCGTTCGAGGTCAGGTGGACGGTCAGCCAGTACAGCCCGTGCAACACCGCCATCGATCCGTCGGCGCGCTGCGCCGGTTCCCCCGCCGGTCCACCCGCGGACAGGGGCGGGGTGGCGGCCTCGGCCGGCGCGGCCTGGTCGACGTCGAACACCGTCGCCGCCCGCGCGGCCGCCCCGGCCAGGGCATCCTGGCCAGCCGCCGGCGCGGCCACGGACGCCTCGAAAAGCTGGCGCACGGTGCCGAAGCCGTACTCCTTCTCCAGCTGGCTCCCGCGCGCGGTGAAGATCCGCGCCGCCCGCGCGGCGGCGAGGCGGCGGGCCTCCGCCAGCAGTCGGGTCTTGCCGATCCCGGCGGGGCCCTCGATGACCACCACCCGCGCCTGGCCGGCGCACGCCTCGGCCACGCAACCGGCCAGCTCGGCGACCTCGCGGTCGCGGTCGACCAGGTCGTCGGGCGCCGGCGGCCGCCGCTCGGGCGGCGGGCCGAGCGTCGTCGTAGCCCCCGTCGCTGCTCCTGATGTCGCGGGCGCGGGCGCCGGTGCGGGCATCGCCGCCGAGGTCGACGGCGTGAGACGGCCCGGCGACGGTGGGTGACCCGCTGACGGCGGGCGTGGTGTCGACGGTGGCTGCAGGGCGGGGGACTGGCTGAGCACCTCGACCTCCAGGGCACGCAGCGCCGGCCCCGGATCGACCCCGAGCTCCTCCGCGAGGACCTCCCGGGCCCGGCGCAGTGCCCGCAGCGCGTCGCCCTGGCGATGCGAACGGTAGAGCGCCAGCACGAGCAGCCGCCACCGCTCCTCCCGCAGTGGCTGCTCCGCGACCAGCGCCTCGACCTCCGGCACCACCACCGCGGTCTCGCCGCAGGCGAGGCGGGCCGCGAGCAGCTGCTCGCGGGCCACCTCCCGCAGTTCGGTCAGCCGCGCCACCTCCGCCAGTGCCCACGGCTCGTCCCGGTACTCGGCGAGCGCGGGCCCCCGCCACAGCGCCAACGCGCCCGCCAGCGCGGCGACGGTGCCGGCCGGGTCGGTGCCCGTGCCCGTGCCCGTCTCCGTGCTCGTGCCGGCCCGGCGCACCAGCGTTTCGAACCGCCAGGCGTCCACGGCGTCGGGGCCGACCGTCAGCGCGTAGCCCGGGCCCATCCTGGCGATCACGGAGCCACGGGACCGGGCGTGGCGATCCGGCTCGAGCCGCCGCCGCAGGTGGGACACATACGACTGCAGGGCGCCACTCGCGCCAGGCGGCGGCTGGTCCCCCCACAGCAGGTCGACCAGCCGGTCGGCGGGAACGGCGTCGCCGCGGGCCAGCACGAGCAGACCGAGCACCGCGCGCTGGCGCCGTCCACCGAGGTCCAGGACACCGCCGTCACGCGTGACGGTCAGGTCACCGAGCACGTTGACGCGCAGTCCGTCCTGCGCGCTCGTCAGGTCTCGGTCACCGACGCCGGCTGGAACCGCGGCGTCGGGTGCCGAGCCGTCGGCGGTCGTCCGCACGGTTCGCCCCCTCCGCGCCACCTGCGGCCGGCGCGTATCGCCGAATGTACGACAGGCCAGGTCAGTAGGTCGCAGGTTGCCCGCAAGGTTCCCGGCGGACGGTGGGGAGTTGCGCCCGGCTCAGCGGCCGTGCGTCGCGAACGCGCGCACCGCCAGCGGGATGAAGACCGCGAGCAGCAGGGCGGACCAGGCCAGCGCCGCGACGACCGGATGCGCCAGCGGCCAGGCGGCGGAGGAGGCCCCGGGCGCCTCGTTGCCGAACAGGTCGCGGGCCGCCGCGGCGACGGCGCTGATCGGGTTCCACTCGGCGATGACCCGTAGCCACGCCGGCATCCCGGTCGTCGGCACGAACACGTTGGTGACCATGGCAAGCGGGAAGACCAGCACGGACAGCTGCGCGGCGGTGTCCTCCCGGCCGATGGCCAGCCCGAAACCGACGCCGATCCAGTTCGTCACGAACCGGAAGAGCAGGAGCAGCGCCACCCCGGCCGCCGCGTGGGACAGGCCGTCGTGCGCGCGCCACCCGAGAGCGAGCGCGAGCCCGAGCAGCATGACCAGGACGGCGGCGCTGACCACCAGGTCGGCCGCGGTCTGCCCGAACAGCGTGGCGGAGCGGGAGATGGGCATCGTCCGCAGCCGGTCGGTGACGCCGCGCCCCGCGTCGCGGGCGGCCCCGGTCATGCTCGGCATGATGCCGTTCGCGGCGATCAGCGTGAACAGGCCAGGCATCAGGTACTCGCGGTAACCCGCGTCGCCGGGCACCCGGATGGCGCTGCCGAAGATGTAGCCGAACACGACGAGCATCGTCAGGGGCGCCAGCAGCGAGGCCACGATCAGCCCCGGCGAGTGCCGGTAGTAGAGCAGCACGCGCAGCGCGAGGGTCCACGCGTCGGAGATCGCGAACCTCACCCGTCCGGTCAGGGAGGCTGGGGGGAGGCTGCCTGCGGGCGTGCCCCCGGGACCGGACGCCGGGGCGCCCAGGCCGTCCGCCTCGCCGGGAAGGCTCCGGCCGCTCGGGACGAGGGTGCTCACGGTGTCACCGCCGCGGCGAGGTCGAGACCGGCGGCAGGCTCTTCGGGCCCGGTTCGCCCGGTCAGGGCGAGGAAGACGTCATCCAGCGACGGATGTCCCAGCGCGACGTCGAGAACCTGGACGCCGGCGGCGTCGAGGTCCCGGACGAGCGCGGGCAGCACGACCGGGTGGCCAGGACCGCTGACCGCGACGACCCGGCGCTCGGTCTCGTAGCGCGCGGGCTCGCCGCCGGTGAGCGCGGCGAGTACCGCCGCGGCCGCGTCCAGCTGGGTGGCGTCCGCCAGGGTCACCTCGACTCTGGTGCCGATCGCGGCCTTGAGCGCGCCCGGCGAGCCGGAGGCGATGAGGCGGCCGTGGTCGAGCACGGCGACGTCGTCGGCGAGGCGGTCGGCCTCGTCGAGGTACTGCGTGGTGAGCAGCACCGTGGTGCCGTCCGCGACGAGCTCCCGCACGATCGTCCAGATGTCGTTCCGGCTGCGTGGGTCCAGCCCGGTGGTGGGCTCGTCCAGGAACAGCACGGCGGGGCGGACGACCAGGCTCGCGACCACGTCGAGACGCCGCCGCATGCCGCCGGAGTAGGCGCGGACCAGCCGGTCGGCCGCGTCGGCCAGCCCGAAGCGTTCCAGCAGCTCGTCGGCCCGCCGGCGGGCCGGGCGGGCACCGAGATGGTGCAGCCGCCCGATCAGGCGCAGGTTCTCCCGGCCGGTGATGCCCTCCTCCAGCGCCGCGTGCTGGCCGGCGAACCCGATCCGCCGGCGTACCTCGTCGGGATGGCGGACGACGTCGAACCCGGCGACGTGGGCGCGGCCGGCGTCCGGGCGGGTCAGGGTCGCCAGGATCCGCACCGCGGTGGTCTTGCCCGCGCCGTTGGGCCCGAGCAGCCCGCACACGGTGCCGGCAGGAACGGCCAGGTCCAGGCCACTGAGTGCGAGCGTGTCACCGAAGCGCTTGTGGATGCCCTGGACCTCGATGGCCGGGGGGCCGGAAGAGCTGCTGGGTGGGCTCATGGGCACACCTTTCTAGGTACAGCGTACGTAGAAGAGGCGCTCAAGGTACCACGGGCGACGGCGTACGCTGTACGGCGCCAGGAGTCCGAACCCGAGGTGATCACAGATGCCGTCCGGCTCGTCCGGCCCCGCCGGGTCCGATCGGACCGCTCCGGCGAAGGTCGCGCCGGGGATGATCTGGCTTCGCCCGGAACGCAGCGGCCGTGGGCCGGAGCCGGTCCACAGCCGGGCCGAGATCGCCGCCGCCGCGATCGGCCTGGCGGATGCCGCCGGCCTCGAGTCGGTGTCCATGCGCAAGGTCGCCGCGGCCATCGGCGCTGGCACGATGTCGCTCTACAACTACGTGCCGAAGAAGGAGCATCTGTTCGATCTGATGCTCGACGCGGCCGCGGGCGAGATCATGCTCCCCGACGAGCCGTGCGGCGACCCGCGCGCCGACCTGACCCGGCTGGCCCGCGAGACGCTGGCCGTGATGCGCCGGCACCCCTGGGTGCCCGGCCTGACGGCCACCCGCCCCTCGATGGGGCCGAACGCCCTGCGCTGCGTCGAGTTCTTCCTCGGCGCCCTGGCCGGCTCACCGCTGGACGGCGCCACCAAGATGGAGATGTTCGCGCTGCTCAGCGGTTTCATCACCCAGTTCGCGGAATGGGAGCGCACCGCGGCGGGCCAGGCCGCCGAGCAGTGGCAGGTCGACCTGGTCGCCTACCTGGGCACGGTGATCGCCACCGGTCGCTACCCGCATCTCGCCGCCGCGTTGACCAGCGGCGCGGGCACGCCGCCGGCGGACGCGGACACGATCTTCACCCGGTCGCTGGCCCGCCAGCTTTCGCTGATCCTCGACCCGCCAACGGATCAGCCACGGTCCTGACCAGTGCTCCGGTCCTGACCGGCGCTCCACCCTGGACGCCGCTCGGGTATGGCGTTCGCCAGGCGGACTGGTGGCAGGACGGGGCCATGGCGATCCCGCCGCGCACACCCGTTCGTCCTCAACGTGGAACCGGTGGAACGGCGGGACGAACGAGCGGCCGGACCAGGTTGCCTGGATTTTGTACCTGGTATAAATTGCGCGCCAGGCAGCGACAAGGAGATGAGATGTCGGTTGACAGCGCGTCGTCGAGCGCGGCCCCCGCGGCCGGCAATCCCATGGAGAACCCGGCGTTCCTGGCCGCCCCGCAGGCGATCTTCCCGGGGTTACGGGCCAGGGGCGCGCTGCCGCTGGGCGACCGGGGCGTGCTGCTGACCCGCGGCGCCGACATCGCCGCCCTGCTCACCAACCCCGAGGTCTTCTCCTCCGGCATGGCGACCACGCAGACGGGCACCGAGCGGCCGCTGATCCCGCTGCAGATCGACCCGCCGAAGCACCGCGAGTACCGCAAGATCCTCGACCCGCTGTTCTCGCCGCAGCGGATGAAGGAGATGGACGGGCCGATCACCCAGCTCGCCCGCCGCCTCGTCGACGCGATCGCCGCCGAGGACGAGGTGGACTTCGTCCAGCAGTTCTCCCTGCGGTTCCCGTCGCAGGTCTTCCTCACGCTGCTCGGGCTGCCGCTCGACGAGCTGCCCACCTTCCTGGAGATGAAGGACGGCTTCATCCGGCCGGAGTCCATCACCGGGCAGCCGCGCGACCACGAGGACTCCGTCGCGCTGCTGAAGAAGACCGCGTCGGCCGTCTACGAGTACTTCGACGCCGTCATCGCCGACCGGCGGGCCGCTCCCGGCGACGACATCGTGAGCCGCTTCCTGGAAACCGAGGTCGAGGGCGCCCGCCTCAGCCACGAGGACATCCTCGACATCTGCTTCCTGTTCCTCGTCGCCGGGCTCGACACCGTCTCGGCCTCGCTCGACTGCATGATGCTGCACCTCGCGCAGCACCCTGACCGGCGCGCGTCGCTCGTGGCCGACCCGGCGCTGATCCCGGGTGCCGTCGAGGAGCTGCTGCGGTGGGAGTCGCCGGTGATGATGGTGGCGCGTTTCGCGACCCGCGACACGGAGATCGGCGGCTGCCCGGTCCGAAAGGGCCAGGTGGTCACCGGCCTGCTCGGCTCGGCGAACACCGACGAGCAGGAGCTACCCGACCCGGGCGTCGTCCGCTTCGACCGCGACCCGAACCGGCACATCGCGTTCGGGCGCGGGCCGCATCGCTGCCTGGGCTCCCACCTGGCCCGTCTGGAGCTGCGCATCGCCCTGCGGGAATGGCACGCGCGCATCCCGGACTACCGGGTGCCGGACGGTTTCGAGCCCGGGTTCACGACGACGATCCGCTCGCTGACGACGCTTCCCCTCCGGCTAGGCGGCCGCTGACCCAGGTCATGGCCTGGGTCACGGCGGCGCGGGACTCGTCGGTGTGGTCGAGGTTGTCGAAGCTGTGCTGCCCGCCGGGGACCTCGATGAGGTCCACCGCGACGCGGGCCGCCCGCGCGGCGGCGAGAAACACGTCCTGGGTGCGGGCGGCCTCCGGGTACTCGCGCCCGACCCGGGTCAGCAGGATCGGCAGTCTCGCCGCGGCCGGCGGCTCGGCCACGGTGCCGGCCGAGCCGTCCGCCGCGCCGTCCGCCCACCCTGGCGGCGGGACGAGCAGCGGGTAGGTCAGGGCAATGCAGCGCAGCCACGGCGGCGGGGCCGCGAGCCAGCGCGTCGCGAGCGGGCCGCCGCCGGAGAAGAACCACAGCGCGACGCGGTCGGGGTCGACGCCCGGCACGCCGCGGGCCTGCTCGACGGCTGAGGCGACATCCTGCGCGGCGGCAGGGTAGTCCGCCACTCTGTGCAGCCGATGCTCGACGGTCACGCCCGCCAGGCCATACGCGGCAGCCAGTGCCCCGTAGCCGAGGAACGTCGGCCAGTCCCGCGGCCTGGGGTGCGCCTCGGGCGGCACCGGACCGCCGTGGACGAACACGACGGCGGGCCGCGGCGCCGCGGCGTCCAGCCGGTCCGCGTGCACGTCGATGATGCCCAGGCGCTGCCGTTCCACCGGCGCGACGTCGAGAACGAACGGGTGCATGAACGGAGGGACTGCCATTGCCCCATCCTTGCGTCGCACCCGCAGGCCCGCTACCGAGTAGCGGCGTCAGCGCGCGGCGACCAGGGCGGCGAGGTCGAGGGCGTCGCCGTGCACCTCGGCCAGCCAGTCGTCGTCGAGGTAGGCGAAGGCGTCGGTGTCGGTGTCGAGCAGGCCGATGCTGCCGGCCGTCACCCGCTGCTCGGGGTTCGGCGGCGTCGACTCGCCGCGGGTGACCCTGGGGCGTACGAGCTGGGCGAGCGCGTACGAGGTCGTCCGGCCGTAGACCCGGGGGCCGTTGGGGTGGTGGTAGTGGCCGCTGATGTGCAGGCGCGGCTGCAGGTGTTCCAGCAGCCGGGTCAGCTTCGTCGAGCCCTGCACGTCGCCGCGGTAGTTGCGGGACATCCCGTACGGGCCGTCGTGGGTGACGAGGAGGTCCACCGCGCCCGGATCGAGCGCCATCAGGCGGCCGTAGGCGGTCTCATCGAGGTCCATGTACCCGGCGGCCTCGATGAGCCCGAGGAACGCCGTGCGCTGGCCGGCCACCTCGACGATGCTCCCGCAGGAGACATGCCGGAAGGCGCCGAGCGGGTCCACCGGCACGATCTCGGCGCCCGCGGCCGCGGCGTGCAGGGTCTCCAGCCAGTCGTGGTCCTCGTGGTTGCCGCTCACGAACAGCGCGGACGGGATCCGGCCGAGGGCGAGACGGATGCCGCCGGCGAACGAGGGCGACGGGTCAAGAAGCCGCAGGAAGTCACCCTGGGCGGGATGATCACGCCCGAACCTGCGGGTTGGCTCGTCGTACCGCTCCTCCGACGGGTACGCCCCCAGGTCCCCGACCTGGACGACGGCGTCGAGCCGGATCCCCCGGCGTTCCTGGAGCAGTATCGCCGCCCCCAGCGCATGCTGCACACACCCGTGGACGTCGCCTACAAAAGCGATGTTCATTGCTTTTCGACCTTTCAGCAGAGCCATGCGGACATGGCTCGGCACGGTCGAGCGGCGCAACGATGTGGTGTCAACCACCGGCCTGGACGCAACAATGCTGTTTCCAGACCGGTGACTCACATCCCAGCGCTCCACCGCCGTCTCGACGACCGAGCCGCTTCGAGCATCACACCCGCCCGAATGCCCGTCAACGCCCGCCGCTGCCGCGCCCCGCGGCCCACCACGGGAGCCGGCTCGCGGGGAGATCCCGAACAGCCGTCTCGGCCGCGTCAGCTGGAAAGTGCCTCGCGCGCCGGGACCTCGCGGATACCAGCCCAGACGCTGTCGCGCGCCCTCGTGATGGCGACGTACAGCTGCCGGCGCTCCAGCTGGCTGCGCTCGCGGAAGGCGTCGGCGGACTCGGACGGCCGTCGCGGGCCCGGGAAGAGGTTGCGGTCGGGAATGCAGACGTGGGCGAAGTCGAGGCTCTTCACCCGGTGGTACGTGCCAACCTTGACCGCCTCGTGGCTGGCTCCGTCGTAATCCCGGAGGGAGACGGCCGGAATCTTCCGCTCGGCAAGGACGCGAAGCCAGTGCGCGGCCGCCGCGTTGGTCGGCACGAGCACCGCCATGTCGCCGAAACGCACGTTCCGGTCGTCGTGGAACTGGGCGAGGTGCTCGCAGAGCGCCGCGTCCTGCGCGACGGCGTCGGCGACCGTGACCTCGTGGACCTCGCCTCCAGGCCGGTCGACGTCGACCTCGCGCCGTCCCTGTTCCGGTATGCCGTCGAGGTCGTCGAAACTGTCGTCGACGACGACCGCCTGGGCGTAGCGCAGGATCTTCTCGCCGTTGCGGTAGTTGCGGGTGAGCACGGTGGAGCGTCCGACGACGGAGACGCCGGCCTCGGCGAGGGTGAAGCCACCGGGATAGATGGACTGCTGGCCGTCGCCGACCACGAGAAGCCCGTCCGGCCGGTCGCCGACGAACGCGTGCAGGAGCTGCAGGCCGACGCACGTCAGGTCCTGCACCTCGTCGACGATCACCGCGTCGTACCGGCGCTCGGAGCTGCCGCGCACCAGGTCCCGGGCCAGCAGCAGCGCGTCGTCCCGGTCGAGGACGCCGCGCTCGGTCCGGAGCTGCTCATACCGCTCGTACAGCTCCCACACGGCCCGGCGGTGGCCTGGCTGCAGGGGAGTGCTGCGCCCGACGCGCGCCAGCCTGGCGTACTGCCCGAAGGTGGTCAGGCCTCGGCCCTTGATGACTGTCGCGATCTCGTCCTGCCAGTACTTGTGGGTCAGGCCGAGCCCGGGAAGCACGGAGAACTGCCCGACCTGCGCCCAGGCGCGCCAGAAGCAGGTTTCTGCGACCTCCTGCTGGTGGCGGTCCGCGAGGCCATGCTCACGAAGACAACGCGCGGCGACGGCGTGGACCGTGGCGAACTCGATCCGGTCGACCTGCTCGGGGGCCATCCGGGTGAGCAGGGCACGGTAGACCGGCCCCAACGTGCGCACCAGCGAGGTGAGCAGCACCCGTTCCCCGCGGGCCGCCAGGTACTTGGCGCGGTGCAACGCGACGACTGTCTTGCCGGTGCCGGCCGCGCCGCGCACGCGGGCCGGACCCGACCAGTGCCGGCCGGAGAGGCGGGCCTGCGTCGGATGCAGCCAGGTCATCCAGGTCTCGATCGGCTCCCGGGCGGCGGCGTCGAGGAGCTCCCGCCACAGCTGCTCGCGGCTCAGCAGAGCGCCCTGCTCCGGCTCGCCACCCGCCGTGATCTCAGGACTGGCCGTACCGGCCGCCCCGGCCGCTCCCGTCGTCCCGGCTGACCTGGCGCCGTGCGGGACCGCGCGAGCTGGCGGAACCGGCGGCGGCTCGGTCGGGCCGGTCCGGCGCGCGACCGGGTGGCGGGCAGGCCGGGCGGGCGGCCCCGCGGCGACCGCGGAGCGAGGCATCGGCGGGCAGCCGTCCGCCAGGCAGCTCAGCAGGCGTTCGACCAGGCCCGAGGCCAGCCGGGCACCCCGGCGGCCCAGGTGGAGGGCCAGGTCCCCCTCACCGATGACCGTCACCCGGTCGAGCTGCGCCCGTACGTTCCGACGCCCGGCCAGCACCAGCAGCGGAACCACCTCGGTCGGTGGCAGGCCCGCGTTCGCGAGCACCTCTTCCACGGCGACGGTCTGGTCCTCCAGCTTGCGCAGGTCGTCGGCGGCGTCGGCCTCTCCTCGGAACAGCCGGCCGCCTTCGACGGTGACGTCCCGCCAGTTCTTCACGTCGAGCACGAAGACGCCGCCGGAGCCGACGACGATGGCGTCGATGTTGGCCCGGCGGGTTCCAGGCCACTGCCGGTCCGGCAGCACATGCCACCCGGAGTCGTCCATGCCGATCAGCACCCGGACGACGCTCTGCTCGGCCCGGCCGCCGGCCTCCCAGCGCTGTCGGTGCCGACGTAGCTGGCGCAGCACGTCCGTCAGCTGCTGGATCTGCCGCTGGACACCGTCGATCTCCAGGCCGAGCTGGACGGCCTGGCCGAAGGCCGACGGCCGCGCGGGCGGGTCGACGTCTCGGATCGGCGGCGCGTCGGGGCCAGCCAGGCCGGCGGTCGGCGCGGGGGTGGCGGGGGTGGCGGCGGTGAGGAAGGCCGCTGGCTGCTCACGCGAAAGCACGTCACTGCCCCCTCACCTTGGGTCACAGGTGAGAGTACGGCAATGAGTTCTCGTTTGCCTGTGTTTGTGAATGGCTGTGGTCTATCGACCCCAAGGGGAGTGGTTGTCGCCGGGCGCGCGCGTCTGCCTTCGAATGCCTGTTCGAAATTGTCGGTCCCTTTGGGTGAAGGGGACCGGATGTCGCTACTGGGCACCTTGATCGGGTGTCGCGATCGGGTGATCGGGGTGCCGTCGCCGGGCGGCGCGATCGAGCGTGGGGGTACGCGACTGGGCGCGAGGGCGGGCGTAGGGGTGCCGCGACTGAGCGCGAAGGCGGGGCGCGTCGCCGTTGGCGCGCCCCGCCTCTCTCCGTGTGCCCCTTGCGTGGCTTTTAGACCATCCGCCAGAAAAATTTGATTCGACGTCGTCTGGCGGGTCGCGCCCGGCGCCGCTTCGGCGACGCCGGCCCGGCGACCTCCCCGCCTGGCGACCTCCCCGCGCCGTGCGCTGGTCGCCGGGGCGGTGGCCGTGGAATGGCGTGCGGCCCGGGTGGTGCCTGAGAGCTGGGTCACATTGGCGGTCGAATGCACCCGGAACACCGGCGAAGGGCTGTTCGCGCGTCTTACGCTTTTGTAGGCCAAACAGGGGGTAATTTCGCCACGCCACCATCGGGTAGTCGGCGGTGGCATCACGTGCCGCGCCACTGCGGCGCGCTCTTTCCTTTCTCGGGTATTCCGGTTCCCTCTTCCTCTCCCTTTCGTTCTCTATCCATCTTCCGTGAGGCCATACGGCGACTGCGCCGTATTGGTCCGCCTTCCTGCGCCGATGAAGCTCGCACCGGCGACGTACCTGGCCGTGGCACCGCCGGGCATCGTGCCTCCTCCGTGTCCAGCAGATCTTCACCACGGCAACCGTCAGGTCACGCCCACCCGGAGACGAGATGCCCGCCGGAATTTCTCCCGTGATGCTCGCCGTGAGTGCCGCCGCGCCCGGTGAACCGATCGCCCAGACCGACATCTGGGACGACTTCTACGCCCCGGTCTTCGACGCCGTCCCGGATGCGCGCCGGTTGTTCGTCGAGACGAACACCGTCGCGCGCCGACATCTGAACTGGGACCCGAGGACCGCGTTCCGCGACGGCTTCCCCGCGGTCGGCGCGCGGGTGGACGCCTGGGAGCGGTGTGCCGTCGAGCTCGGCCGGCGCACGCTGCCCGCCGTCCTCGCTGGCCAGGACCGCGCCAAGGTCGGCACCTTCGTGATGGTGAGCACCAGCGGCTACGCGTGCCCAGGCCCGGACTCCCAGCTGGTCGCGGAGCTCGGTCTGCGCCAGGACATACGGCGGGTGTCCATCGGCCACATGGGCTGCTACGCGGCGCTGGTCGGACTTCGGGCCGCGATCGACGCCCTCGCGGCCCGCCCGGACGAGTTGGTACTGCTGACGTGCGTCGAGGTCATCTCGGCCCACTTCCGCTCGGAGCCGACCCGCGAGCAGGCGGTGACGCACGGCCTGTTCGGCGACGCGTGCGCGAGCGTGCTTCTCGGTGCGGTCCCCGACGGTGCCGCCCCGCCGACGCTTCCGCCCCATCCTCTTTCCGGGATACCGGCGCCCGCCGCGGCGGATCCTGGGGATGCCGCGGTGCCGATCGGCGCGCGGGTGCTGGCGACCCGCACCGAGGTGGCACCCGGTACGGCCGACCAGATGTCGATCCGGGTGCGTGAGGACGCCTTTCATCTGCGGCTGTCGCCGGCCATCCCGTCGCTGCTGCGCGAGAGCACCCCGGGCTTCGTGGAACGCCTGCTCGCCGGGACCGGCGTTGGTGTCGGCGACATCCGGCACTGGGTGCTGCACCCGGGCGGCCCGAAGATCGTCGACAAGGTGGGCGCGGCGTTCGGGCTGTCGGACGCGCAGCTGCGGCCGTCCCGGGAAACGCTGCGCGACTATGGCAACTGCTCGTCGGTGACGGTGCTGCTCGCATTGCGCCGGCTGCTGACGGGCGATGAGGGGGAGAGGCCGGTACCCGGCGACCTAGCCATCCTGATCGCCTTCGGGCCTGGTCTGACGACGGAGGCCGCGCTGTTGCGGTTCTGACTCGACAGCGGTCCGGGGCGTTTCGTCGACCAGTACGTACGCTGCGTCGACCCGGGGCTCGTGGGGCGCTTGCGCTTGTCGGGCCGGCGAGGACGTCGTCTCGGACCTCCCCCCGCTGAGGTCCGAGACGACGTCCTCGACAGCCTTCCTTGAGGGTGCCCCCATCCCTCAGGTCACCAGGCAAAGGCCCCCAGTGCCCTCCTTGGCCCGGTGCCGAAGCCCAAGCCTGGACTAGTCCGATCGGCGTCGCCAGCCTCGGAGATTGGTCCTCCCCCGTTCGACCTCGAAGGGCCGACCTCGCACGTTCGAGGATGTTCCGGCGTGCGCGGTCGGATCTCTTGCTACGCTGTGGATCTCTGTGGTACCGCCAGCGTCTCGCGCAAGGGGTACGACCTTGACGGATGTGCCAGCCGAGGACCTGTCCACGCTCCTGTCCGGCCTCATGCGCGCTGCCCGGCGCAAGACCGACGCCGGCCGGCAGGCGCTCGCCAACGACGGGCTGACCCGTGAGTACCTGGAAGCCGGGCTGAGGTTGATCGACACGCAGCTCGGTCCCGGCGACGGCGCTGATTCCGAGGACCGGCCGCTGTTCCGCTGGCTGTCGCAGCGCGCGGTCATCGACGAGGTCAGCCAGGGAGGCCGGCTGCGCGGCTCGGAGGGCAGCTTCCGTGACCGCTGGCCCTACCAGCCCGACTACATCCGCGATGTGCTCGCGTACAGCCTGCGCGGCGCGCACTGGCGGGGCTTCCTGGACAGCACCGAGAACGCCCGCAACCGGCTCGCCGACGCCGAGGACGCGGTCCGCGCCGTCCACGACGCCGGCTACGACGACCTGACCGCCACCCGGCGCACCCCCGCGCTGCGCGCCCAGCTGATCGGCGCCGCGATGGCCGAGCGCGACGAGATCGCCCGCACGACGCTGCAGGAAATGTACCGGATCAGCACCCAGGCGTGGCTCGAGGCGTACGAGAAGACGGTCGCGGTCCGCGGCCTGCGCATCCGCCCCGGGCTGACCCTCGAGGACATCAACTTCATCATGACCGCGACCGCCGAGGGAATGCAGCTTCGCCTCATGGTCGAACCGGACGACGGCGTCATCGACCACGAGAAGCGCACCTCGCTGCTCGGCACCGCGGCCCTCGCGCTGATCGTTGCCTGCTTCGACCACCTCGGCGACGGCATGAGCCTGGAGGACGTCGTCGCCCTCGCCACCAGCCCTGGTCCGAAAGTCCAGGATGAGCCGGGCGACGGCACCCAGGACGCCGGCGGCACCGCCGGCCTCGGCTGACCCGGCTTCCGAAGCGGAGACTCCCGCGCGATCGGGCCGGTCCTGCACGTCCTGCCGGTCCTGCCGGTTCCGCCGGAAGGGCTAGCCGGCCGCGCCTGGCAGGGGGTCGTTCTGGTCGAGCTGACGGGTGGCGGCCTGGCAGGCGGACTCGACCTGGGTCGGGTCGAGGACGACGAGGTGCGCGACGACCCGGCGGGCCATCGCGGTGAAGGCCGCCCGCTCGTCGGCGGACAGCGGGGCGAGCACGTGGTCCTCGACGAGGCGTAGCCGGGTCTGCGCGTCCTCGTAGGCGGCGCGGCCGCGCTCGGTGCCGACGATCCTGCGGGCCCGGCGGTCGGCGGGGTCCGGCTGGCGCTCGACGAGGCCCGCCTTCTCCATGTCGTCGACGAGGCGGACCATGACCGTCCGGTCGATGCCGAACCGGCGGGCGACCTCGATCTGGTTCGGCGCCTTGCCATGGACCGCGTCGCCGAGGACGCGCAGGCCGCGCAGGCCGCCAGGCAGCGAGTCGATGGCGGCCGAGGCGGTGATCAGGTACCCGTGCTGGATCTGACCGACCAGCCAGCCGACGTCCTTCGTGATGTCGTCGTCGTCGGCCGCGTCGCAGGCCGAGAGGTCCGCTGGGACACAGGGCTCTTCGAGAGCGCCAGGCGCGTCCGGGCGCGGCGCGTCCGGCTGGGCTCCCGTCAGCTGCGTCACCGGATCACCATACCCCGGAACACAACCCGATCGTCTGTGTTTAAGATGAGCGCCACAGCAGTTAATCTACTTGAGAGACGATCTGGATGCAGACGATCTGCCTGTAGATGATCTGTCTGGTAACCGACCGGACCTCCGGTCCCACGACGCCCTCACGAGGAGAGCCCGATGTCCCACCTGCTGCACCTCGACTCGAGCATCGCCGGCGACAACTCGGTCTCACGCGCCGTGGCGCGCGAGTACGTCGCGGCCTGGCAGGAGAGGAACCCCGGCGGCGCGGTGACCCACCGCGACCTGGCCGCCGCTCCGCCGGCTCACCTGGACTGGACCATCGTCTCCGCCGGCATGACCCCGGAGGAGCAGCGGACGCCGGAGCAGACCGAGGCGCTCAAGGCCCGCCACGGCTACATCGGCGAGGTCACCGCGGCCGACGAGGTCGTGATCACCGCTCCGATGTACAACTGGTCGCTGCCGACGACCCTGAAGTCCTGGATCGACCAGCTGATCATCCCTGGGGTCACGCTGGCGGACGCGGAGAACCCGGGCCTGTTCAACGGCAAGAAGGTCACCGTCGTCACCACGCAGGGCGGCTCCTACTCGCCGGGGGCTCCGAAGGAGGGCTGGGACCACGTCTCCCCGTACCTCGAGCACGTGCTGGAGGCCCTCGGCGCGGACAACGTCGAGTTCGTCAACGTCGAGATGACGCTGTCCGTGGTCAACCCGGCGCTGGCCCAGTTCACCGACGTCTTCCACGCGTCCCGCGCCGCCGCGACCGAGAGCATCAAGGCCCGCGCCCTCGTCTGAGCCGACCGGTGAGCCTCATCGGCCCACCCGGCTGACCAGCGCCCGCCGGTGCCCGCCATCCGTCCCCGAGACCGATGGTGGGCGCTGGCGGGCGTCGTCGCCAGGCGGGTGTCCGGCCGCGGCCGTGCTGCCGGAGACGGCCGTGCCACCGGAAGCAGCGAAGGCGGCGTGGGGCGGGTAGATCGTTGCTACTGTGCCCGGTGTGGGACAGGAGCAGCCGCGGTGGGAGCTGGCGCAGGTCAACATCGCCCGGCTGCGGGAGCCGCTGGACAGTCCGCGGCTGGCTGACTTCGTCGCCGCGCTCGACCCGGTCAACGCGCTGGCGGACGCCGCCCCCGGGTTCCGCTGGCGGCTGCAGACCGAGGACGGCGACGCCACCGCGGTCATCGCGTTCGAGTGGGACACCGGGAGCAGCGCCGGAGTGATCGTCAACCTCACCGTCTGGGAGTCGGTGGAGGCGCTGGCCGCCTTCGCCTTCTCAGGGCTGCACCGCGAGGTGCTGCGCCGCCGCCGGGAGTGGTTCGAGGCGATGGCCGAGGCCTACGCGGCCCTGTGGTGGGTCCCCGCCGGCCAGTGGCCTTCCACCGCCGACGCCGAGGACCGCGTCCGCCACCTGCGCGCCCACGGCCCCACCCCCCGGGCCTTCAGCCTGCGCAATCACTTCCCCCCGCCGGACCAGCCCGTGGCCGGCCCGAGCGCCGGCCGGACCGACTGGATGTGCCCGGCCTGACCGACCGGCCGAAGCCCGGCCCCGGCGTTCCCCTCAACCTCGCGGCGAGCGTCAGCCGGCCTCGGCCGCCATCGCGGGGGCTGGGCGCGGCGCTCGCAGGCCGCGGGCGATGAGCAGTGCGCCGGCGAGCACCACCGCGGCGTCGACGCCGATGGCCAGGCGCAGGGCGGTCAGGGAGTCCAGGCCGCCGGCGGCGATGGCGACGGCGCTCATGACCGGCACCCCCAGCGCGATGGCGACCTGCTGGGTCATCGTCGCGACGCCGGTGGCCAGGCCCTGCTCGTGGTCGGGCAGCCCGGACGTCGCCGCCACCATGAAGCCGACGATCGCGCACACGTGCCCGATCGCGCCGACGAAGGTCGTCGCGGCCACCAGCCACAGCGAGCCGTCCGTGTCTCCCACGAACACGAGCAGACCGGTCAGCACCGACTGGACGGCGAGCCCGCCGACGACGGCGCGGCGCACCCCGAACGCGGCGGTCACCCGGGGCCCGACCACACCGCCGAGGATCGCGCCGGCTCCCATCGCGACCAGCATCAGGCCCGTCTGGAGCGGGTTCAGGCCGAGCACGTGCTGCAGGTACATCGTCAGGAGGAACACCAGCGCCGGCTCCATCGAGAACGTGACGAACCCGGCCACGTTGCCCCAGCCCACCGTGCGCCGCGTCAGGATCGTGACCGGCACGAGCGGATGGGAGTGGTGCCGCTCGGCGGCCCAGAACCCGGCGAGCAGGGCCACGGCGGCCAGGACGCAACCGATGGCCCACGGGTCGTCGGCACCGTGCTCGCCCAGCCGGGTCGCGCCGTAGACGAGCGCGAGCAGGCCTGACGTCACGAGCGCCGCCCCCGGAAGGTCCAGCCGGGTCCGCACCCTGGCTGCCGGGTCGGCCAGCACGAACGGCGCGACCGCGACGACGACCGCGGCGATCGGCACGTTGATGAGGAACGCCCAGCGCCAGCTCGCCACGTCGGTCAGGACGCCGCCGAGAATCGCGCCGCAGGTGAACCCGGTGGACATCATCACGCTGTTCAGCCCGAGCGCGCGCTGGCGGGCCGGGCCCTCCGGGAAGGTCGTGGTCAGCAGCGACAACGCGGCCGGGGTGACCGCCGCCGTCGCCAGGCCCTGCGCGGCGCGGGCCGTGAGCAGGAGCGCGGGACTGGTGGCGAGGCCGCCGAGCAGCGAGGCGAGGCCCAGCGCCGCCATGCCGACGAGGAAGACGCGCAGCTTGCCGACGTAGTCGCCGATGCGGCCGAACAGGAGCGTGAAGCCGGCGGCGCACAGCGCGAACGCCGTCGCGATCCACTGCGCGTTCGCGTCGGAGAACCCGAGGTTCGCCCCGACCGTCGGCAGCGCCACGTTCAGGACCGAGAAGTCGACACAGAGCGTGAACTGGGAGGCCAGCAGCAGCACCAGCACGAGCGCCTGGCCGCGGCTCATGCGGGCGGTGGCCGGGGCGGCCGGGGTGGCCGTGCCGGCCGGGTGCGCCTGGTCGGTGGTCGCGGTGGAGGTCAGTGTGGTCACGCTGCCCACGGTGCGTCCGCCGGCCGATGCCAGCGACCGCCCTGCGCCGCCACCCCTCGGCGTGACTACCACCGGCAGGGATACCCAGCGTTCCCCGCGGTCCGGCACGATGGAGGTCATGGCGACCGAGCTAGGCGACTTCCTGCGCACCCGGCGGGCCGCGGTCAGCCCCACGGACGTCGGGCTCGTCTCCTACGGCGCGCGGCGCGTCCCCGGCCTGCGCCGCGAGGAGCTCGCCCACCTGGCCGGCGTGAGCCCGACGTACTACACGCGCCTGGAGCAGTCCGACCACCACAACGTCTCCGACAGCGTCCTCGACGCGCTCGCCCGGGTGCTGACGCTGACCGACGCGGAGCACGAGCACCTGCGCCGGCTGGCCCGCCCCGAGCCCCGGCCGGTCCGCCGCCGCCGCGTCGAGCGGCCGCGGCCCGCGGCGCTCGGGCTCGTCCACGCCGCACCGGGGCCCGCGCTCCTCGTCGACCACCGCAACGACGTGCTCGCCTGGAACGCTCTAGGCCACCGGCTTCTCGGCCTCGGCTACCCGTTCGAGGCACCGGACGACATCCGCGACCGGCCGAACTTCGCCCGGATGTTCTTCCTGGCGCGGGGCGGGCGCGATCTTTACGCCGAGCCGGACAACATGGCCCGGCAGCTGGTTGGTTTCCTGCGCTACTCCTCTGGGCTGCACCCCGACGACCACGATCTGAGCTGCCTGGTCGGCGAGCTCGTCCAGCGCAGCGACCAGTTCGCCGCCCTGTGGGCCAGGCACCCCGTCCTGGACTGCGGCCACGGCGTGAAGAAGTTCCAGCACCCGCTGGTCGGGCGCCTCGACCTCACCTACGAGGCGATGCCGCTGCCCGGGAGCAGCCACCGCATGGTCCTCTACCACGCCGACCCCGGCACCCCCGCCGCCGACGCCCTCGCCCTGCTGGCCCGGCGCTGACAGCGGCCCGACTCACGGACCACCACGTTCCTCACTGTCTGGAACCACGAGGAGCACTCCCACGGCGTCACGCTCGGCTCGGTGCTCGCCGCGCACGGCGAGCCGCCCGGCGACGAGCGCAACGCCGCGGTCCGCGACAGCCAGGGTCGCCTCGACGGCGTGAAACCTGTGCTGTCCGCCGGGGCGTCCTCACTTGTCGGCGACGACTTCGTCGCCGTGCACATGAGCTGGGGCGCGGTGAACGAATGGACCACCAGGTCGGGCTACGCGCGGCTGATCGAGCGCGAGCGACACCCCGCGCTGTCCGGGCTGAACCTCAGTCGGTCTTGTGTTCGTTGCGAGTCGGTCCTCGAGGTGGCCCGTGCGGTCGCGGACCGCGGCAAGGACGAGGTGCTCGCAGCGTCGCCCGTCGAGTCGGTCCAGGTCACGGTCGACCTCCCCGGCATGATCGCAGAGGGTGTTCAGATGCACACGGCTGAAATGGCCGTGGAAGGCCGCGCGCGGCCTGGGTGGGTAGCCTGGCCCAGCTCCACGCGCGACGGGACGAGGTGGTTGTCCGCCGAGGCGCGGGCGCAAACGCGAATCGTGTCGGATCAGCCAGTCTCTGGGCTCGCCTATCTGACACACATCGACGGGGTCGGGGCGAACTGTGTCGGATAGGCCTGCCTATGGACCTGCCCAAATGCCACAGTTCAAGCTCGGAGGCCACCCCGGCGCGACACGGACGGCTCGGCTTCGGCTCCCTGTCGGGCCGGCCGTTCGACCCTGGGCTGACCTGGGCCTGGGTCAGGCCGCTCGCTGACGGACGGGTGTGCCGCGACGTGGCCAAACTGGCCCGTGGCATCGACCCGGCGACCTGGTGATCATCAGACAGTCGACTCGGTGACCTTGCCGTCCTCGACGACCAGGCGGCGGGTGACGTGGACGGCGTCGAGCATGCGGCGGTCGTGGGTGACCAGCAGCAGGGTGCCGGGGTAGGTGTCGAGGGCGGACTCCAACTGCTCGATCGCGGGCAGGTCCAGATGGTTGGTGGGCTCGTCGAGGACCAGGCAGTTCACGCCGACCGCCTGCAGCAGCGCGAGACCGGCCCGGGTCCGCTCGCCAGGCGACAGGGCCCCGGCGGGGCGGGTCATCTGGTCGGCGCTGAGGCCGAACTTGGCGAACAGGGTGCGGACCTCCGCCATCGCCCAGCCGGTGGCGCGCTCGGCGACCGCGAGCGTGCTCTCCTCGCCGCGGAAGCGGTCGCGCGCCTGGTCGACCTCGCCGAGGCGCACCCCGGAGCCGAGCGTCGCCTTACCGGTGGCGAGCGGCACCCGGCCGAGCAGCGCCGCGAGCAGCGTCGACTTCCCGCCGCCGTTCGGCCCGGTGATCACGATCCGGTCCGCCCAGGAGATGGTGAGATCGACGGGGCCGAGCCGGAACCCGCCCGCGCCGCTCGCCGCTTCGTCGCCGGACGCCGCCGGTGCCGGCGCCGGCGGGTAGGCGACGACGGCGCCGGCGAGCGCCGCGACGACGTCGCCGGAACGGGGCGCGGCGGCGATCGTCATCCGTAGCTGCCACTCCTTGCGCGGCTCCTCGACCTCCTCCAGCCGGCCCAGCTTGGTCTCCAGATTGCGGACGCGCGACGCGCTCTTCGTCGCCGCCTCGATCTTGTAACTGCGCACCGACCGGTCGTTGTCCGGGACCTTGCGCTTCGCCCGGATCGCCCCGCGCACCGACTGCTCGCGCTGGCGCTGCACCTGGGAGACGAGGTTCGCGCGGGTGTCGGCGAACTCGTCATAGTGCTCGCGGGCGTGCCGACGGGCGAGTTCGCGCGCCTCCAGGTAGGTCGACCAGCCGCCCGCGTACTCGGTGACGTCGCGGCGGTGCTGGTCGATCTCGGCGACGCTGGTGATCGTCCGGTCGAGGAACGCCCGGTCGTGGCTGACGACGACGAGAGCGCCGGAGATCCCGGCGACGAAGCGCTCCAACCGCTCCAGGCCGTCGAAGTCGAGGTCGTTCGTCGGCTCGTCGAGCAGGGTGATGTCGAAGCGGGACAGCAGCACCGCGGCGAGCGAGCCGCGGGCCGCCTGCCCACCGGACAGCGCCGTCGTCGGCGCGTCCAGCGCGTCCGCCGGCAGGCCGAGCTCGGCGCAGACCTGCTCGGCGCGCACGTCCAGGTCGGCGCCGCCGATCGCTAGCCAGCGCTCCAGCGCCTCCGCGTAGGCGTCGTCCGCGCCGGGGCGGGCGGCGGTGAGCGCCTCGGTCGCCTCGTCGAGCGCCGCCTGGGCGGCGGCGACACCGGTGCGCCGTTCCAGGAACGCGCGCAGCGTCTCGCCGGGGCGGCGGTCGGGCTCCTGTGGCAGCAGGCCGACGTTCGCCGACGGGGGTGAGAGCTCGACCCGGCCGGTGTCGAGCGCGACCTGGCCGGCGAGCGCGCGCAGCAGCGTGGACTTGCCGACGCCGTTGGGCCCGACGACCCCGATCCGGTCGCCCGGCGCGACGGTGAGCGAGACGCCGTCCAGCACGACCTGCCCCCCTCGTACGACGGACAACTCGGAGGCGACAAGGGTGGCGGACATGGCCCCCATTCTGCTCGCCCGCGCGCGGCCGTCGGCGGTGCTGGCGAGGGACAGTCACCGCTGGGACTTTGCGGGGGTGTGCCCGAGTCGTCTGACCGAAGCGGGAACGTCCCGTTGTGGCGCAGCATGGGGGCACTACGGCGGATGGAGCACTCGATGAACGCGGGCGGCAGGACGGGAACGGGCGTCGGACGGCGCGTCGGCGGGCACCGGACCGGCGGGCGGGTGGTGCTGGCGGCGTTGGGCGCCGTGCTCGCGGTGACGATGACGGTGATGGTGACAGCCTGCAGCAACGACGGTGGTTCCGCCGCCGAGCCGCCCGTGGGCACGCCGACGGTTCCGGCGAGCGAGTCCGCGACGCCGGGCGCAGGCGGTTCGACAGGTCCGACGGCGTCGGCCTCGCACGGGTCCGGCGGGGGCACGACGAAGCCCGCGACGACCGCGCCAGCGGTACCCATCTGTGCGGCGTCGGTGCTGGCCGCGGCGATCGTCGGCAGCGACGGCGCGGCCGGCACGATCTACACCCAGCTCACGCTGACGAACAACTCCTCGGCGCGCTGCACGCTGCGCGGCTACCCCGGGGTGTCGTTCGTCGACACGGCCGGCAACCAGCTTGGCGCCCCCGCCGACCGGACCGGGGAGGCCGGGTCGGCGGTGGTCCTCGCGGGCGGCGGCAAGGCCCAGTTCACGGTGCAGGTCACGCAGCCCGGTGTGCTTCCGGGCTGCGACACCGAGGGCAGCTTCACCAGTGCCGCGAACCTTCGGATCTACCCGCCCGACAACACCGTCGCCCTGCTCGTCCCGGTTCCGCAGGGCCGCCAGGCCTGCAAGAGCCCGTCCGTCCACCAGCTCAAGGTCACCAGCCTCGCCGCGGCCCGCTGACGCGCGGCCGGGGGACCGGGTGCCGGGAGTCACGGCCCGGCAGCGGCTCGGCTCCTGACGCCCGGTCCGTCAGGGGAGGCGCCGGCGCCAGTCGCCGTCGGGCACGAGGGGGCGGCCATCCGTGGCGGCGGCCTCGCAGAGATAGCCGAGGACGCGGCGGCCGTCGGCGAGGTCGACCCAGCCGAACCCGAGCGGGGGCGGGGTCTCCAGCAGCAGCTCGGCGATCGCGGGGCGGGGGAGCAGCCACAGCTCGCCGGTCGCGCTGGTGGCGACGGCCGGGTCGCGGACCAGGCCGGGCCGCGGCGGGTCGCCGCCGAGGTCGTGCAGTCGGTAGCCCGGTGTGGTCCGCACGCGGCCGAGTGGGACGGCGCCGTGCCGGCTGATCCGCGCGTGCGCCGGGAAGCCGGCCATGTGCGCCCCGACCACGAGCAGCGGGACCGGCGCCTCGGGCGCCTCGGGCTCGGCGGGCGGGCTGGGCCGCGGCGGATTGGTCACGTCGGGCATCGTCGCGGCCTTCCCACCGATTGACCACTGGGAGGTCTGACACTGTCGGCCCCGTTCGGCAATGCCGCCCCTCCGGCAGCCCTTCACCGGGGTTCCGGGTGCCGTGGACCGGGAGCACCTCGGCGGCGAGCGGCGCGCGACGCTGAACGGCCCCGCCGCGAGCGACGGGGCCGTTCAGGGAGGGGACACGCCGGGCGGATCTCGTCGAGGCCCCGCCCGGCGGGCCGGTTCAGGTACTGATGTTGGACCTGTGTGCTAGTCCTCGATCGGGCTGGTGCCGAGGATCTTGTACTCGGCGGGCTGGCCCTTGTCGTCCAGAGTGGACGCCAGTCCACCGCGGACGCAGGACGCCGGAGAGTCGGCCACGGCCTTGCCGTTGCAGCGGAACTTCATCCCGCCGGCGCCGGGCAGCTCGGTCTCCTTCATGCCCTTGATGGTGGAGGTGAGGGTCGCCGGGGTGATGTCTCCGGTGATGCCCTGCGTCGCCGCCTGCAGGGCGGAGACCAGCGTGAACATGATCATGCCGTCCTGGAAGCTGAGGTCGATACCCTTGCCGTAGGTTTCGGCGACCTTGGTATAGAGGTTCATCGACGGGTTGTCCGTGCCGAGTGGCACGTTGGCGCTGATGACCATGTCCTTCAGCGTCGCGCCTGGGACCGACTTGCGGGTGGAGTCGGTGATGCACTGGGCGATGGCGCTGATGGTGCCGGTGAAGCCGACGGCCTTGAGGCCGTTCATGGCGCTGATGCAGAACGAGTCGTTACCGATGATGAAGACCTCGTCGGAGCCGTTGTCGACAACCCCCTGCATCTGGGGCGTCATGTCGGCGGTGCCGGGGGCGACGCGGATGAGGTTGTAGCCGATGCCGGCCTTCTGGAACAGGGGCGGGGCGACCTCCTGCGCGGAGTGCAGCGCGGAGGGGACATCGATGACGACGGTGGTGACCTTCTTGTTGCCCTCGTCCTTGGCGACCTGGATCGGCAGTTGGATGATGCCGAAGGTCGGGTCAGCCAGGACGAACGTCGTCGGGCTGGCCAGCACGTCGGGTTCGCCCGATCCGTAGATCACCACGGGGATCTTGGCGTCGCTCATCGGCTTCCACGCGGGCTCGAGGACGGCCGACGTACCGATGATGGCCGCGGAGACGCCCTTCTCGACCATCTGGTTGCCGCAGTCGGAGGCCTTGGCCGGGTCGCCCAGGGTCTCGCAGATGGTGATCTCGATCGGCCGGCCGCCGATCCCGCCCTTGTGCTCGTTGAGGTACTTGGTGGTGGCCTCGGCGACCTTGTTGTCGTTGGTGTGGTCGGCGGTCGGGCTGGCCCCGTCCGTGATCACACCGATCTTGACCGGTGCGCCGGACGCCTTGTCCACCGGGCCCAGAGGGTCGGCGGCGCCTGCTGAGCCGCTCGCCGATGGGGGCGTGGAGTCGCCCTTGTCATCGGAGCCACCGCCGCATGCCGAGACGAAGGCCAGGCTGGCGGCGAGGACGGCGACGCCGGCTACCCGTAACCGTAAGGTGGCGGTGGCGTGGGTGTGCGATGGCGTCGCCGCGGCAAGCGGGTGCGGTCGCTCCAATGCTGGTCGACCGGTCAGTCCACGGAGTGGCATGTCCCCTACCTTGTCTTCAGACATTGCGCGGATACCAGGAACAGGTCGGCCCATGGGGGCAGTGGGCAGCGGCCGGGAGGTACCGCTCCGGCCTACCTGTACGTGGTGTTTGTTGGTGTCGCGACAGCCTTGAGGCGGTCCGCCACGATTGCGTGGTCGAAATGCGATGGAGTAAGTGCTTACTCGGCTCCGACGTCGGCGTCAACAGACGGTGACTCGCCGAGTCGCGGAGGGACGCTGAGCTGGCGCTTCGCGTCGGCGGTCCCGGTGATCTGATCCCACCACGATCTGGGTCGGCCGCGGGACGCGATCGTCATCGCCCCCAGCCACCATGACCTGGAAGAGCCTTCGCCGGGAGCAGGGACACCGAACGGCCCGCCGCGAGCGACGGGCCGTTCAGGGAGGGGACCCGCCGGGCGGGGTTTTGGGGAGACTCCGCCCGGCAGGCCAGTTCAGCTGTTGAAGTTGTGCGCTAGTCCGCGATCGGGCTGTTGCCGAGGACCTTGTAGGCGCTCGGCTGGCCCTTGTCGTCGAGGGTCGTCGAAAGGCCGCCGAGGACGCAGGTGGCCAGGGAGCCCGGGATGGCCTTGCCATTGCAGCGGAACTTGATCCCGCCGCCGCCGACCAGCTCGGTCTCCTTCATCGACCGCATAGTCGAGGTGATGGTCGCCGGGGTGACGTCCCCGGTGATGCCCTGCGTGGCGGTCTGGATGGCGGAGATGATCGTGAACATGATCATGCCGTCCTGGAAGCTGAGGTCGATGCCCTTGCCGTAGGTCTCGGAGACCTTGGTGTAGAGGTCCATCGAGGGGCTGGGCGGGCCGAGGGGCACGGTGGCGCTGATGACCATGCCCTTGAGGGTGGCGCCGGGGACGGACTTGCGGGTGGAGTCGGTGATGCACTGGGAGATGCCGCTGATGGTGCCGGTGAAGCCGACGGCCTTGAGGCCGTTGATGGCGCTGATGCAGAACGAGTCGTTGCCGATGATGAAGACCTCATCGGACTTGTTCGAGACGATCTGCTGCATCTGCGGGGTCATGTCGGCGGTGCCGGGGGCGACGCGGACGAGCTCGTAGCCGATGCCGGCCTTCGCGAACAGCGGCGGGGCGATGTCCTGGGCGGAGTGCAGGGCGGCTGGGACGTCGATGACGATCGACGTGACCTTCTTGTTGCCCTCGTCCTTGGCGAGCTGGATCGGGAAGTCGATGACCGGGAAGGTCGGGTTGCCGAGGGCGAACGTGGTCGGGCTGGCGAGCAGGCCGGGATCGCTGGAGCCGTACACCATCACCGGGATCTTCGCGTCGTTCAGCGGCTTCCACGCGGCCTCTACCACGCCGGACGTGCCGATGGCGACGACGGAGACGCCCTTCTCGACCATCTGGTTGCCACAGTCGGTGGCCTTGGACAGGTCGCCGAGGGTCTCGCAGAGGGTCATCTCGATCGGCCGGCCGCCGATCCCGCCCTTGCGCTCGTTGAGCCACTTGATCGTGGCCTCGGCGACCTTGTTGTCGTTGGTGTGGTCGGCGGTCGGGCTGGCCCCGTCCGTGATCACACCGAGCTTGACGGGCGCGCCGGTCGCCTTGTTGACCGCGCCGAGGATGTCTCCCGCGGCCGCCGAGCCGCTGGCCGCCGGCGTGGGGTCGTCCTTCTTGTCGTCGGAGCCGCCGCCGCAGGCCGAGACGAAGGCGAGGGCCGCGGCCAGGACCGCGACGCCGCCGACTCGTAACCGTAAGGCCGCGGCGGGGTGGGCGTGCGATGGCGTGACATCGGCGCGCGGGTGCGGCCGTTCCGATGCTGGTCGACCGGTCAGTCCACGAATGAGTGGCATGTCCCCTACCTTGTCGTCGGACGTTGCGTGAATACGAGGAACACGTCGGCCCATGGGGGCGGTGGGCACCGGCCGGGTGGCACGTCCCGGCCTAGCTGTACGTGGTGTGCGTCGCGTGGCAGGACGGGCTGTGATGTCCGCCACGATTGTGTGTTCAGTGCTTACTCGATTCCGACGTCGGCGTCAACAGACGGCGGCGCGCCGGGGAGGGGGCAACACGCCCGCGACCTGGCCGGGGGTCGTGCGGAGGCGGTGGGACACAGAACGGCCCCGCCGCGCAGGACGGGGCCGTTCTGGGAGGGGACGTGCCGGGCGGGTCTCGGCGAGGCCGTCCGCCCGGCACGCTGGTGCGGTTGTTGGATCCGCTGGACCCGGTTGCCGGAGTGGCGTGCTAGCCGGCGATCGGGGTGTTGCCGAGGACCTTGTACGCGGCGGGCTGGCCCTTGTCGTCCAGGGTGGTCGACAGGCCGCCGACGACGCAGGGGGCTGCGAGGCCCGCGACCGCCTTGCCGTTGCAGCGGAACTTGATGCCGCCGCCGCCGGGCAGCTCGGTCTCCTTCATCGCCTTGATGGTGGAGGTGATGGTCGCCGGGGTGATGTCGCCGGTGATGCCCTGGGTGGCCGCCTGGAAGCCGGACATGATCGTGAACATGATCATGCCGTCCTGGAAGCTGAGGTCGATGTCCTTGCCGTAGGTCTCGGAGACCTTGGTGTAGAGGTCCATCGAGGGGCTGGGCGGGCCGAGGGGCACGGTGGCGCTGATGACCATGCCCTTGAGGGTGGCGCCGGGGACGGACTTGCGGGTGGAGTCGGTGATGCACTGGGAGATGCCGCTGATGGTGCCGGTGAAGCCGACGGCCTTGAGGCCGTTGATGGCGCTGATGCAGAACGAGTCGTTGCCGATGATGAAGACCTCATCGGACTTGTTCGAGACGATCTGCTGCATCTGCGGGGTCATGTCGGCGGTGCCGGGGGCGACGCGGACGAGCTCGTAGCCGATGCCGGCCTTCGCGAACAGCGGCGGGGCGATGTCCTGGGCGGAGTGCAGGGCGGCTGGGACGTCGATGACGATCGACGTGACCTTCTTGTTGCCCTCGTCCTTGGCGAGCTGGATCGGGAAGTCGATGACCGGGAATGTCGGGTTGCCCAGCGAGAAGGTCGTCGGGCTGGCGAGCAGGCCGGGGTCGCTCGAGCCGTAGAGCATGACCGGGATCTTGGCGTCGTTCAGCGGCTTCCAGGCGGCCTCGACGACGCCGGACGTGCCGATGAGGACGGCGGAGACGCCCTTCTCGACCATCTGGTTGCCGCAGTCGCCGGCCTTGGACAGGTCGCCGAGGGTCTCGCAGATGGTGATCTCGATGGGCCGGCCGCCGATCCCGCCCTTGTGTTCGTTGAGGTACTTGGCGGTGGCCTCGGCGACCTTGTTGTCGTTGGTGTGGTCGGCGGTCGGGCTGGCCCCGTCCGTGATCACACCGAGCTTGACGGCCGCGCCGGCTGCCTTGTCGACCGGGCCGAGAACGTCCGCGCCCCCGGCGGAGCCGCTGGCCGGGGGGGTGGCGTTGTCCTTGTCGCCAGAGCCGCCGCCACAGGCCGAAACGAAGGCCAGGCTCGCGGCCAAAACGGCGACGCCAGCCAACCGTAACCTGGCCGGGCGGGTGGACGACTGCGCGGATGCAACGGGCTGGAGCGGCTGCTCGGGGGTTCGCCGGCTGGCCAGTCGCCAGAGATGCGACATGTTTTCCACCTTGTCGTCGGACGTCGGGTGACTGCGAAGATCGCCAAACCCGGATGCGAGGCGTAACTGGCTAGCGGGGCAAGGCCTCCCGGGCACCTGTTCGTTCGGGTACGACTCGCTGCGGGTTCACCGATGGTTCGCCAATGGAGTTGCGCGTGCAGCGACCAAATGGTCGCAGTGTGGTGCTGCAAGTGAATACTCGATTCCGACGTCGGCGTCAACAGATGACGGCTCGCCGACGCGTGAAAGGGGCCGCGACCTGCACGTTTTCCCGGCGGTGGCCAGGCGGTCGGGGGACCGGCGGCCCGATCTTGCGCCACCCACGCGGGCCGTCGAGGCACATGATCGTTATCGCCGCTGGCCCGACGACCTGAACCTCCAGGGGTTGACGACTTGAGCCTTTCGGGGTTGGCGCAACGCGAAACGGCCCCGTCGCACGCGACGGGGCCGTTCGGGACGGGACACCTGCCGGGCGGGACGCTGACGAGTCCCGTCCGGCAGGTGTGCCGGTCTGATGGTGGATCGATGTCGGGCGGGGCGTGCTAGCCCTCGATCGGGGTGTTGCCGAGGACCTTGTACTCGGCGGGCTTGCCCTTGCTGTCCAGGGTCGTCGTCAGGCCGCCCCGGACGCAGACGGCCGGAGTGGCGGGATAGGCCTTGCCGTTGCAGCGGAACTTCAGACCCGCGCCGCCGGGAACCTCGGTCTCCTTCATCGCCTTGATGGCCGCCGTGATGGTCGCCGGAGTGACGTCACCCGAGAGGCCGTCCAGAGATGCCTGGAAGCCGGACATGATCATAAACATGATCATGCTGTCCTGGAAGCTGAGGTCGACGTCCTTGCCGTAGGTCTCGGCGACCTTGGTGTAGAGCTGCATCGACGGGCTGTCCGGGCCGAGCGGGGCGGTGGCGCTGACGACCATGCCCTTGAGCGTGGCGCCCGGTACCGCCTTGCGGGTGGAGTCGGTGATGCACTGGGAGATGGCGCTGATGGTGCCGGTGAAGCCGACGGCCTTGAGGCCGTTGATGGCGCTGATGCAGAACGAGTCGTTGCCGATGATGAAGACCTCATCGGACTTGTTCGAGACGATCTGCTGCATCTGCGGCGTCATGTCGGCCGTGCCCGGTGCCACGCGGACCAGGTTGTAGCCGATGCCGGCCTTCTGGAACAGCGGCGGGGCGATGTCCTGCGCGGAGTGCAGCGCGGCCGGCACATCGATGACGATGGCGGAGACCTTCTTGTTGCCCTTGTCCTTCGCGACCTGGATCGGCAGGTCGATGACGGGGAACTCCGGGTCACCCAGGGAGAAGGTCGTCGTGCTGGCGAGCAGGGCGGGGTCGCTGGAGCCGTAGAGCATGACGGGGATCTTGGCGTCGTTCAGGGGCTTCCAGGCGGCCTCGACGACGCCGGAGGTGCCGATGAGGACGGCGGAGACGCCCTTCTCGACCATCTGGTTGCCGCAGTCGCCAGCCTTCGACAGGTCGCCGAGGGTCTCACAGATCGTGACCTCGATCGGCCTGCCGGCGATCCCGGACTTGTGCTCGTTGAGGTACTTGGTGGTGGCCTCGACGACCTTGTTGTCGTTGGTGTGGTCGGCGGTCGGGCTGGCCCCGTCCGTGATCACGCCGATCTTGACGGCCGCGCCGGTGGCCTTCGCCACCGGGCCGAGAATGTCGTCCGCCCCGGCGGAGGCGCTGGCCGCTGGGGTGGAGTCGCCCTTGTCGTCGGAGCCGCCGCCGCAGGCCGACACGAAGGCCAGGCTCGCGGCCAGGACGGCGACGCCAGTCAGCCTTAACGCGGTCGGGCGGGTGGACGACTGCGTGGAGGCGACGGGCCGGAGCGGCTGCTCGGGCGTTCGCCCGCTGGCCGACCTCCAGGGATACGACATGTTTCCCACCTTGGACGTTGTCATCGCGAAGATCGCCAGACTCGTGCGCGAGGCGTAACTGGCCGCTGGGCAGGGCCTCCCGGACACCTGTTCGTTCGGGTACGACTCGCTACGGGTTCGCCGATGGTTCGTCGATGGAACTAGGTTGTTTGGACCGAGCGGTCGAAACATGGTGCTGCATGTGAATACTTGATTCTGACGTCGGCGTCAATAGAAGCCGATTGCAGGGTACAGGCGGTGGCGGGTGCGTGCGCTCGGGCGGCGTCTGAGACGCTTGATCCACCAGAGTCGGTCCAGGTGACGGGCCAGGCGCAGGGACGGCGATCACCGCCGCGACAGTGCCGGGGAGGTGGAGGCGGCGAGTGCGGCACGAGGGCAAGACCGAGGCCCGGCTGGGGCGCATCCGGGGGTCCGAGCCGCCGCGGCGGCACAATGCCCGGACGATCGCGGCGCTGACCAGCAACCCGGGGTGCGCGCGACGGGCGGTACTGGACGCGGCCGGGGTCGATAAGGAGCGGCTCGCGGAGCGGGTCGACTTCCCGGCGGCGTTCGGGCAGTCACGGTTCGCCATCGTGCGGGGCAACGCGTTCGAGCGGCAGGTCAAGGCGGACGGCTGCGCCGAGCTGCTGCGGTTGCTTCAGGACGTGCTCGGCCTGGACCTGCGCGACGCGGCGTACACCGACCTCGGCGCGGCGGATTCCGCGGACGGCCTGGCCGCGCGACACGTCGCCGCGAGGGAGCGGCTGGCTGATGCACCGGGCGACGAGGGCGGCGTGTACGGGGCGTTGTTCGACCATCCGCTGCTGCGGCTCGAGGTGGCCGGGCAGGACGTCTATCTGGAGCCGGACCTGGTGGCGTTCCAGCACGGCGGGGCGTTCCACGTCGTCGAGATCAAGTCGTTCCCGGTGATCGACGGGCAGGCGGACGGGGAGAAGGTCGCGGCGGCGGCGGTCCAGTCCGCCGTCTACGTGCTGGCGCTGCGCCGGCTGCTCGGCCGCGACGACGCCGTCTCACACGAGGTGGTGCTCGTCTGCCCGAAGGATTTCTCCAACGTTCCGGTCGCGGTGCGCCTCGACGTCCGTCGGCAGTTGATCGTGCTGGAGCATCAGCTCGCCCGGCTGACCCGGATCGACACCCTGCTCGACGCCCTGCCGGACGACCTGGCGCTCGATCTCGGACACGACGGCGCCGGGGCGCCGGTCATGGCGGCGGGTGCGTTGACGGCGGCGCTTGGCCAGGTGACGGCGCGCTACGCGCCCGGGTGCCTGTCGACGTGCGAGCTGGCCTTCTTCTGCCGGCGGGAGGCCTCCGGGCGCACGGCCGCGCTCGGGGTCGGCGTCCGGGAGGAGCTGGGCGGGGTGGAGACCGTCGACGAGGCGCTCGGGCTCGCGCACGGGACGGCGACGCCCGACGACGACCTGGCCGAGTCGGCGGCGATGCTGCGGACCACCGCGCGGGTGTACGCCGAGGCGCTTGGGTCGGTGCCGGGCATGCCGCGCGTGCCGGGCGCACCCGGCACGCCCGGTGGCGAGGCGGGGGCCGGTGACCTGGCCGAAGCCGGCGGGGACGCTGAATGAGCGTGATCGGCGCGTATGCGCGGGCGCTGGCGGTCCAGACGGGGTTCGCCCAGCCGGTCGCATCGGTGCGGCACGTCCATCTCGCCCAGGCCCCGCTGGTGCTCGTGCCGTTGACGATGGCCGGCGAGGCGAACGCGCCGCTCGCGGCGATGATCGGCACGGACGAGCTCGACGCGACGTTGCTCGTCGTCCCGCAGCCACGCGACCGTGACCTGCGGTTCGCGTTCGCCGGCCTGCTCGGGGACCTTCTCCTCGACCACGTGGAGCGGTGCGCGGCCGCGGGCAGCGAGCCGGTGGGCGCCCCGCGGGTGCCGAAGCCGTCCGCTGACAGGTCCTCGCCGGGTGGTGCCGGCAAGGCGACGGCACTGGCCGGCTCCGGTGCCGCCCCCGGAACCCTCGGCGGCGCCGCCGGAGACCTGCGCGCGGACGAGGACGCGCTGGCCGCGGCGGAGGCCGCCGGGCCGGAGCGGTTCCTCGCCGCGCCGCAGGTGTTGGTGCCCAACCGGGCCGGCGTCGAGTTCATCCGGCTGTTCGGCCGGTCGACCCGGTTTCGCTCGGCGGCCGGGGAGTACGCCGTTCCGGCCGGGGTGCCGCTGCTCGGCCGCTGGCTGACCTTTCTCGCCCAGCGGGCCGAGCACCCGGGCTCGTCGGCGCTGGTCGCGATGACGGAGGCGCTGGCGCTGCACTGGGCGACCGGGCAGAGCGCCCTGGAGGACGCGAACCTCGCCGCGCTGCTGGCCTGGATCGACCCGCCGGCCGCCCTTGCCGGCCCGGAGGCCGCCCGGCTGGCCGAGGACCCGCTGGCCTGGCCACCGGCAGGCCCGACGACCGACCCCCAGTTCGACAACCGGGTGCTCGCGCCCGCCATCGCGGCCTACGACGAGGCGGTCGCGCTGATGCGGGCGCAGGCCGGGGCCGCCGGGGCTCCCGACCCGTTCGGCGCGGGGCCGGACGTCATCGACAGCCGCCGCGGTGTCGCGCCGTCGTGGCGCGGTGCCCCCGGTGCCCCCGGCGCGGCGGTCGAGGCGTGGCTGCGCGCCCGGGACGAGATCGCGCGGGCGGTGCGCGGGCAGGTCGAGCCGACGTGGGGGCTGATGTGGCGGGCCGTCCGGCGGCTGCGTGAGCTGCCGGAGGCAGCCTCCGTGCCACGGCGCTGGGAGCGGGACCGGGCGCGGTTCAGCTCGTACTACACCTACCTGCGGGACGAGGACGGCGGCCTGCCGCAGGCCCGCCGCGACGGCGCGGTCGCCGCGGCCCGCCGGCTCGCCATGCTGGAACGAGAGCTTGCCGCTTACGAGGCCGACCAGGCCTTCGACGACCCGTTGGTGTTCGCGAACTACCGGGTGACCGGCGAGGCGTTCGTGGGCACGGTGGTCGCCGCCGAACGGGACCGCCGGATCGCGAACGAGCGCGGATCGCTGGTCACCAGGCCCGTCGTCGAGGTGCTCACGGTGGACCCGGTCCGGCTTGCGCTCGGTACGAAGGTCTGCTCGCCCACCCGGCCAGGCCAGGTCGGGGTGATCATGTCGCTGGAGCCGGCGGCGGGCGGGCTGCTGGTGTCGCTGGAGCTCAGCGGCGGGATGGGCCGGGCCAAGGTGCCGCCGCCGGGCAGCGTCCCGGAGGTGGGCGAGGCGATCGGTTACACCAGCGTGCTGCCGGACGGCGCGTTCTCCGCCGCCCTGCCCGCGCCCGAGGACACCCCATGGACCCACGGCGGCCCGCCGACGTCCTACGAGCCCACCGAGGGCGACGCGAAGGAGATGTGGGCATGACGCCCGAGCCGGGGGGCGTCGGCGAGGCTCCGGGCGAGAACCCAGGCAGGCTTGCCGCGGGGGTGACCGACGCGATCCTGGCGGATCTGCGCTCGGGGCGGCACAGGGGAGTGGTCGTCGACTCGCCGCCGGGGGCGGGCAAGTCGACGTTGGTGGTCCGGGCCGCGGCCGAGTTCGCGCTCGCTGACGAGCCGCTGATGATCGTCGCGCAGACGAACGAGCAGGTCGACGACCTCGTCGAGCGGCTCGCCGCGGACCTCGCCGACCGGGCGCCCGAGGCACGGGTCGGCCGGCTCGGCCGTGCCGGCTACGTCGCGCCGCCGCGGATCGACGGGCTGCCGAACGTCGCCGTCGGCAGCGACCTGCGGACGATGGGGGACCCGCAGGTCGTGATCGCCACGGCGGCCAAGTGGGCCTATGTGAAGGACCGGGCCTGGCGGTGGGCGATCGTCGACGAGGCCTACCAGATGCGCTCGGACGCGCTGCTCGCGATCGCCCGGCTGTTCGAGCAGGCGCTGTTCGTCGGCGACCCGGGCCAGCTCGACCCGTTCTCCACCGTCGACAACGACCGCTGGCGCGGGCTGACCTGGGACCCGATGCAGAGTGCCGTCGCGGTTCTGCTGCGCAGCAACCCGGAGCTGCCTGTGCACCGGCTGCCGGTCTCGTGGCGGCTGCCGCGCAGCGCCGAACGGGTCGTCGCCGACGCCTTCTACCCGTTCACCGGCTTCCGGACCGGCAACGGCCCGGGCGACCGCCTCCTCACCTTCACCGGCACGCCCGGCCCCGGCTCGGCCAGCGCCAGGCCCACCGGCTCGAACGTGGCTCGGGGTGGCACCGCGGCCGGAGCCGTCGACGACGTGCTGGACGTGGCCGCGGCGACCGGGTGGGGGCTGCTGGAGCTGCCCGCCCGGCACACACCACGGACCGATGCCGAAGCGGTGCGCGCGGTCGCCGACGTCGCCCGCCGGCTGGCGGCCCGCGGCGCCGTGGCCCGCTCGCTCGACCGCGGCGGCGAGGCACACCCGGTGACGGCGAGCCGGATCGCGATCGGCACCGCCCACCGTGACCAGGCGGCCGCGGTCCGCGCCGCGCTCGGCGAGGACCTGCCGGGGGTCGTGGTCGACACCGCCAATCGGCTGCAGGGCCGGGAGTACGACGTGACCGTGGTGCTGCACCCGCTGTCGGGCCGCCGGGACGCGACGGCGTTCCACCTGGAGGCCGGCCGGCTGTGCGTGCTGGCGTCGCGGCACCGGCAGGCGTGCGTCGTCGTCGCCCGGGCCGGCATCCGTGACCTGCTCGACACCCACCCGTCCGGCGGGCCCGTCCACCTGCACGAGCCGGTCCGCTTCCCCGACGGCTGGGCCGCGAACCAGGCCGTGCTGGCCCACCTGGAACGCCACGCGGTCAGGCTCTGACACCACCCGGCTCGGCGCGGGAATCACCACGGTGCGTGTCGGACGCTGGACAGCGCGGGCGGCGTCGGCGGCCGCGGAGCTGGATAGGGTCGAGGGCCGAGGTTGCGTGCGGCGGGAAGGCGGCGGCGATGCTGGACGGGGCGGGCTCGGCGCCGGCGGAGGTGCTGCGGGCCGAGAAGGTCGACCTGGCCCGGGGCGGGCGGTACCTGCTGCGCGGGGTCGACCTGACCGTGCGGGCCGGGGAGCACTGGACGCTGCTCGGGCCGAACGGAGCGGGCAAGAGCACCCTGCTCGGCCTGCTCGGCGCCGTGACCCACCCGACGCGCGGCACGGTGCGGGTGCTGGGCCGCCAGCTCGGCAAGGTCGACGTCCGGGCACTGCGCGCCGACATCGGGCACGTCAACCCGCGCCACCCGCTGCTGTCGCCGCTGACCGTGCGCGAGGTCGTCCTCACCGGCGCGACCAGCACGATCGACCTGGTTCCGCGCTGGCGGCCGTCCGCCGAGCAGGAACGCGACGCGGACGAGCTGATCGACCTCCTCGGCATCGACGGCATCCGTGAGGCGCGCTGGCCCGACCTGTCGCAGGGCGAGCGCGGGCGGGCGCTGGTCGCCCGCGCGCTGATGCCCCGCCCCCGGCTGCTGCTGCTCGACGAGCCGACGACCGGACTCGACGTGGCCGCCCGTGAGCAGCTGCTCACCGGGCTCGACGAGCTGCGCGCCGAGCATCCCGACCTGGCGAGCGTCCTCGTCACCCACCACCTCGAGGAGATCCCGGTCAGCTCCACGCACGCCTTGCTGCTGCGGGGCGGCGAGGTGGTCGCGTCCGGTGACATCGACGAGGTGCTGACCACCGACCGGGTAAGCGACTGCTTCGGCCACCCGATCCGGGTCGCGCGCCTCGACGGCCGCTTCGTCGCCCGTGCCCACGCGGGCCGCTCCCTCGCGAGCCGCCGCCGGTCCCCGGAACGCTGAGGACGGGCGTCCGCCGAGCGGCTTCGTGGAGGCGCCACGGACGGCGTCAGCTGGCGGGGCCGCAGGCGCTGGCGGGTTGGCCGGCGGGTGTGTCGGGTGTGTCGGGCGTCGCCACCCCGGCGGACGCCGACCCGGCGGTCGCTGGCTGGGCGGCGACGGCGGCAGCGGCGGCGCAGGTGCGGTAGGACGGGGAGCCGACGCCGGCGCAGGCCGCCCAGGTCAGGAGGCAGCCGGCGGCGACGGCGAGCAGCCAGAGCAGCTGTGTGCCGCCCGGCCCCTGGACGCGGGCACGGATGTTGGTCATCGCGACTCCTCGGGGGACCTGACCGGAACCTGGCAGCTGGAGCCGCCGAGCGGTCCGAGAGGTCCCGCTCGACGCTGGTGGGGACGGACGGCCGCCGCCAGGTGCCGGCGAGCCGAGGCAACGTGGTTTGCCTCGGGCACGTCGGCGGAGCTTGGGCGGCCGGGAAAAATCGCTGGGTGAAGCCGGAAATCGTCCAGCGGCGCGATGCCGGGTGACAGACGAGGCGGTAAGGATGGTGTTCCCGCGCGCCGCGCGATTTAGTGAGCGTCCGATGGTGGGAATAGCGCCTGGCGGTCGGGTGCCGGACAACCATCGCGCCGGATATGGCCATCGGTTGTCACGGGTGCCCCGGTGAGCGGCGCGGAGGCGACGATAGTCCGCGGCGGGGAAACCGGCAAATGGCCCACGACCGACGCCGTTTGCGCGCGGTCCGCGAGAACCGCGCTGGACAGGTGGGCCGCACCACCCGCACGGCGCGACCGGGTGACCGTGGGTGGTACCGCGGCGGTCGGCGCCGGAGCGGTGAGCCACGCGGCGCGCGAGGGCCCGGCCGGGCAGGGGCCGGTCAGCAGGGGTTCGCTCGGAGGGGGTCCGGTCGGGGCGGAGCCCGCACGTCGGTCGGCGGGGCCGGTGAGCCGGAGGCCCCACCGTCGGCGGCTGGATGACCGCCGAGTCCTTCGGGTGTGTCCTCCTCGTTACCATCGGCAGAACCGGAAGGGTCTTCTGGCGGCCGAGGGGTCAGATCGGAACGTGGAGCGTCCAATTAGTCACGTTATGTCGATGTTGGGTGAACGGCTCCTTCGATTGGCGCGCGCGAGACTTGGTTGGCGCGGCTCGATCCGGCACGATGGCCGACATGAACGCGGTGGGTGAGGGGCAGCAGGTCCCGTTACGGGTCCGCAGCGCCCTGTTCGTCGACTTCGAGAACATCCACATGGGGCTGCAGCGGCTGGATCCCGCCGCCGCCAACCGGTTCGCGGTTAATCCGCAGGGCTGGCTCGGCTGGCTGGAGAAGCTCGGCTATCCAGCGCTCGCGACGGATGACTTCCGCAGGGACCTTCTCATCCGGTACTGCTATCTGAACCCGGTGAGCTCCGCACGCTACCGGGCGTATTTCACGCGAGCGGGCTTCCACGTCGTCGACTGTCCGCCGCTCACCGCCGCGGGGAAGAACTCGGCCGACATTCACATCGTCATCGATGTTCTGGACATCCTCGTCCATCCGACCCGTTTCGACGAGGTCATTCTGCTGTCGGCCGATGCGGATTACACCCCGGTCATGCTTCGGTTACGCGCCCACGACCGCCGAACGGTGATCATTACCAGCGGGCCGTCGGCCAGGGCGTTCCGCGCTGCCTGCGACCACGTCGTCGGTGAGGACGCGTTCATCGACGAGGCGCTGTCCGCCGAGTCCCGGCCGCTGGTCGGCAACGCCGGCGCGCAGGTCTACGGCGGATCTCATGGCTACGCCGGCGCGCACGGATATGCCCACGCCCACGACACCGCCCCGGCGTTGAACGGGATCGGTCACGCGGCCGGCCAGGTCGCCGCGCTGTCGGGGGCCGGGGCGCATCCGGGCGAGCCGGCCGCGCTCGTCCACGCCGGCCAGGTGACCTCCGATGCGCACCGGGACTCGTCCGGCGCGAGCCGTCCGGCGAGCGGCCCGGCGCCCGGGGACCCGGCCGCCGCCGGAGCGGTGGCCGACGGGCGGTGGGGATCACACACCGAGGGCCCGCCGCGGTCCTTATCGGCTTCCACGGACCTCACCCCGGGACACTTATCGGCGTCTGGGCGTCCCCTCGCTTCGCCACGGCCCCCGGCCGCGTCGCCCGCGCTGTCCCCCCTGCTCTCCCCGGTGCCGACGCACCCGCCCGCCCCTGGGTTCGTTCCGATCCCGGCCCCGCCGAACGGCCAGTACGACAGCCAGCTGCGCCGGGTCATCGCCGCCAGGGTCCACGAACTGGTCGTCGCGTCCGACCGGCCGATCACGCTGGCCTCGGCCGCCCAGCTGGTACGCGCGGACCTCGGCCAGGATGTCACCGACGGCTGGGCGGGCACCGGCTCGTTCAAGAAGCTGCTAGCCCAGGCCGACCTGCCGGGGCTCGCGATCTCCGCCGCGCCGGAGTACATCTACGATCCGCGCAGGCACAGCCCACCGCCCAGTGGCCAGGCGTCCGGCACGGGCCAGTCCGACCAGGACGGCCCGCGCGCCGACCTCGTCAACCGGATCTCTCAGGTCACCGACATCCCGCGGCTGTCCTCGCGCGAGTTCCGGACGCTGTTCGAGGAGCTCGCCGCCGAGGTCGGCGGGCACGGGTTCAGTCGGACCGGCACCTCACGCGCCGTCCGCGACCGGTGCGCCCAGCGCGGCGAGCACGTCGGCCGGGGCGCGGTGAACTTCGTCCTCAACGGCCTCCTGTACGCCGGCCGGCCGCCGCGCCCGGGCGACGACGCGGGCACGCTGGCCTGCGCGTTCGCAGACAATGCCGTCGTGCTCTGCCAGAACGCCCGGATGGAGCTGTCCGTCGAGGAGATGGCCCACCTGCGCGCCTGGATCGTCGACGCGCCCGTCCTCGTCGACAACCCGTCCGTTGCTCCCGCCACTCCCGCCGAGTCTGCCGGGGCCGCTGCGTCCGACGGGTCCGTCGAGCCCGGCTCTCCCGCTCAACCTGCCGGGTCCGCCGACCTTGCCGCCCCCGCCGCTTCCGCCAGCGCCACTGAGTCCGCCGAGCTTGCGGGGTCCGCAGAGCTCGCGGGGTCCGCCGAGCTGGCCGCTCCCGCCGAACCCGTCACCTCCAGCCCTGACCTGGTCGGACAGGCCGGCGCGTGACGCCTGGCCGCCGTCCACGGACGGGCGGCCCGACCTCAACCGGCGTCCGTCCGGTGGGTCACACGGCGAAGGGCATGGCGGCGCGGGGTCAGTGAGACGACTGGCCGGCGCCTCCGAACGGCGCGAGCAGGCCGGTGTAGGGCTTGGGCGGCGGCGCGGCGTACTCGCCGCGCTGGCTGGTGGCCAGGCCAAGGCGGATCAGGCCCTCGACGAGGACGGTCGCGGCGGCCACGCCGTCGACGACCGGGACGCCGAGCTCGGCCGTGAGCGCCTGGCACAGGTCGGCCATGCCTGCGCAGCCGAGAACGATCACCTCCGCCTCGTCGTCGGCCACCGCCGCGCGGCACTCCGCGAGGACCTTCGCCCTCGCCAGCGGGTCCGTCTCCAGCTCCAGCACGGGCACCTCGCAGGCCCGGACGCCGCAGCACAGCACCCGCAGGCCGTACCGGTCGGCCAGGTCCCACGTCCGGCCGCGGGTGCGGCCGAGGGTGGTCACCACGCCGAACGACCGGCCGAGGAAGCTCGCCGCGCGCATCGCCGCCTCGGCTATCCCGATGACCGGGCCGCGGGCCAGCTCCCTGGCCGCGTCGAGACCAGGGTCGCCGAAGCAGGCGATCACGTAGCCGGCCGCCCCGGCCTCCTCGCCGCGCGCGATCTCGGCCAGCACGCCGGGCACGGCGAGCGCCTCGTCGTAGTGGCTCTCGATCGACGCCGGCCCCATCGCGGGGCTGGTCGCCTCGATCCGGGTGCCGGGCTGGGCCACCTGCCGGGCACTGGTGCCGATCAGCTCGGTCATCGCGCGGGAGGTGTTCGGGTTGATGACCCTGATCAACGGCCCGGTCGGGGCGGTCGAGGAGCCTTCAGGGCCCGCCGCGGTCGCGGGGTGCGCCTCGGCCGCGGGAGCGGCCCCCGGGGTCAGGGCGGGCCGCTCTTCCTGCGTCGTGGGCATCGGGGGCGGCTATGCCTCGGGCGCGACCGGCGCCGGGTTCGGCGTCGGCTGCGCCGGGATGCTCGCCGCGGCCGTGGCCGCGGCGGCCGGGTCGCTGGCTGGGTCGCCGGCCGGCCGCAGCGACGTCGCGGTGACCGCCGAGCGGCTGGCGAGCAGGTAGTAGACGGCGAAGCCCAGGCCCATCCCGATGAACCAGCTGTACTGGGCGGCGGTGTCCATCCAGCCGACGGCCGAGTCGGGAACCACCACCGGGATGACGGCGATGACGGCGCCGACGGCGGTCGCGATGACGGCCGGCGGGTTCACGCCCTTGCGGTAGAAGTAGGTGCCGCGCGGGCTGAGGGTGAACAGGTCGTCGACGACGACCACCTTCTTGCGGATCAGGTAGAAGTCGCAGATAAGCACGCCGAACAGCGGGCCGATGAAGGCGCCCAGCGTCTCCAGCGTGTAGTGGATGACGTCGGGGTTGTTGTACAGGTTCCACGGCGTGATGAGGAACGAGCCGACCGCGGCGATCATGCCACCGGCGCGCCAGCTGATCCGCTGCGGGCTGACGTTCGAGAAGTCGAACGCGGGGGAGATGAAGTTCGCCACGATGTTGATGCCGATGGTGGCGATGGTGAAGGTCAGCGCGCCGAGGACGATCGCGGTCGTCGAGTCGATGCGGGCGACGGTCTCGACCGGGTCGGTGATGAGCTCGCCGTATACCGGGACGGTCAGCGAGGCGGTGAAGACGACGAGGAGGGAGAACAGCAGGAAGTTCACCGGCAGGCCGAGGAAGTTGCCGGTGCGCACCGAGCCGAAGTTCTTCCCGTAGCGGGAGAAGTCGCCGAAGTTGAGCATCGGGCCCGAGAAGTAGGAGACGACGAGCGCGATCGCGCCGGCCATCAGGGAGAACGTCGAGGCGTTGCCGGACCGCTCGCCGCCGAGGTTCAGTGACAGCTCGCTCCAGCCGGCCTTGTAGATGAGGTAGCCGGTGAGCGCGAACATGACGACGTAGACCGCCGGGCCACAGAAGTCGATGAACCGGCGGATCGTCTCCATGCCGGTCCAGAACACCGCCGCCTGCAGGACCCACAGCACCGCGTAGGTGATCCAGCCGAGCGTCGACAGGCCGAGGAAGCCGTGCTGGTCGACGTCGGCGTACGGGGTGAGGCCCGACCACAGCTTGATCAGCACCACGTTGAGGGCGGCCGAGGCGAGGTAGGTCTGGATCCCGTACCAGGCGACCGCGATGAGGCCGCGGATGATGGCCGGGACGTTCGCGCCCAGCACGCCGAACGGTGCTCGGCAGATCACCGGGTAGGGGACGGCCGCCTGCTGGCTCGGCCGCGCGACGAGGTTGCAGAAGAAGTTCACGATCGTGATGCCGACGACCAGCGCGACGAGCACCTGCCAGCCGGCGAGGCCAAGGGCGAAGAGGCTGCCGGCGGTCACGTACCCGCCGACGCTGTGCACGTCGGACATCCAGAATGCGAAGATGTTGTACCAGGACCAGGTCTGCTTGCGCAGCGGGGCCAGGTCCTCGTTTGCCAGCCGTGGGTCATACCCCGGCTTGAGAAGGCCCGCGCCGATGGGCATGCCCGCGGCCTCTACCATGTCGTCGTGTCCGGCGGTCACGCCCGGCGGGCCGGGAACCGCGGCGAGCTCGCTCATTCTCGCTCACTTCCTTACTTGGCTCTGGTGGCGCTCTGGCGGGTGGCGCTCTGGCGGCGTTCCCGCCGCGGATCTCCCGCGTCTTCTCCGGCCGCCACCTGGCCGCGCGCGGGTGGATTCTCCGCGTGTGGGCGCGCGGAGAATCCACCCACGCACGGATTTCCGCGGCGGCGGACAGGACAGGGAAAGACGCGCGGAAATCGGCTTCGGGACCGGTGCTTGGGCGTGTGCGATGGTCGGGCGAGGCGGCCGGCGTGCCTGGAGTCAGGCTAGGATCTTGCTGTTTCACCACCGTCAACGGCGAGATATATCTGTGCTCGTGCTCGTGCTCGTGCGCGCCGGCGCTGGGATGCCGGCCGCGCGCGGTTCAGGCGGGGAATCGGGCTGACTCCTCGGGCAGCGCCGCGACGACGGTCTGCAGGCGGGAATGATGCGCACGTGACGCGGCCAACAATGTGTCGACATCGCGGTCGACGAAGGCCCGCAGCATTCGCTCGTGGTCGGTGACCAGCGCCTCGACGGCATCCCGGGACGCGTAGTCCATCGGCCGGACGGGCTCGGTGACGTTCCAGGCCGAGATGTACATGTGCTCCAGCCGGGCCATCCCGGCGGGACCGACCAGCGCGAGGTGGAAACGGCGGCTCTCCCGGTGGTGGCCGCGCGAGTCGCCCGTCTCGACCGCCCGCGCCATCGCCTCATGGGCGGCAAGCGCCCTCGCGTCGTCCTCGGCCGTCGCCCGCCGCACCGCCGCCGTCAGCGCCGCGGCCTCCAGCACCTCCCGCACGACGTAGAACTCGCGCATCTCCGCCGGCGTGAGCGCCGCGACCGTGTAACCGCCGCGGGCGCGGTGCACGACCAGCCCCTCGCCGACCAGGCTCATCAAGGCCTCGCGGACGGGTATCCGGCTCACCTGGTAGTGCGCGGCGACCTCGTCGACGGGGACGGGGGAGCCCGGTGCCGCCGCGCCGTCCAGGACGACCCTCTTGACCTCGCGCAGGATCACCTCGCGGACGGAGCCGCATCCCCGCGCGTCGGTGTTCAGCGTCCCGACCCAGGCCGCGCTCGGCCGTGGCATCCGCATCTCGCCCGTCCTTCCGCTCGGGACGGGCCGGCGGGCGCGAGACCGCGTCGGCGCCGTCCGGCCGGACCATCGGCCCCCGACCTTCGGTACGCGCACGTGCGGCGCGACGATAGCCGTCGACTGTTTCGGACCGTCGGCAGTTCGATATCCACCGGTTGACATCCCGCCCGGCCAGGGCGGTTTTCGAATGCCCGACAGCGGCGCCAGGCACGGCGCCGCGGCCCGGTTTCGTCCCACCGGGTGGCCCGCCAGGCTCACGAGCCAGAAGTCGCGAACGGCCGCCAACGGGGAGACGCCTGCGGTGTCGGACCGGGTGCGCTCCAGGGCAGTTCACGCCGACGCCCCGGCGGTAATGTGACCACGAACAGCGCGGAACGGGGCCGGGCACGACGGGGAAGGCACGGCGCCGACAGGCAGGGCGTCGCGCGGCGCGGTGGTCGCGCCGTGCCGGCGCGGCGCGACGGTCGGGACAGCGACGGGTCTAGACAGCATCGGAGAGCGGTCGGCGTGCAGGATATCGCGTTGCCGGTGCGGCTGGGGCCGACGACGCTGATGGCGCGGATCGGCGCCGGCGGCATGGGCATCGTCTACTACGGCGTGCTCGGGCAGACGCCGGTGGCGGTGAAGGTGATCCGCGCGGAGCTGGCCGACGCGCCGGAGTTCCGTGCCCGGTTCCGCCGCGAGATCGAGCTGATGCGCCGGGTGCGGGGCGTGTGCACCGCCCGGGTGTATGCCGCCGACCCCGACTGGTATCCGCCCTACCTCGCCACCGAGTTCCTCGCCGGGCCCACGCTCGCCGACTGGATCCTGCGCAACGGGGCGGTCACCGGGCCGTCGCTGCGGACGCTGGCGGTCGGGCTCGCCGAGGCGCTGCTGGCCGTGCACCGCGCCGGCGTCGTGCACCGCGACCTCAAGCCGGGCAACGTGCTGCTCACCCAGTCCGGTCCCAAGGTCGTCGACTTCGGGATCGCGCTCGCCACCGACGTCACCGTCCTCACCCGGGTGGGCACCCCGGTCGGCACCCCCGGCTACATGAGCCCCGAGCAACTCAACGGCATCGACGTCGTCGGGCCACCCGCGGACGTGTTCGCCTGGGGCTGCACCGTGGCCTACGCGGCGACCGGGCGGACCCCCTTCGGCGCCGGCCCCACCGACGCGGTGCTGTTCCGGGTGCGCCACGACCCGCCGAACCTGGCCGGCATCCCGGAGGACCTCGCGGGGCTGGTGGGCGAGACGCTGCGCAAGGACGCCGCGGCCCGGCCGGACGCGGCGGAGCTGCTGCGCAGGCTGCTGGCACTCGTCCTCGGCCCCGACTGGGCCGGAGCCAGTGCCACCGGCAGAAGCGCGCCGGCCACCCAGGACGGCTTCCCGGACCCGGCGGCCGGGGGCGAGGGGGAGCGGGGCTGGACGCCCGAGACGGACGCGGACCTGGCGCGCGGTGTGCTGCTCGTGCTCGACCGCCAGTGGCCGATCCGCGCCTACCTGCCGCCGGCGGCCGTGTCGGCGCCCACGGGCGCGGCGCCGCAGCCGGCCC
>NZ_KI912266.1:4177580-4250079 GCF_000235425.2 Pseudofrankia saprophytica
CCGGTTGGTCCGCTGCCGGTCCTCGGCCGGCCCGCGGCTCCACTGCCGTCGGCGGGGCCGATGCCGACCGGTGCTCCGCCGCCGACGGGCGTTCCGCCGCAGTCGGCGCCACCCGGACACCCGGGGATGTCGCTGCCGCCGGGGATGCCAGCCGGCGCGCGGGGGCCGCTGGGACCGCCACCGCAGTCGTCCGGCCCGCCGTCATCCCCGCTGGCGCTCGGCCAGGGCGGCCATGGGCCGACCGGTGCTCCTCCCGGGCCGGCCCGCCCGTCGACAGGCGGGCGCGGGCCGGGAGGGCCGCCGGCCCCGGACGACGGCTGGCGACGTCCCCGCCACGGCCCGGTCGGCGCGGGCTTCGTCGCGGTCGTGGCCATCGCGGTGGTGCTGGTGCTGGTCGCCGTCTCCCTGGTGGTGGTCCGGCTCGTCACCCACGGCGACGACGAAGGGGCGCCCGCCTCCACACACACGCAGCCGGCGGCGACGACGCCAGTGGGCACGCATCCGGTCTCTCCGGGCGGCAGCACGACGCCGCAGACCGGGCCCAAGAGCACGGGCGGCACCGGCGCCGTGGTGAGCGTGGCGGGGCAGTGCCGGTACCTCGCCGCCGAGGCCCGCGGCCCCGTCGCGCCGGCCCCGCCGTCGCTGGAGCGCGTGCCGTCCGGCACCGCGATGATGGTCATCCAGACCAGCGGCGGCGTGATCACCGCGGAGCTGGACGCGGCACTGGCCCCGTGCGCGGTCTACGCGCTGCGCCACCTCGCCGGCGTCGGCTACTACGACGACAGCCTCTGCCCTCGCCAGACGGACGGGCCGAACGAGGCCTACTACATCCTCCAGTGCGGCGACCCGACGGGAACCGGGTCGGGCGCGCCGGGCTTCGCCTACGAGGCCGAGCACCCGCCCAGCGACTTCCGCCGGGGCGTGATCGCGGTCGTCCGAGGCTCCTCCGGGCGCAACGGTGGCCAGTTCGTCATCAGCTACGCCGACCCGACCAACGAAGGCCGGGAGGAGATGGCGGACCGCTACACCGTCGTCGGCCACGTCATCGACGGGCTCGACGTCCTCGACGGACTCGTCGCCCCCGGCGTGGAGGGCAGCGGCGGCGACGGGGCGCCGGCCAGCGATGCCCGCATCCGGTGGATCACCGTCGAGTCGTAGCTCGGCGTAGCCGCTATGGCGGCGCAGCGACACGGCTGGGAGCCCCGACGTCCGGCAGCGCGCCGGGGACACAACCGACCGGCAACGCTGACTCCCCTTAAGGGGGGATGAGCCGTGCTTAAGCCGTCACACAGCCGGCCTTCCTAGTGTCCCGCTCGGCTCACGCGCCCGACCCGTTCCGCGATCCCCGCGGGTCCGGCCATGACCCGACCCGGACCCTTACCTGGACCGCAGGGAGACCCATGCTGTTGACGTACGTCCGCCGCGAGCTCAGGGGGCGGCTCCGGCAGACCGCGATCGTGGCGGTCGGCCTCGCCCTCGCCGTCGCCCTCATCCTCGCCGTCACCGCCGCCTCCTCGGGGGTGCGCAGCGCGCAGTCGAGCGTGCTCGGCTCGATCTACGGCGTCGGCACCGACATCACGGTCACCCAGTCCGCGCAGCCAGGGCAGGGCGGCGGCGAGCAGTTCACGTTCGGGGGGCAGGCCCCTGGCAGCACCTCCTCCGACGCGAACACCAACGTCTCCTCGGACAACCTGCGCCTCGCCCCCGGCTCGGCCGCGATCAAGGACGCCTCGGTCAACGCCGTGCGCTCCACGCGGGGCGTGGCCGACGTGACCGCGACGCTGATGCTGCGCCAGACCAACTTCAGCGGCCAGGTCTCGGGGCAGAACCTCGACGACCTGCGCCAGCAGTTCCGGGCCCAGCGCGGCGGCGGCGTCAGCGGCCCGCAGGGCTTCACCGGGTTCGGCGGCGGCAACTTCAACGTCAACAGCCTGACCGTCGAGGGCGTCCAGCCCGGAGCCAGTGCCCTCGGGCCGCTTTCCGGCGCCGAGGTCGTCGGCGGGCGCGCCTTCACCGCCGCGGACGCGAAGGCCGACGTCGCGCTGCTGTCCAAGAGCTACGCGGACACGAACAAGCTCGCCGTGGGTGGCACCGTGACCGTCAAGGGCACCGCGATGAAGATCGTCGGCCTGCTCGACGCGGGCACGTCCGGCACGTCGCTGTCCAACGTCTACCTGCCCCTCGGCGTCGCCCAGAGCCTCGCGGACCTGTCCGGCCAGGTGACCAACCTCTACGTTCAGGCGAGCTCCTCCGACTCCGTCGACAGCGCCGCCGCCGCGATCAAGAAGGTGCTGCCGGACGCCACCGTCCAGACCCAGTCCGACCTGGCCAACGGCATCTCCGGCTCGCTGTCGAGCGCGTCGTCGCTGGTGAGCAAACTCGGCAAGTGGCTGTCGATCGCCGTTCTCGCGGCCGCGTTCGTGCTCGCCATCCTGTTCACCATCTCCGGGGTCACCCGGCGCACCCGGGACTTCGGCACCCTGAAGGCGATCGGCTGGAGCAACGGCCGGATCGTCCGCCAGGTCGGCGTCGAGTCCCTCGTGCAGGGCGCGATCGGCGGCCTCGCCGGCCTCGGCGCCGGCCTGATCGGGATCTGGGCGATCAACTCGTCCCACATCAAACTCGCCGGCACGACCAGCTCGGGCGCGTCCGCCGCCCGGGGAGCGGCCTTCCAGGGCGGCGCGCCCGGCGGCGGGGCGGAGGGCGGCCCGTTCGGCGCCTTCGGCGGCTACGGCGGCGGTGGTGGCGCGGCGGCCGGGGGCAACGCGGGTGGCGGCGGCGGTGCCCAGCGGACCGCGAGCAGCACCGTCGACGTCCTGCTGCACGCGCCGGTGCACTGGTCGGTCATCGGGCTCGGCATCGGCCTGGCGCTCGTTGGCGGCCTGCTCGCCGGAGTGTTCGGCGGCTGGCGGGCCGCCCGCCTGCGTCCAGCGGCCGCGTTGCGCAGCCTCGACTGACGGCGGCCTGACCTGACGACCGCCCCGACCGGCGACGACCTCGACCAGCCCGGCCTCGACCACTTCACTCGGCGCGACGGAAGAGACGACCAGACGACCATGTACACGCTCACCGGCGTCACGAAGACGTACTCGAACGGCAAGAAGGCGGTCAACGCGCTGCAGGGCGTCGACCTGACCATCCCCGACGGGCAGATGGTCGCGATCCAGGGCCCGACGGGCGGCGGCAAGTCGACGCTGCTGCAGATGCTCGGCGCGCTGGACCGGCCGTCCTCCGGCTCTGTCCTGCTCGGCGACGAGGACCTGGCGAAGGCGTCCGACTCGCGGCTGACGAAGCTGCGGGCCGGCAACGTGGGCATCGTGTTCCAGAGCTTCAACCTCATCGCGACGCTGACGGCGCTGGAGAACGTCGAGTCCGCGCTGGTACCGCTGGGGGTGCCCAGGGCCGAGCGCCGCGACCGCGCCACCGCGGCGCTCACCTCGGTGGGACTCGGGGACCGGACCAGTCACCGGCCCGCCGAGCTGTCCGGCGGCCAGCAGCAGCGGGTGGCGATCGCCCGTGCCCTGGTGAAGGACCCGAAGGTGCTGCTCGCCGACGAGCCGACCGGGAACCTCGACGAGGAGACCCGCGACGAGATCATCGCACTGCTTGAGGGTCTGTGGCGGGACCAGGGCCTCACCCTGGTGATCGTCACCCACGACTCCCAGGTCGCGGCCCGGGCGCAGCGGCGGCTGCACATCGCCAAGGGCAAGCTGCGTGACACCACGCCGACGCCGAAGACCGCGCCCCCGGACGAGCCGCGGACGGACGAGCCGCGGACGGACGAGCCGCGGACGGACGAGCCACCTACACCCACCTGGGCGAAACCCGCCGTGCCATCCGTGTCCGCCGTACCGCCCGCGCCCGTCACACCATCCGCGCCCGCCACCGAGGCCTGAGCACCTCTCGCGCCGAACACCGCGAACGCGGCCCGGATACCGACTCCGGGCCGCGACTGGCCAGGCCTGGGCACTCACCCCGTCGTTCTCGCCGCCGCGAGATCAGCGGCCTGAACGTCTCCACGTACCGTGACGGCGAAACGGTTCTCCGCTACCGGACCGGCGCCTGACCTGGATTCCCGCGGCTCGGCCGCCGGCGCCTATCGGTGCATTCTGCAACGAACTCGGCGGCGAAGCCGGCGGGTGGTGCGTGCCGGGGAGTCGGATACGGGTGGTGTTGAACCGCTCTGCTACACTTCGCGACAAGGCGACGGAGAAGAAGAGGTACTGCCGGGGGGGAGAAAGAACCCGGAGGCCACCTTGCCGCGTGCGACGTTGATGCTCGATGTGGCAGTGCCACATAGCGTGCGAACTATAACGGTTCATCCAGCCGCGAGCCCGGCGGTCCGGCCAGGCGTCACCACCGATGCGACCCTGGGCCACATCGCTGGCATATTCGGTTACACCGCGTTTTTCTTCATGGCGGCCACCGTCATCTGGGGCCTGTTTCTCATCACCCGGCTGCCGGAGCGGCACATCCGCAGGCAGACGCTGTATGGCGGCCACATGATGTTGGCGTTGCTGGCGCTCGCCGCGTCCGTCGTGCACGCCCAGGTGCACTACTTCCGGCACGACGCGTACTACACCGAGAGCAAGATCTGGCTGGTCTGGGGCGGAGCCAAGGCGGACGTCCTGCCTGGCATCCTCGGCCTGGAGATCCTCCTGCTGGTCGCTTTGTCGATCTGGTTCCAGCGTCGCGTCGGCTATCGGCGCTGGCACCGGTTCCACTGGTTCGCGTACCCAGGATTCGTGCTGATCACGGTGCACAGCGCCTGGGCGTCGCGGGAGCAGCACTTCAGCATTATCTGGGCGGCAATGGCGGCCGCGATGTTCGTTCCCCTGGCGCTGTTCGTGCTGCGCGCGTTGTCGCCAGCCGGGCGTCGGGACGAGCCCGACCCCTGGTTCGACGTCGTGGAGGCATTCGAAGATGGCATCTATCGTCGGTGACGACAGCCAGCCGTACGATTTTCGGCAGCCTGCCTGGGATTCGCCGTCGATGCCGCCCCAGTACTCCGCCGAGGACGCTCACCGGCCTCGGCCGCGCACACCGCCCGACCCGGGCTTCACGGTGACCGGCCCGGCCTGGTCGACGCCCTCGGTGCCTCCGCCGGGGGAGTGGCCGGCCGCGTCCTCGCCTGCGCCGGTACCACCGCTGCCGCGGCAGGCCTTGCCGCCGGGGTCCAGGCGGCCGGAGCCGTCGGAGTCGTCCGGACCGTCCGGGCCGCACTGGGCCTGGCCGCCGACACCGCCGTCGGTGCCGCCGCCGGGGGAGGGGTACGTTCCCTCGGCGCCGCCGGAGGACTGGCGCATGGTGCCCTCCCCGCCGCCGCCACCCTTCGACGGGTCGCATCCATCCTGGCCGCGCGACGCGATCGCCGCGGTGCCGCCCACCGGTCCGGTTCCCATCGCCGGCTCCGGCCCGAGGCCTGCCTCGGCCACCGGTCCGCAGTCTGCCTTCGTGGGCCAGGACCCGCGCGTCGACCCGGCGCAGCTGGCCGGTCCGATGCCGACCGGTCCGATGCCCACCAGTCCCATGGCCACCGGCCCGATGCCGACCGTCGGCCCGGCGCCGAGCCTTGGCCCGGCCAGGGCGGAGACCGGGTCCGGTGTCGTCATGCCGAGCGCCTCGCTCCCGGTGCCCGCGGAGCGCACCGGCCCGCTCGTGGCCAGGTCGGGGACCGGCCCGCGGCCCGCGATGGGCACCGGTCCGCTGGACGTGGCGCCGCTGGCCCCGCTCGGTGGCTCGGGCCTGAACCGGCAGAGCGGCCGGGCCGCGTTTCAGCCCAGCGTGCGGCGCCGGCCCGGCGGCCCGCGGCGCCGGTCTGAGCCGGCGGTGGTGAGCGTCGACAACAACCGCTGCCACCTCTACGCCATCTGCCAACAGGAGGCGCCGGCCAGCTTCCTGCTGGCCGAGGACCACCGGCTTTACTACGACGCGTCGCCGCCGTCGCACCAGATGGCGAGCGTCCGGCAGGCGGCCCGCCTGTGCCCCATGCAGGCGATCACCCTCGACGGCGACGCGCGATGACCCGGCCTCGTCCCAGGCCGGACATCGCGCACGCGCTGGCCCGCGTCGGCTGGGCCAGGATCGAGCACCAACCGCGGCCCCACGTCGTCGTCATCGCGGGCGCGGGCATCGCCGGTCTGCGCGCCGCGGAACGCCTGCGCGAGCGCGGTTTCGACGGGCAGATCGTGTTCATCGGCGAGGAGCCGCACAAGCCCTACAACCGAACCCCGCTCTCCAAGCAGCTGCTGGCCAGGACAGGCCGTCTCGGTGACCTGAAGCTGCCCGTCTTCCGAGACCTGGACGCGGTCTGGCGGCTCGGCACCAGGGCGCTCGGCCTGGACGTCGCCAGCAACCGGCTGCTGCTGGCCCGCGGCGAGGAGGTCGAGTACGACGGCCTGGTGATCGCCACCGGGGTCGAGGCCCGGCACCTCCCGGGCGCGCCGGTCTGGTCCGACCACGTCTGGACGCTGCGCGACATGGCCGACGCTCGGGGCCTGAGCCGGCGGCTGGCCGACGGTGCCCGGCACATCGCCGTGATCGGCACCGGCTTCATCGGCTGTGAGATCGCCTCCAGCCTCCGCGGCCGCGGCCTGGACGTCACCGTCATCGGCAGAGGCAGCGCGCTGATGTCGTCGGCCATCGGCAAGCAGGTCGGCGGCCTGATGACGCGCCTGCACCGGACCAACCAGGTCACCCTGATGCTCGGGCGCAACCCGGTGCGGTGGGCGACCGCGGACTCGCTGACGGAGCGGCCGCGGTCCGGTGCTGGCGTCAGCATCTGGCTGGACGATGGCGGCCGCGTCGACGCGGACGTCGCCGTGGTCGCGGTCGGCGCGCTGCCGGCGACGCGCTGGCTGCAGGGATCCGGGCTGGACATCACCGACGGTGTGCTCACCGGGCCGACCACCCACGCGGTCCTCATGGACGGCACGACCCCGGCGCTCACGCCGTCGGTCGTGGCCGCCGGTGACGTCGCCCGCTGGCCCAACCTGCTGTTCGACTGGACGCCCCGGCGGGTCGAGCACTGGATCACGGCGTCCGAGCACGGCCAGGCGGCCGCCGACGCGCTGCTGCTCGGCCCCGACCAGGCGGCCGCGTTCACCCCGACGCCGCGGTTCTGGACCGAGCAGTTCGGCGTCCGCCTGCAGGGCGTCGGGCGCCCCGGCCTGGCCGACGCCTGCTGCCTGGCGGAAGGTTCGACCAAGGCCCTGGAGTTCGTCGCCGTCTACACCCGCCAGGGCGTGGTCGTCGGCGCGGTCAGCGCCAACGCCGGCGCGCGCCTGCTCGAGTACGCCGACCTCATCGGCTGGCCCCTGGACGCCTCGACCCCTGCCGGCATGCCCGTCGCCCGCATGCCGATGGCGACGGTCTGAGCCACCCGCTCGCGCCGTCGCCGACGGGGACGCCCGGTGTTCCCGTCAGGCCTCCAGGCTCTGGATCTCCTGGGTGGCCTGCCGGAGTCGGGCTGACAGCGAGCGGGCGATCGCGCGGAACAGGGCGTCGCACAGGGATGGGTCCTGCTGGCGCAGTTTTTCGAAGATCGAGACGGTCAGAACCTGGCACTCCGTCGGTTCGACGGCGACGATCCGCGAGGACCGGGCGCCGCCGTCGACCAGTGCCAGCTCGCCGAACGCGCTGCCCGCCGGCACGGTGCTGAGGCGAAAGCGACGCCGGCCGCCGGCGGTTCTCGTGTCGACGCTCACGAGGCCCCGCGTGACGAAGTAGAGGGCGTCGGCGGGGTCGCCCTCCTTGAACACGATGTCGCCCTTGGCGTAGAGGCGGGTCTGCGTCAGCGCGCGCAGCCGCGCCCCCTGTTCTCTGCTCACCTCGGCGAGCAGCTCCTGCACCCCGAGCGGCACTCGGACCGACGGCGACAGGGTTTGCATGTCCCGCGCGTTGAGCAACGCCTCCTCGGCCCACTCCAGCGCGGTCTCGGTGTCGCGGACCCGCTGGGTGTTCCAGCCGTCCCGCAGCAGGCGGTTGGTGCCCGCGAGCCCGTTCGGGTCCGCGAAGATCGTGGTGACGCGGCGGCCGGTGAGCTCGTCGACGAGCCCGATCAGCAGCGGCATGGCGGTCTCGTCGATGCGTCCCACCCGGCGCAGGTCGAGGACGACCCAGCGGACGCCGTCGAGGTTCGATCGGACGGTGCGCGCGAGCCGCTCCGCGCTGGCGAACTCCAGCTCGCCCTGAAGCTCGTGGATGATGATCTCGGCGCCGTGCTCGGCGAGCGCGAGGCGCTCCCGGAGTGAGCGCACGCGTTTCGAGCTGAAGGCATCGGACCGGTAGGTCGACCGCACGGGATGGGCCGGCAGGCCGGGTGCGCGCAACAGATGTAGGCCGAACCGTTCGGACAGCTCTTTACAGGCAAGTACGCCGCGAACGCTGTTGCCGGCGGCGTCGAGCGGCGGGCTGAAGCTGCCGATACCAAGCTGGCCCGGGAGGACGGCGCAGATGCCGCCGGCAACGCCGCTCTTGGCGGGTATTCCGACGCGTAGCATCCACATCCCGGCGTTGTCGTACATCCCGCAGGTCGTCATGACGGTCAGAACCCGGCTGACCAGTTCCTCGGCGAGAACGCGGCGGTGAGTGACCGGGTTCACCCCGCCGTGCGCGAGCGTCGCCGCCATCACCGACAGATCCTCGCAGGTGACGTTGACGGCGCACTGCCGGAAATAGGTGGAGCAGATTTCGTCGACGTCTCCGGTCAACGCACCGGCGTTGCGCATGAGGTAGGCGATGGCCCGGTTGCGGTCGCCGGTGAGCCGCTCGGAATGAAAGACCTTCTCGTCGACGTCGAGCTCGCGCCCGGCGAACGCCGACAACCAGGCGCGGATCCGCTCGAATCGTGCGGCCGCGCTCGCGCCGTCGACAAGACTGGAAGCCATGATCGCCCCGGCGTTGATCATGGGGTTGAGTGGGCGCCCGGTGCCCGGCTCGAGGGTGATCGCGTTGAAGGCGTCGCCGGAGGGCTCTACACCGACTCTGCGCGTCACCTCGTCCACGCCGCGGTCCGCCAGCGCGAGGGCGTAGACGAACGGCTTGGAGACCGACTGGATGGTGAAGGCCGTCGACGTGGCGCCGGACGTGTATCCGTGCCCGTCCATCGTCGTGAGCGCGAGCCCGAAGAGGCTGGGATCGGCGCCGGCCAGCTCAGGGATGTAGCTCGCGACCGCGCCATCCGTCGTCGCGCCGAAGCGGGCGTGGATGTCGTCGAGTATCCGATCGAGCGGCCCGTCGGGGGCGACGATCGGGATGGGCGCGGATCCAAGCAGCCGGGTCGACTCGACGTCGCCGCTCACCGGACGCCCCTGGCCGGGCGGCCGAGACGCTGGTCGCGCGCGTCGCGCCGATGCCACCCTGCGTCGGCGGTGGCCGCCGTCCGTCGGCCAGGTCCAGATGACGTCAGAACGCCTGGTGAACGCCCCTCGCGACTGCGCATCGGGAGAGCAGACCATGATGATGTTACCGGAGCGTAACCTTGTCTGGCGGGTCCGCTTTGTTCCTGTCGCCGTCGTCGCGGGGCCAGCACGGGCCGTTCAGGTGAAAAGGTGGCGAACGTCGTCCTCGGTGAGGCTGGTGCCGAACGCGTCGCCGTCGTCGATGACGCTGCTGAACAGGTGCGCCTTGCGGGCCGCCAACGCCATCACCTTGTCCTCGATGGTGTCGCGGGCGACCAGCCGGTAGACCATGACGTTGCGGGTCTGGCCGATGCGGTGCGTGCGGTCGACGGCCTGCGCCTCGGTGGCCGGGTTCCACCACGGGTCGAGCAGGAAGCAGTAGTCGGCCTCGGTGAGGTTCAGGCCGAAGCCACCGGCCTTGAGGCTGACGAGGAAGACGCTCGCCGACCCGGACTTGAACCGCTCCAGCACCGCTGCCCGGTCGCGGGTCTTGCCGTCGAGATAGCAGTGTTCGACACCGGCGGCGGCGAGCCGGTCACGGACCTTGCCGAGGAAGCCGGTGAACTGGCTGAACACGAGCGCGCGGTGCCCGCCCCCGACGACGTCGGTGAGCTGCTCGAACAGGGTCTCGATCTTGGCGGACGGCAGGTCGGCGTGGTCGTCGTCGACGAGGCCGGCGTGCAGGCTCAGCTGGCGCAGCAGGGTGAGCGAGCGCAGGATCGTGAACCGGTTGCGGCCCAGGTCGCCGACCAGGCCGAGGACCTTCTGCCGCTCCCGTTGCAGGTGGGTCTGGTAGAGCCGCCGGTGGCGGGGATGCAGGTCGACCTCGAGCACCTGCTCCTGCTTGGGCGGGAGCTCGGGGGCGGCCTGTTCCTTCGTGCGGCGCAGCATGAGCGGCCGGATCCGTCCACGCAGCCGGGCGAGCAGCTCCGGGTCGTGCCGGCGCTCGATCGGCTGGGCGTAGTAGTCGCGAAACCGGGCCGGGTTCGGGAACAGGCCGGGAGCGGCGATCGACAGCAACGACCACAACTCCATGAGGTTGTTCTCCATCGGAGTGCCGGTGATCGCGAGCTTGAAGGGCGCGGGCAGCAGCCGGGCGCACTGGTAGGCCTTGGACTGGTGGTTCTTCACCATCTGCGCCTCGTCGAGCACCAGGGCGGACCAGTCGAGCGCCGCGTAGTCGTCGATCTCGAGGCGGAACAGGGTGTACGACGTGACGACCAGGTCCGCGCCGGCGGCGACGTCGCGCAGCGCGCCGCCGCGGCGCTTCGCCGTGTCGACGATGGTGACGGCCCGCAGGCTCGGCGCGAACCGGCTGGCCTCCGCCGCCCAGTTGGCGACGACGCTCGTCGGCGCGACGACGAGGAACGGCGCGAACGCCCCGGCCGCCCCGGGGGCGGTCTCGCGGGCGTGACAGATGAGGGCGAGGGTCTGCAGGGTCTTGCCGAGGCCCATGTCGTCGGCCAGGATCCCGCCCAGCCGGTTCTCCCAGAGGAACGCCAGCCACCGGAAGCCGTCGAGCTGGTAGGGGCGCAGCGTCGCCGCGAGCGCCGCGGGAGCAGCCAGGTCCGCGCGCGGTGCCGTGGCCGAGAGCAGCCCGCCGACCTGCTCGCGCCAGGCGGCCGCCTGCCGCTCGACGACGCCGAGCGTGGCCAGCTCCTCCCACAGACCCGCCTGGAAACGGCTGATCCGCGGGCTGTCGCCCGACCGGTCCCCGAGCGCCCTGGCCTCCTCGATGAGCCGGCGCAGGGCAGCGAGCTCCGGCTTCCGCAGGCTGAAGTAGGCGCCGCCGGGCAGCAGCAGGTACTCGTCACCCCGGTCCAGCGCGACGAACAGGTCCCGGAAGCCGATCTGGCGGCCTTCGACGGTGACGGTGATGCCCAGGTCGAACCAGTCGTTGTCACCCTCGACGTCGTCGACGGACAGCGCGATGCGCAGGCTGTCGCCGACCTCGCGGTAGTCGGCCGGCTCGCCGTCGACCTCGACCCGCAGCCCCGGCCGCCCCGCCAGCAGCGGGAGCAGCTCCGTCGTCACCCGCATCGTCTCGGCCCCGCGAAGCCGCGCGGCCGCTGGCGCCGGCAGCGGTGGCTGGCCGGGCCCGCCGGGCCCGCCGCCGGCTATGCCGGCCACGGGGGACGCGGCCAGGAACCGTTCCGCCTCGGCGGTCTCCCTGGCCGCGGCCAGCAGCTCGGCGGCGGCGGGCGGCAGGTCGAGCGCGGCGAGCACCCGCTGCTCGGCCCGGACGTCCCGTGGCCCGGCGAGCGCCCCCGCGGCCAGGTCGCCCCCCGGCGTCCGGCCGCCGGGCGGGCCACCCGGCAGCAGCGGAGCGCGGACCTGCTCGCCGTCGAGGTCGTACGCCCATTCCCAGGACAGGTCGAGGTCGTGGTCCTCGCTGTAGGCCGCCCGCAGCACCAACGTGGGCGGGGACACCTCGGGGACGTCGAAGGAGCCGTCGCTGGACACGACGGGCGCCAGCCGGCGCAGCCGCGGGTAGAACTCGGCGCGGAACCGTCCCTGCCCGGCCGCCGGGACGGCGAGCCGCCGGCCCGTGAGCGTCATCTGCCGTAGCGGCGCGGGGACGGGCTCGGCGAGGCGGGCGAGGCGGATGTGCCAGTCGCGGCGGTCGGCGGACGCGCCGGTCTCCGCCCGGTCGACACAGACGACCCCGTGCCCGTTCTCGCCGATGAAGGAGAACGGCGCCAGCTCGGGGGCGAGCTGGCCGTCGAGGCGCAGCACCGGCGCGATCGTCAGCGCCCCCGGCTCACCGCCACCGCCACCTCGACCTCCATCGCGGCCACCGTCGCCGTCGTTCTCGCCGACGGGCTCGTGGGTGACGTCGAGGACCAGCTCGCCGTGCCGGTAGGGCGCGACGTCGCCCAGCTTCCTGCGGCCATGGACGAGCCGCAGCCCGACCTTCTCGGCCTCGTCGAGCAGCGCCCACAGCGCCCGGCTGTCGAACGTCGACAGGTCCAGCCGTCTGCCATCGACGTGGTGGTGGCTGTAGCGGTACGACGACTGCCGCGCTCTGGACAGCGCGAACAGCTCCCGCAGCACCTGGAGGTGGGCCGGGAGGTACTCGGTGACATGGTGCCAGGCGGTCAGCTGGTCCCAGCTGACCGCGTTCACCCACCCGGTCCTGCCCTGCTTGACGAGCCGTGCGGTCACCCGAGGTTCCGCGCCGGCGTCCGCGACGAGGCTCAGCTCGACGGCGAGCGGCGTGGCTCCGCCAAGCGTCGGGGTCGACCCGCCGGGGTGCCATGCGAGGGGATCGTCGTCGGCCTCCAGCTCGAGGAGCTCGCCGAGCGACTGCTCCCAGGCCGGCTGCGCCGGAGCCCGCCGGGCGGACGTCCCTTTCCTGGCGGTGCCCGGCCGCGCGGCGTTCAGGCCTACGGAGACCGCACCCGCCCGCCGCGCGGTCGCGGCCAGCGCCTCCAGCGCCTGCGTGGCCGCCCGCGCCATGGTGGATGCCGACGCGGCCGGTCCGCCATGGGCCCGGTTGTCGGCCTGGTCGTCGGCGGCGGCCAGAACCAGGGCGACGACGTGCTTGCAGTCGAAACCCACCGGACAGGAGCAGAGACCCGTGCCGAAGCGGCGCGACGCCCCGTTGCCGCTGAACCGGACGATCGTCGAGTAGGGCTTCGGCTCGGTGCCGTGTACCCGGCCGAGCAGCTCACCGGCGGCCTCGTCCCAGCGGATGTCGACGACGTTGCCGTGCAGCGCGTACGACGAGCCCCGGGCGTAGGTCGCGCTGGAGACGGCCTCGCGCAGACCGGCGATGGTGGGTCCGAGGGCCGGCCCGGCGGCGGGGGAGTGCCGTGACGGGGGAGCCATGGTCGGCAACCTAGCAGGGGCGTCCGTTTCCGCCGGCTAGGTGTTTTTGTTCCGCCGGCAATGGCCCACCGGGAGCCCACGCCCCCGTGGCCGGCTGCCCGTCGGCTCAGGAGAGGAAGGCGGCCGGGTCGGCGCCCCAGGGGTGAGCGGGATGGGGATAGTCGTCAAAGCCGGGGACTGCCGGGCGTGCCGTCGTGATCCGGCCATGCGTGACCGCGCCCCGCGCCCCGGGCGTGTCGGCCGGCGGAGGGCTCGGGTCGCGGCCAGGGGCGTCCAGCAGCCAGGTCGCGGTGCGCGCGAGGGCGGCGGAGACCTCGCGGCCCCGGCCGTCCGCGGCCCTCGCCACCAGCGCGTCGATGATCGCCGCCGCGAGGAGGTAGCCCGTGCCGTGGTCGATCGCCTGCGCGGGAAGCGCCCCTGGCGTGGTGCCGTCCTTGCTCTCGGCCATCGAGATGCCCGACGCCGCCTGGACGATGGAGTCGAACCCGCGCCGGCCCGCCCACGGCCCGGTGTCGCCCCAGGCGTTGATCCGGGCGCGGATCAGCCCCGGGGGTGTCCGCAGGCCGAAGGCCTCGATGGCGCCAGGCCGGTAGCCGGTCACCAGCACGTCGGCGCGGTCGAGGAGTTCCTGGGCGCGGGGAAGGTCGGTGCGCAGGTCGAGGAGAGCCGACCGCTTGCCCTGGCCCGTGTCGAGGTGCTGCCAGCCGATCTCGGCGAGGACCGGTGGGTCGAGGCGCAGGACGTCCGCGCCGAGCAGGGCCAGCGTCCGGCCGCAGACCGGGCCGGCGAGCACCCGGGTCAGGTCGAGCACCCGCACCCCCGCCAGGGGAAGCGCGCCGCCGGGCAGGGCGAGGGCCGCGGTGTCGTCGCGTTCCGTCGTGTGCAGGAGCGGTCCCACGGCCGCGGCCGCCCCGGGGGCGCTGGCACGCCATTCGGCCTCGGTCCGGACGCGCACGGCGATCGCGCCGGCCTCGACCGCCAGGTCCTCGAGCTCGGCGGCGGATCGCGAGGCGATTGCCTTGGCGGCGGTCTCCCGGTCGGCTTCGACCAGACCGAGGATTCGCAGGAGCCGGTCGCGGTGGTGCGGATAGTTGGCGTGCGTCCGGACGAACCCGTCATCGGCCCGGAAGAAGCCGGAAAGCGGCGCGAAAGCACTGGCGCCCGCCTCGCCGTCCCGGAAAAGGCGCTCACTGCAAAACGCGGCGGCGACGCGCTCGGGATCGAGCGCGGCGGTGACGATCGGGCCCGTCACCCCGGCGCGGACGGCGGCCGCCCGAACCGCCTCCACCGAGAGGGTGGCCAGATCGAGAACAGGCAGAGCGGCGGACAGCCAGGCACCGGTCGTCCCCATCTACCTCCCGTCCTTTCGCTGGGTAAGCAGTGGCTGCGCATCCACGGTGAGCCGTTGGGTGCCGACGACGCGCAGGAGGGCGAGGGCCTCGGCCTCGGGGGTGCCGGGCGGCGCGGAGTAGACGACCACGGACTGGTCGACGTCGGGGACGTGCAGGGCGTCGCAGTCCAACGTCAGCGGGCCGAGCGACGGGTGGACGATGGTCTTGCGGTGGCTGCGCCAGCCGCCGGCCTGGCCGCCGGCCCAGAGACGACGGAACTCGGCCGAGCCGGCGCGCAGCCGCGCGAGCAGCTCCGTCAGGCCCTGATCCCTGGGGTAGCGGGCGGCGGCGGAGCGCAGCGCGGCGACGGCCTGGGTGGCGGTGGCATCCCGCTCGTCGTCCGTCTCCCCGACCCGGCTGCGGTGGGCGTCGAGGTCCGGGTCGGGCAGGAACCGCAGAAGGTTGAGGTTGCGCCGTTCCGGCGGGACGGCCGACCAGTCGCCGTGCAGCGCGCTGGACATGGCGTTCCAGGCCAGCACGTCACTCTTGGCGCTCAGGAGCACCGCCGGCAGGTCGACGAACCGGTCGATGAGGCGCAACACGCTCGGTCGGACATGCAGCTCGATCGTCCCCGGCGTGGGTGGTGCCCACCCGGCCAGGTGGAACAGCTGGTCGCGGCCCGCGGTGTCGAGGCGCAGCGCCCGCGCGAGCGCCTGCAGGACCTGCATGGATGGCCGCGGCCCGCGTCCCTGCTCCAGCCGGACGAGGTAGTCGACGCTGATCCCGGCGAGCAGGGCGAGCTCCTCGCGGCGCAACCCCGCGACCCGCCGGGCCGTGCGCGGACCGGCGGGCAGCCCGACGTCCTCGGGCCTGATCCGCTCCCTGGCGCGACGGATCGCCTCCGCGAGTCCCACCCGGTCGACAGCCATGCGTCCAGCATGCGCCCGCATGAGGTCGATGGTCCCACCCGCGGGCGGGACGAGGGTGGTACCGCGGGTCCCACGACCGCGTGGCCCTCCCGGGACCGCGCGCCGTCGCCGGATGCTGGGCCCATGACAACCGTGCTGATCACCGGGGCCAACAAGGGCCTCGGCCTGGAGGCCACCAGCCGCCTCGCCGCCCTCGGCTGGACCATCTGGCTCGGCTCCCGCGACGCCGACCTCGGCGAGAAGGCCGCGGCGTCGATCGCCGCCGAGCATCCTGGCGCCGACCTTCGGGTCGTGCCGCTCGACGTCACCAGCGACGACTCCGTGGCCGCAGCCCTCGCGGCCGTCCGTGCCGCGGGTACCGGGCTGGACGTGCTGGTCAACAACGCCGGTATCTCCGGCACCCGCAAGCAGCCGGCTGACACGGTGGCGGCCGACTTCCTCGCCGTCTTCGGCGTCAACCTGCTCGGCCCGGTCCGGATGACGCACGCGTTCCTGCCGCTGCTGCGCGAGTCGCCGGCACCCCGGCTGGTCATGGTGTCCAGCGGTATGGGCTCGTTCGGGGTCACGACGGACCCGAACCGGCTCGAGTCGACCCTGCACGGGCTCGTCTACCCGTCGTCCAAGGCCGCGCTGAACATGGTCGCGACGATGTACGCGAAGTCGCTGCCCGACGTCGACGTCCGCGTCGTCGACCCCGGCTACACCGCGACCGCGCTCAACGGTTTCAGCGGTCCCCAGACCGTCACCGAGGGCACCGACGCCATCGTCCAGGCCTGCACTGCGGCGACGGCTCCCGCGCTCTTCTTCGACCGGTCTGGTCCCGTCCCCTGGTAGCACCAGCCGGGCCACCGTCCGAGCATGGGCGGGCGCGCCGCGTCGGGCTGGAACCGTGCGAACAGCGTCGCGGCGCCAGATGGTCAGTCATCGGTGTTGGGTCGGCGCCGAAACGCGAGAAGAGCGCTCGACGAGCGCTCTTCTCGCGTTTTCGAGCGCTCGTCTTCGCTTTTGAGCGTAAGGGGACAATCATCTCGGGACTTTCTCCCTCTGTGCGGCTGTGAGAGTCTCATCCGGAGAATTTTCGTCGGAAGGTCGTTTGGATCGATGAAAACGGCGGCCTATTTGTCGTATCCGGCGGAGTTTCGTACGGTTGGCGGCATGCCGAGCGGGGAGCATGAAGCGCCGATCGAGATACTGACGATGGGCCCGGAGGTGGTGACAAGGCTGCTGCCGAGGCTTGGGCACCCGGCCCCCGAGTTTCGGGACGTCGTCGAGCCGAGTACGGCGATGCGGATGATGGCGCCCCGCACGTACCACGCCGACGGGGCGCAGCTGTTCCGCCGTGCGGGCGGCCGCGCGGAGCTGGGTGTCGTGCTGGAGGTGCAGCGTCGCTGGGACCCCGAGAAGCAGTGGACCTGGCTGCTTTACGTGGCACATATGACGGTCAGACTGCGGGTCAGAACCGTACTGCTCGTCTACTGTTCTGACCCCGCGGTGGCCGAGCGTTACCGGAAGTTGTTCGACCCCGAGGACCGCTTCGTGCCTCTGCGGCCGATTATCTTCTCGCCCCTCGACGTACCGCGGGTCGTCGACGTCGACGACGCCAAGGCGGACCCGGCATTCGCGGTATTCTCGGTGATCTGCCACGGCCGGGACGCCGACGTCGACGAGATCTTCCCCGCCCTGGTGGCCGCGCTGGGAACGGTCAACCTCGAGACGGCAATCTCGTATGATGACATTGTCTGCGCCGGGCTGCCCCCGGACGCCCGGGCACGTTGGGAGGCATTCATGGTCAAGACCGTGGGCCACAGGTTCTACAGCGACCACTACCGCGCACTCGACGCGAAGTTGCGGGCGGAAGGCCGTGCGGAAGGCCGTGCGGAGGGTCGTGTGGAGGAGCGGAGGCGCTCGGTGCTGACTGGGCTTGCCGAGCGCGGCATGCTCGTTCCTGACGCCGTCCGTGAGCAGATCCTCGCCTGCGAGGATCTGGAGGTGCTCGACCTCTGGCATCGGCGTGCGTTCACCGCGGCCACCGTTGAGGCCGTCGTGCAGCCTCAGTAGGCGGGTCGGCTATCAGCTGTGTCTGATGCCGCACCACGCCGGCATGGCCAGCCGGTCGGAATCCGGCGCCGCTCAGGTCAGCGGGGTGCGCAGGACCTCGTCGAGGCCTCCGGGTTCGCCGTCCGGCTCGGTCTTCTCCAGGAGCAGCGTCGCCGCGCGGCCATCGAGCAGGAGGGTGGCGAGCTGGCTGTCGAACCACGGCCCCTCGGTCACCGTCCAGCCGAACTCGGGCTTCTCGGCACCCAGCAGGCGGCCCAGCAGACGGGAGACGCCGGCCGAGACCCTGAGCCGGGACAGCGCGTCCATCCGCCGGATGCCCGGACCGAGCGGGTTGCGGAACGGCGAGCACACCGCCTGCCAGACAGGGGACGCCGCGGCTCCGCCCGCCGGATGCGCCCGGGCCAGGTAGGCGTGGTGGACGTCGCCGGACAGGACGACCACGCTCGCCGGCGCCGGGCCGTGCCCGCCGGTGGCGACCGTGCACAGCAGCCGTGACATCTGCCGGAACGAGTGGCCGAACGCGGCCCAGTGCTCGAGGTCGAGGGCCTGCCGGGCGCGTTCGGCCCGGGCCGCCAGGACCCGCCCGAACCGGCCGGAGGCCACCCGCTCGCTGGCGGCCTCGACGTTGTGGATCATTGGCGTGAGCAGGTAGGGCACGGACGTGGCGAGCAGGAGATGGTCGACCTCGCCCGCGTGCCGGGTCTGGCCCTCGACCCAGGCCCACTCGGTGTCGCGCACCATCGCCCGCGTCCCGTCGGGGGCGACGACCCGGCCCAGCCGGGAGTCGATGACGACGAGCCGGGTGCGGCCCAGATCCCAGCGGTAGCTCCAGCGCGGCGCCGGAAGGCCCCCCGAGCTCCCGTCCCCGTCGGGGTCGTTCGCCGCCGGCGCGACGAGGTCCGCCATCTGGTCGGCCCGGCGGGCCACGGCGCGCAGCACACCTTCGCCGTCCACCCGGTCGAGGCCGTCGCCGCTGGTCGGCACCGTCACCGCGCGCCAGGTCGGGTCGGCGGCGCGGGCCTCGGGGCTCAGGTTGCCCACGTGCTGGTAGAGCCAGTAGGCCATGATCCCGCCGGTGACGCGGGTGTCCCACCACGGCTGGGCCTGGACCCAGGAACGCCAGGCGGCCGAGATGTTCCAGTCGTCCCGGATGTCGTGGTCATCGGCGATCATCGCGGTCGGGACGGTCGACAGCAGCCAGCGGATCTCCGGCTGCGACCAGGCCTCCTGGTAGAGCCAGCAGTACTCGGTGAAGTCGGCGATCTCCTCGCCGGGCGGCGCGGTGACGTCGCGTCGCTCGCGGATGCGTTCGGCCGTCGTCGGCGACACGTGGTCGGCGTAGACCTGATCGCCGAGCAGCAGGAGCGCGTCCGGCCAGGTTCCTGGATCCGTCTCGGCCATGCGCAGCGCGAGCGCGTGCAGCGCGTCCGTGCCCAGCCCGAGCGGGTCGTCCGTGGAGTTGAGGGTGTACGGCTTCGCCTGCGGCGCCGTCACCCGGCAGGACCCGAACACCAGCCTGACCGGCCGGCCCTCGCCGACCGGCCGCAGCAGGCTCGGCGGCCCGGCCGTCCCGGGTTCGGGCCAGACGCGCACCGCCGGGCCGGGCGGCTCCCCGGCCGGAGTGAGCCACACCTCGTAGGGGTAGGCCCGACCCGCCTCCAGCCCGTCCACCGTCACGAGCGCGAAATGGTGCCCGCCGACGGTGAAGGTCGGCGTGCTCGCCCTTGGAGCCTCCCCGGCCCGTACCTCGACCTCGCAGGGGACATCGGTCTCCACCCACACGGACGCCCGGCTGGCGTCGGCATACCGGTGCAGGGGTCCGAGGAGAAGGCTGGTCATGGGGACGATGGTGCCCCTGGACCGGCTAGCGGACGCCGCGGGGGCGGAACTGGACGCTGATGCGGGGGCCGACGGGCCGAGCCGTCTTGGGGACGGCGTGCTCCCAGGTGCGCTGGCAGCTGCCGCCCATGACGAGCAGGTCGCCGTGGCCGAGCTCGTGCCGGATCGTCGTCGGGCCGCCGGCCCCGACGCTGCCGGCGTGCCCGCCCGCCGCGGCGTCAGCGCCGACGCGGCCATCGGCACCGGCGAGCGCGCCGCCTGGGTGGGTGGCCCGGCGGGGAGCGGCGGGACCGCCGGCGCGGGGGCGTAGCACGAGGGCTCGGGGGGCGCCGAGGACCAGGATCGCGACCATCGTGTCCTCGGTGGCGCTACGGCCGGTCCGGTCGCCGTGCCAGGCGACGCTGTCGCGGCCGTCGCGGTAGAAGGCCAGCCCGACGGTCGCGAACGGCTCGCCGAGCTCGGCCGCGTAGTGCTCGTCGAGGGCCAGCCTGGCCGCGTCCAGCGCCGGGTCGGGAAGCGGTTCGCCCTCGCCGTAGAACCTGAGGAGCCGGGGTATGTCGACGGTTCGGTCATACATCGGCCGCCGCTCGGCCCGCCAGGGGACCTCGGCGCGCAGCCGCTCGAACAGCGAGTCCGCCCCCGCGATCCAGCGCCGCCGCACGTCGACCCACGCCCCGCCGGCGAGCCACTGCCGTCGAAGCCCGGCGCCCAGTGGTGCGTCCCGCACCGCCGATCCGGCGCCCCGCCCGCCTACGCCGGTGGGGCCGGTGTCGAGCGGGACAGCGTCGAGCGGGGCGGTACCGAGCAGGTCCGGGTCGAACAGATCCGTGTCGAGCAGTGATGCCTGGAATGGTGCTCCCACCATGAGATCACCTTATCAAACAGGTGTTCGAAGAGCTTGGTGGACATGGCGGGTGCTCGGGAGACGCGCGCCGAGCTGGCGGCACTGGACAGCGCGGTGCCGAAGCTGCCCTGGCTGGAGATCGCCGAACGGGGCAAGAACAGGCCGGACAGATCGTCACGCGGACGATCCTCGGACAGGCCGGTCATAACGCGAACGTGCCGGAGCCCTGCTGGCGCAGCCGGACATTTCGCAGTCGGGGTTTCCTACCCAGGCTGTTCCTACGGTGTGCTAAAGCGGTGCAGCGCACCCGTGCGGTGTGGCTGTGGTCGGTGGATCGTGGCGTCCTATCCTGTCCGGATGCAGGAATCCACGGCGGGTCACGAACGTCCGGTGCGCAGCTTCGAGCTGATCTGCGAGATCGAGCCGCCGACCCGGCCGGACCTGACCCACGCCCGCCACCAGATCGGCGTCCTGAGCCCCGTCACCGACGCGTTCCTGATCCCCGACAACCACATCGGACGCGCGACGGTGTCGAGCATCGCCGTCGCCCACGAGGTGCAGACGATGGGGGGACGCAGCATCGCCTGCGTGAACTCCCGCGACCGTAACCTGCTCGGCTTCCGCCGCGACCTGCTCACCGCCGCGGCCTACGGCGTCGAGGAATTCCTGTTCGTCCACGGCGACAAACCCACCGCCGGGAACCGGACCAGCGACCTGACCGTGCGCGCGATGATGGACGAGGCCCGCGCGGCCAGCGAGGATCCGGTCTTCGCGGACATGCCGGCGTTCCGGGTCGGCGCCGCGGCCGGCCTACGTCCACTGCCCACATGGAAACGAGCGGCCGACTTCCTGTTCGTACAGGTCAGCTACTCGGTGGACGCCCTGCTGCGCTGGCGCGACGCCCATCCGGTCGAACTGCCGATCTACGCCGGCGTCATGGTCCTCGCGAGCGCCGGGATGGCCCGCCGCCTCGCCGCGACCATCCCCGACATCGACATCCCCGACGACCTCGTCCAAGCAGTCGAACGGGACCAAGCGGCCGGGGTCGAAGCGGCCTGCGACCAGGTGCTACGGCTGCGCGACAGCGGCGCCTTCGCCGGTGTGCACCTCGTCCCGGTCAGCCGCTACCGCCAGGTCGCCACCCGACTTGAGGACCTTCTCTAACCGCCCGGGCCGTTTCTCGCAGGTCCTGGTACCCCCTGCCGGATAGCGCGGCCGTAACTCCCCACTGAAAGCGGTCAGGGAGCGGTAGCGGGCGATCAGCGGACCATGGAACCTGTACTGGCCCCAGCGCCGGTGGAGATCCGTCTCGCGCGCGGCGACGATCTTCCGGCCGCCCTGGGTGTCTGGCAGGAAGCCAATACCGCCCGCGGACGACCTCCTGGCGCTCAGCGGGTCGCCAGAGTGCGGGCCAAGCTCGCCGCCCCCGATGGTCTCCTCCTCATCGCCGTGGCAGGCACGACAGTTCTCGGCATGGTTTTGGCGGAACCAGGCCGCGCTCAGGACGGCCGGGCGAGCTGGATCATGTGGATAGGGCGTGTGCGATCTCCCAGGCGATCGCTTCGAACTGGGTGTCGTGTTGGGCGTGGCCCCAGAGTGCGTCGTCGACGCTGCGGATGAAGGCCCAGGCGTGGGCTTTTGTCCGGTCGAGTCCGGTGGCTTCCACGAGGGTGTCGATCCTCTGGCGGACTGCCTGGGCGGGCTGGGGGCTGGCGGTGATGTCGTCCCAGCGGTTGCGTAGCAGCGGTAGCAGGTCGTATTCAGGGTTGCCGGTGAGCGGTTTGGGGTCGATGGCGTTCCAGGGCTGGCGGGTGCCGGCGAGCACGTTGGCGAAGTGAAAGTCGCCGTGTAGCAGGACCGGGGGTGTGGGGTCGTGCGAGAGGTGGCCGCAGGTCATGGTGGCGGCGTCGATGAGGCGGGCGGGTCCCGGTTCGCCGAGTCGGCGCCATTCGTGGGCGAGCGTGTGGTGCCACCGCTCGGCGGTCGCGGTGGTCGTCGGCAGGCCCGCCGGTGCAGGGACGTGCAGCTCGCGCAGGACCGACGCCGCGACGTCGAGCGCGCGGGCGATCGGCTGTTCTTGCAGGGTCATGGAGGAGTCGAGGCGTTCGAGGAGCATGGCGCCTCGTCGGTGGTCGACAGCCAGAAGCAGGACCGCGCCGTGGCCCGCCCATGCCTGGAGTGCGGCTGGTTCGTGGCGGGTTTCCTCGTCGGGCCAGGAGACTTTCAGCGTGCAGTTTTCGCCGGTGTGCCGCCGGACGGGCAGCACAAGGGCGACCTGGCCGTGCATCGGGTCGCCGGCCGGCTCAAGGCGCCAATCTGTGAGCAGGTCGGCGACGAGGGCGGGAAGTTGTTCGAGCCAGCGGCGGCCCGCGTCGCCCTCGCGGGCGCTGTCAGCGCCGTGAAGGCTGGCGGTATGCGGGTCACGGCCTGAACTAAACCGGAGGTCGGTGTTGCGTCGGCGGGACGCCACCCTGATCGATCACGCGGCGAGCGCGCTGTGCGTAGGGCTCGAGTAGCGACGTGAGCTTGCGGTAGTGGTGCTTGTCCGGGAATCTGCGCTGATAGACGGCTTGCTGGACGTCGAGGGTGAGCATCGTGTCGCCGCTGGTTCTGCGGTCTTCCTGGATGAGTGGTGACAGCTTGTAGTCACCTTCTGTGATCAGCATCCAGGTGGGCACGGAAGCGGTTCGCCGTTTTCGATCTCCCAAATGGATCTTGTGTGTCGAGTATCGGCGAGCGATGGGCCCGCGCCTGAGGTCGGCGGTCAGCTCTTCCCAGTCGTCTGCCGGGATGGTCCACGTCGCGAGGGCCTGCTGACGCTGCTCGTAGTTGATCAGGGTGGGAAGGCTGTCGAGTTCGTCCGTGAGAGGGTCGAGACGGTCGCGGATGGGCTCGGCCATGCCGCGAGACCACCGCGATAGCGGCGTCAGGCGGGGCCGGGCGGTCTCGGACTGTGCGGCAGGGTGTCGGGTATGCCCACTGATCTGCGTCAGCGGTGGAATCCCAACACACATCACCGTCGTCGATGCTCGCATCGTGGAGCACTCCGCGGCCGGGGAAGGCGCGACATCTCGGCGAGGACTGGCAGCGTCGGCGACGTTCAACCGCAACCTGGATGCGTCAGGGAGCCGCGGGGGTCTCCCAGATCGTGCGCAGGGTGCGGTCGAGGGTGGCGTGCGTTTCCCAGTCCGCGCGGACGGCGCGGGTGAGCAGCTTCCGGGAGCTGACGAAGGGCAACTGGGCGAATACGAGACCCCAGACCCGTTCGCCTACCTGGCGGAGGATCTCCTCGGCTCCGAGACCCGCCAGCGCGCCCAGCGCGACGCCGAGCGGCCCGGACAGTCCGCCGGCGGTGGCGCCGCCACGGCGCCGAACGCGCGCGGCCCCACCTCGATGAGCATGGCCTTTGCGCCGCCGGAACCATCCTGTTCCACCCGTAGTTCCTGGGCCATCGCCGCCGCGAGCTTCCTGAGCTCGGCGAGCGCGTCGTCGTCGCCGGACAGAGCGTTCGCCCGGACCGTCCGGTACTCGCGTACTACCCGCCGGTCCCGCAGCTCCAGCGCTTTGTCGAGGACATCGGTGGGCCGGGTCCGGACAGGATCGACGTTCTGGACCAGCCAGGGCAGGAACGACGGCGTCCACGGCAGATCCCGGTCGCGCCACCCCTCGCCAGCGAGCTGGAAGCGTCGGCGCAGCTCGTCGAATATCGCGTCTTCGGCGTCGGACCGACCGCGCGGCGCTGCCAGGGCGCTTGCGGCGAAGAGCCTGCCGCGCTTCGCGGACATGACGTGCGGCGCGCCGGTCTGCTGTGCATAGGTGGAGAACAGGAGCGTACCCAGAAGGAACGAGGCGGCGACCCGCGCCGGTCCCGCGTACCGGTCAGCCAGGTCGCCGAGGCTCGGGTACCAGCTGTAGTCGATCCGGGACAGTTCCGGCGCCAGGTCGACGGCGAGCGGGGTGGGAAGAAGCTCGCCGTGCCCGCGGTCCGCCCGCTCCCGCAGGACGTCGAGCGCGGCCGACTTCGAGACCGTGTATGCCGCGAAGCCGACGTTGACCTGGTCGATGATCGGGACCCGCCGGTTAACGACGTCGAACACCGGGTCTCCCCGGTCGAAGCCGCCGGGAAACGTCACTGCGTAGTTGAACGCGGGCAGGCGATCGTGCAGCACCAGAAGGTCGAAGAAGGAGACGAGCCCGCCGAGGTCCCGGGAGACGTGTTCCCAGATCCAGTCTCCCTGCCCGCCCTGGAGGAAGAGCTCGCCGAGCCGGTAGATGAGCGGGTCCACGATCACCTCTGGCCGCAGCGCCGCCCAGTCCTCCGGGTTCGCGATCGTGTAATCGGCCACCAGCCCCGCCCCCGTCACCACATCTCGGGTCCTCGTGGGCACTATCTCACCGGCCGATCGCCAGCAGTCCCGGTACCGCCGGGGCGGCGGGAGCTCCCGATGGGGGTCCGCAGACCCGCTGTGACCGGACGTGGAGGCACGACCAGCTATGCCTGTCGAGCGGGCGCATCATCTGCCGGGCATCCTCACCTTTGGCCGTCGCCGCGAGGCGCGGGTTGGTGTGCGGCAGGCTGGCTTGTTTTGTGGTTGACGGCGTCGATTCGAGATCACGTCGCCCGGGGCGCGCTTCAGATGACCTTCAGATTCGTCTGGCGCCCGACCTCAAGTCGCCGTTCAGGTGGCGGTCGGTATGGTGCGGGCCTGCATGCCTTCGAGGTCTGGGTCGAGCCCCCAGGACAAGATCCGTCGCGGGTGGATCTGGATGACCTCGCGGCTCAGCCACGTCTGGGGCGGGTCGATGTCCGTCAGCGCCTCGGCGGTGCCCCGAATCTCGACTCCCCGCACCTTCCACGGGTCGACCGAAGCGATGTCGTCGACAACCAGCGAGACGACGCCGGTCGCCGCGACATTGCGGAACTTCCGGGAGGCGCCGAGGTTGTAGCCGTAGATCTCGACGATGCCGTCCGGGCGGACCTGAAAGCCGACCGGCGAGTTCTGCGGGCTGCTGTCGGGCGCGACGGTGGCGAGCCGGCCAAGCCGCTGGCCGGCGAGGTAGCTCAGTTCGCGGTCGCTGAACACCTCGGAGCCAGGCGCGACGGCGGCGGGGACGTCGGTAGCGGTCATAGGTCTTAGGTTGCAACCTCAACCGCACTTGAGGTCAAGCCGATCCGGACTCGCCGGGCGCCAGCGTCGACCAGCGTCTCCTTGATGTCGTCCTTGCAGATCCGGGGAAGGTCGAGGCACTGGCCAGCGTGGCCTTCCCGGCGGCAGGCGCGCCAGACGCGAAGATGATGAGTCGGTTGGCCGTAGTCCCAAGATCTTCTGCCGCGACGATGGAGACTCTGCGGGTGACGATCGAGAGTCTGCGCGCGGTCCCCGGCGTCCTCGACTATCGGACGGCTGTCGTCCCCTGGGCCAGATAGGAGATCCATCCGAGGCTGGTGCGTTCTGTACCTAGCAATTGCCAGGGAAGTGCTAGATCGCCGGGAATTGCTAGATCGACGAAGGAACCTGCGACGGGCCCCGGCTCCGGAGGGCGACACGGTCGAACTAGTGTTCGAACAATCGCGCGGAGTGACCTAAGCTCACACGCTGATAGCGGATGAGGGCGGCGAGAGGCATCGGTGGGTGCCTCGATGCCGGACCGTGGCGACTCGCTCGGTGAGACAGGACTCGGTGCAACAGCAACAGAAATGGCGCGAGCCGTACGGATAGCGGCTGAACCGCTCGTATGGTCTCAAGGGGCGCGCCCGGGTCGGCGCAGGGAGCGATGTCCCGGCATGGCCGAGCCGTTGCCTGGGTGCGCATGGTGTGGGACGGGAGGGGACGCTCCGGTGGCTCGGCTGGGTATCGACAAGGACTTCTTGCGGGACTTCGCACGGCTGGATAAGCCCGTCCAGGAGAAGGTCACCGACACGTTCGCGAAGTTCGAGCACGCCACCCACACCGGCCTGCATCTCGAGAAGATCAGTAACGCGCGCGACGGTCGGCTGCGCACGATCCGGATCGACCAGTTCTGGCGCGGCGTCGTCCTCGCCCCGGACAGCGGCGACTCCTTCACCCTGCTCAAGGTCCTGCCCCACGACGAGGCCTACACCTGGGCTCAGCGGCATCGGGTCTCGGTGAACGCGGCCACCGGCCGGATCGAGATCCGCGACAGCGTCGCGATCGACGCGACCCTGCCGGAGCTGACCCGCTGGGCGAGCCGCGTCGACGGGTACCGGCGGCTGCTCGCGGACGTGGACGACGCGACGCTGCGGCGGCTGGGCGTCGACGACCAGACGCTCGCCTTCGCCCGCGCCCTGACCGACGTCGCCCAGCTCGAGACGGCCAGGGCGTTCCTGCCGGACAGCCAGTGGTCGGTGCTCTACGGCCTGGCCGCCGGGATGTCGCCCGAAGAGGTCTGGGCGGACATCGCGGCCGATGCCACCGGCCTTACCGGCGATGCGCCCCGGCCTGTGGCCGCTGACGGAGTCACGGCAGATCGAGCCCGCTTCGACCCGGACGACGTCACGGCCGCCGTCGAACGCAGCCAGGACCGGGTGGTGCTCGTCTCCGGCCCCGCCGCGCTACTGGACATGCTGAGCCACCCGTTCAACCTGTGGCGGATCTTCCTGCACCCCGTCCAGAACAAGGTCGCTCTCGGCCACTACCGCGGCCCGGCCCGGGTCACCGGTGGCCCGGGCACCGGCAAGACCGTCGTCGCGCTGCACCGCGCCCGCCACCTCGCCGCCGGCGGTGAGGGCCCGGTACTGCTGACCACCTTCACCAAGACGCTGACCTCGGCGATCGAGGCGAACCTGGCCCTGCTGGAGGAGAAGGCCGAGATCCGCGACCGGATCACGGTCCTCACCGTCGACCAGGTCGCGAACCGGATCTACCGGACGGCCCACGGCAACCCGCCGCTGCTCGCCGGCTCCGACGAGGCCGTGCTCTGGCAGGAGACCGTCGCCGAGCACGGGCTGGCGCTGGGCGACCGGTTCGTCGCCGACGAATGGCGCCAGGTCATTCTCGGGCACGGGATCACCGACCTGGCCGGGTACCAGGCAGCGTCCCGCGCCGGGCGCGGCCGGGCGCTGGCCGCCGCGCAGCGCGCCCGGGTCTGGGCCGCGGTCGAGGCCTTCCAGGCTCGGCTGCGGGAGCTGGGCGCGCTCACCTACGCGATGGTCTGTGCCGAGGCGACCCGGCTGTTGGAGGCCGGCGCCGTCCCCGCCGACCTGTTCGGCGCGCATGCGCCGGGCGTCCCGGTCCCGGCCGGCGGCCGCCGGCCGTTCCGCCACGTCGTCATCGACGAGGCGCAGGACCTCAGCCCCGTCCAGTGGCGGCTGCTGCGAGCCGCGGCCGGCCCCGACCAGAACGACCTGTTCCTCGCCGGCGACGCCCACCAGCGGATCTACGGGCACCGGGTCACTCTTCGGGACCATGGCATCGACGTCGCCGGCCGGGCCAGCCGGCTGACCATCAACTACCGCACGACCGCCGAGATCCTCGGGTGGAGCCTCGGCATGCTGCGCGACGAGCGGATCGACGACCTCGACGGTGGGCTCGACCGGATCGCGGGATACCGCTCCGAACTGCACGGCCGCCGTCCGGTGCTCGTCGGCGCGCTGACCCCGACCGACGAGCTCAAGGGCCTCGTCGAGGTGATCCGTGGCTGGCTGGACGCGGGCGTCGAGCCGGCCGAGATCGGCGTGGCGGCCCGCAGGAACACCCTCGTCGACGAGGTGGTCACGGCGCTGACCGACGCGGGGATCATCGCCAGGGCGCTCAGCAAGCCGAAGCTGAAGGGCCGCCGGGGCGTCGCCCCGGCAAGCCCCGTCGCCGTCGGGTCGATGCATGGGATGAAAGGACTGGAGTTCCGCTGCCTGGCCGTGGTCGGCGTGTCCGACGGGCTCGTGCCTGCCCTCGGCTCGGTGGCATCCGTCGACGAGGACCCCTACGCGCACGCCGTGGACCTCCTGCAGGAACGCTGCGCGCTGTTCGTCGCCTGCACCCGCGCCCGCGAGCAGCTCTACGTGTCCTGGAGCGGCACCCCGAGCCCGTTCCTCACCGCCGTCCGCTGACGGATCTGCTCGCCCGTGTCCTCGGCCCCCGTGGGGGTGGGCCGGCGCCGGCGGGGCAGCGCCCGGCGGACCAGGAGAACGATCGCGACGGCGAGCAGCAGGTCGACGAAGCCAGCGACGGCGTCGAGCAGATAGTGGTTGCCGGTCGACATGACGACGAGAGTCGTCATGACCGGGTAGCACGCCCCGATCACTCGGACGGCCCGGCGGCGGGCGAACCGGGCCAGGAGATAGCCGCACCACAGCGCCCAGCCGCAGTGCAGCGACGGCATCGCCGCGTACTGGTTGGTGAGCCCGCCCAGCCCGCGCGGCGCGCTCGCGTCGCCTCCCCACCAGCCCCAGCCCGAGACGGCGGCCATGGTGTCGTGGAACCCGGCGCCGACCAGCAGCCGCGGCGGGGTCGTCGGCAGCAGCCAGAACCCGACCAGCCCGATGACCGTCGTCAGCAGGATCGTGCTGCGCGCGACCCGGTAGTGGCCTGGGTTGCGCCGGTACATCCAGATCAGCACGGCGGGCGTGAGGACGTAGTGCAGCGTCGCGTAGAAGTAGCAGGCGGGCACCGCCAGCGCCGGCACGTGCGCCAGGAAGTCGTTGAGGCTGTGCTCGGGGTTGAGGTGCCAGACGTTCTCCAGGCGCAGCACCTCGCGGCCGATGTCGTCCGCCCTGGCGAGGTCGTCGCTCTTGAGGCCCCGCACGCCGGTGTACGCGCCGTAGAGGAGCGCGATGCCGAGGATCTCCTGCCACCAGCGCGGCAGCCCGTTGCCCGCCGCGCCCGCCGCCGTGGCGCGGGCGGTGGTCGGGTGGGACTCCGGGCCTGGCTCCCTCTCCGGATCCCTGCCGGGCCCGTGGTCGCGTCCGCGCCGCGGCCCGGGCTGGGCCGGGCCCTGGGCGTCGTTCGTCGCGACGGCCACCTGGACCTCCTCGGAGCTCGACGACGGGCAGGCGCGGTCGCTCCCACCTGAAGGTGGATTTAAAGGAGCCTTGCCGAGGACAAATCCGCCCGTCAACTGGTTTAGTCCCAGCAAAGACTGATGTGATGCCAACCACTCATCTGTGACGCCGGCCACTCATTCCCTGTCTCTCAGCGTTCTCCGCCTGTTCACGCGTGGTCTGGCGAAGGAAGCGACTGAGGGTGTGGTCCGTGCGGCTGGTGGGTGTGGCCCTGACGTTGCCGGCTCCTGGCCCGGGAATCCGTGACAGGGCGCGGCAGAGCGTCGCGAGGCGGCGAGGCCCACGTGTGACATGGCGGCGCGACTTAGTAAGGTCGTAGGCAGGTCGAGAGGCGCTGCGACGGGCCACGGATGCTGGATTGCCTGCTGAGTCACTGAGTGGGCCCGCCACGCTCGGCTGGTTTCAGCATCCCCAAGGGCGCCTCCCACAACGTGTGCGGGAGGTAGCCAGGTGGTCGTCGCCGTCAACCAGGTTCGCGAGGACGAGCGGGCGCGACGGATCCAGGCGCTCAAGGATCTGCTCGCCCAACGGGTGGTCATCCTTGACGGCGCCTACGGAACGATGCTGCAGGGCGTGGGCCTGACCCCGGCCGACTACCGGCTCGGCGGCTTCGTCCCCGCCGACCATCCGCGTGACGTCACCGGCGACCCGGACCTGCTCAACCTCACCCGCCCGGACGTCATCCAGGACGTCCACCGCCAGTACCTGACCGCGGGCGCGGACGTCGTCACGACGAACACGTTCACCGCGACCAGCATCGGCCAGGGCGACTACGGCCTGCAGCCGCTGGTCCGGGAGATGAACCTGGCCGGCGCGCGGCTGGCCCGCGAGGCCGCCGACGAGGTCGCGGCGGAGACGGGTAGCCCCCGGTTCGTCGCCGGCTCCATCGGCCCGCTCAACGTCACGCTGTCGCTGTCACCGCGCGTCGACGAGCCCGCCTACCGAGCCGTCACGTTCGACGAGGTCAAGGCCTCCTACTCCGAGCAGATCGCCGCGCTCGCCGACGGCGGCGTCGACCTGCTGCTCATCGAGACCATCTTCGACACGCTCAACGCGAAGGCCGCGATCGCCGCCGCCCAGGAGACCGCGCCCGACCTGCCGCTGTGGATCTCCGTCACGATCGTCGACATGTCCGGGCGGACGCTGTCCGGGCAGACGGTCGAGGCCTTCTGGACGTCCATCGCGCACGCGAACCCGCTGGTCGTCGGCCTGAACTGCTCGCTCGGCGCCGCCGAGATGCGCCCCTACGTCGCCGAGCTCGCGCGTCTGGCCGGTACGCACGTCGCCAGCTACCCGAACGCCGGCCTGCCCAACGCGTTCGGCGGCTACGACCAGACCCCCGACGAGGCCGGGCAGCTGCTCGGCGAGTTCGCGACCTCGGGTCTCGTCAACATCGTCGGCGGGTGCTGCGGCACGACTCCGGGACACATCGCCGCGGTGGCCGCGGCCGTCCACGGCGTCACGCCACGGCCGGTGGCCGGGCCACCCGAGCGCACCCGGTTCAGCGGCCTGGAGACGTTCGAGATCGGTCCCGACACCGGCTTCGTCATGATCGGTGAGCGGACGAACGTCACCGGCTCGGCCAAGTTCCGCCGCCTCATCGAGGCCGACAACCACCAGGGCGCCGTCGACGTCGCCCTCGAGCAGGTCCGCGGCGGGGCGAACATCCTCGACGTCAACATGGACGCCGACCTGCTCGACGGCGAGCAGGCCATGACGACGTTCCTCAACCTGATCGCGACCGAGCCCGAGGTCGCCCGCATCCCGATCATGATCGACAGCTCCAAGTGGACCGTGCTCGAGGCGGGGCTGCGCTGCGTGCAGGGCAAGGGCGTGGTCAACTCGATCAGCCTCAAGGAGGGCGAGGAGCCCTTCCTGGAGCACGCCCGGCTGATCCGCTCCTACGGCGCGGGCGTCGTCGTCATGGCCTTCGACGAGCAGGGCCAGGCCGACAGCACCGAGCGCAAGGTCGAGATCTGCGAGCGGGCCTACAAGCTGCTGACGTCCCCGGAGGTCGGCTTCCCGGCCGAGGACATCATCTTCGACCCGGCCGTGCTCGCCGTCGCCACCGGCATCGCCGAGCACAACGGCTACGCCAAGGCCTTCATCGACGCCCTGCCGATCATCAAGGAGCGCTGCCCGGGCGTCCGGACCAGCGGCGGCATCTCGAACCTGTCGTTCTCGTTCCGCGGCAACGACGTCGTCCGCGAGGCGATGCACTCGGCGTTCCTGTACTACGCCGTGCAGGCCGGGCTGGACATGGGCATCGTCAACGCCGGCCAGCTGACCGTCTACCAGGACATCCCGGCCGACCTGCTCGAACTCGTCGAGGACGTGCTGTTCGACCGCCGCGAGGACGCCACCGACCGGCTCGTCACCTACGCCGAGGAGCTGCGCGCGTCCGGCGGCGGCGCCACCGGGCCGCGCCGCGGCGCCGACCTGTCCTGGCGGGAGGCGCCGGTGCGCGAGCGGCTCTCGCACGCCCTCGTGCACGGCATCGTGGACTTCATCGAGGCGGACACGGAGGAGGCGCGGCAGCAGGTCGCGCGGCCGCTCGAGGTCATCGAGGGCCCGCTGATGGACGGCATGAAGGTCGTCGGTGACCTGTTCGGCGCGGGCAAGATGTTCCTGCCGCAGGTCGTGAAGTCCGCCCGGGTGATGAAGCGGTCCGTCGCTTACCTCGAGCCGTACATGGAGGCCGAGAAGGTGAAGGCCCTCGCTGAGGGCCGCATCGACCCGGGCCGCGGTGCCGGCAAGGTCGTGCTGGCGACCGTCAAGGGCGACGTCCATGACATCGGCAAGAACATCGTCGGCGTCGTCCTCGGCTGCAACAACTACGAGGTCATCGACCTCGGGGTGATGGTGCCGGCGACGAAGATCCTCGACACGGCGGTCGCGGAGGGCGCCGACGCGGTCGGCCTGTCCGGGCTGATCACCCCGTCGCTGGACGAGATGGTCAGCGTCGCGGCCGAGATGGAGCGGCGCGGGCTGAAGCTGCCGCTGCTCATCGGCGGCGCGACGACGTCGCGCCAGCACACCGCGGTGCGCATCGCCCCCGCCTACGAGGGGACGACGGTGCATGTCCTCGACGCGTCCCGCGTCGTCGGGGTCGTCTCCGACCTGCTCGACTCCGACCGGGCCGCGGCGCTGGACGTGCGCAACCGCGAGGAGCAGGCGACGTTGCGCGAGCAGCACGAGAACCGCCAGCAGCGCCCGCTGCTCTCGCTCGCGAAGGCCAGGGCCAACCGCGAGCAGGTCAGCTTCGAGGGCCTCCCGACGCCGGCTTTCACCGGGACGCGGACGGTGACGCCCACCATCGCGGAGTTGCGCGAGTTCATCGACTGGCGGTTCTTCTTCCTCGCCTGGGAGCTGAAGGGCACCTACCCGGCGATCCTGGACGAGCCCGTGGCGCGGGAGCTGTTCGACGAGGCCAACGCCCTCCTCGACCAGATCATCGCCGATGGGTCGTTCACCGCCCACGGGGTCTACGGCTTCTGGCCGGCCCACGCCGACGTCGACGACCTCGTCTTCGACGTGGCCGGCGCCGGTGGAACCGGTGCCGGTGCTGCTGCCGGCGCCGGGGGTGGTGAGGTCCGTTTCCCGATGCTGCGCCAGCAGACCGAGAAGCCGGCCGGCCGGGCGAACCGCTGCCTGGCCGACTATGTGGCCCCGGCCGGCGGGGGAGACCACATGGGCGCGTTCGCGGTCTCCATCCAGGGCGCCGAGGCGCTGTCCGCCGGCTTCGAGGCCGCCCAGGACGACTACCGGTCGATCATGGCCAAGTCGCTCGCCGACCGCCTCGCCGAGGCGTTCGCCGAGTACATCCACCTCGAGGCCCGCCGCGCCTGGTTCGAGCCCGAGGCCGAGCCGGCGCTGGCGGACCTGCATGCCGAGCGCTTCCGCGGCATCCGTCCCGCCCTCGGCTACCCAGCCTGCCCCGACCACACCGAGAAGCGCGCCCTGTTCGACATCCTCGGTGCCGAGCAGCTGGGAATGCGCCTGACGTCGTCCTACGCCATGACTCCCGCTGCCGCCGTCAGCGGCCTGATCTTCGCCAACCCCGCGGCCCGCTACTTCACCGTCGGCCGCATCTCCCGGGAGCAGGTCAAGGACTACGCCGCCCGGCAGGGCAAGGACGTCGCCGACGTGGAGCGGTGGCTGCGCCCCAACCTCGCCTACGACCCCGCCTGACCGTTCCTCCGCCGGGGCGCCTCCTTCTTGCTTGCGAACAATGCCGGGGCGCTCCGGCGGGTAGAACATCGGGGCTGCGGGGGGTGGTAGGTCCGGTACGGTCGGCGATAGGGTGGGCGAACTGGCCGTCCTATACCACGCGGAGACCACCCACATGGTCGGAGAACCGTCGGCAACCAGCGCGCAGGGCTCCGACCAGGTCGTCGCCTTGTCGGACTCGATAGACACGTCGGTGCCGCATTCCGCACGTATCTGGAACTACTGGCTTGGCGGCAAGGACTGCTATCCAGTCGACCGGACGGCGGGCGAGGAATACCTGAAGGTGTTCCCCGGCATCGGGGAGCTCGCGCGTGCCTCCCGCGGTTTCCTCGTCCGCTCGGTGCGTTACCTGGCCGGCGAGGCCGGGATCCGCCAGTTCCTCGACATCGGAACCGGCCTGCCCACCGCCGACAACACGCACGAGGTAGCCCAACGCGTCGCCCCGGAATGCCGGATCGTCTATGTCGACAACGACCCGCTGGTTCTGACGCACGCCCGCGCGCTGCTGGCGACCACTCCCGAGGGCGTCACCGACTACCTCGACGCCGACCTGCGCGACCCGAAGAGCGTCCTGGCCGCCGCGTCCGGGACCCTGGACTTCACCAGGCCTGTAGCTCTGATGCTGATGGGTGTCCTCGGTCATATCCCCGACGACGCTGAGCTGCGATCCATCGTGAAGCAGTACCTGGACGCATTGCCTTCGGGCAGCTACCTGGCCAGCTATGACGGGACCCAGCCGGCCGGCGACAGCGGGTTCGGCGACGCGCAGGACGACTACAACGAGTCGGGGGCGCTTCCCTACATCCTGCGCACGCCGGAACGGTTCGCCGAACGCTTCGAGGGCCTGGAGCTGGTCGACCCGGGAGTCGTGCCGCACACCCACTGGCGGCCGGACCCCACCCCGGACGGCGCATTGCCCGCTCCGGTCGACGGCCACTGCGGCGTCGGCCGCAAGCCCTAGCCCAGCTCGGCGCGGCGCGGCGCGGCGTAGCCATGGCTGGGGCGGTTCAGGCGGGCGGCGGCCTTTCCGGCGGCTCGGGCGGCGATGTCGACTGGGGCGCCAGCGGCCCGGACTTCGTGATCGGCTACGCCCTGACGCTGCTCGCCCTGATGGTCGTGGCGGCGTTCCTCGTCCGGTGGGCACGTGGGCCGAGGGAGGCCCCGACGGTCAGTCCGAACGCCCTGACCCGGGACGAGGTCGCCTACCTGACGGGCGGCCCACAGCGGGTCGTGGAGACGGCCGTAGTGCATCTGCACGCGCGGGAACTGGTGGCCACCGGGCCGACGGCGGGCGCGCTGACGCTGACCGGCCTGCCCTGGCTGCTCAGCCCCGCCGAGTCGGCGGTGCGCGCCAGGATCGGCGCGACGGGCACCGGCCAACCGGCCCGGCTGGCCGGCTACCTGGCGGCGGACCCGGCGTTGGCGGCGTTGCGTGCGCACCTGGTCCGCCAGCACCTGTCCCCGTCCCCGGAGCAGGTCCGGGCGGTCCGGCTGGCGGCCCTGGTGTTCGTCCCGCTGTTCGCCGTCGGTCTCCGACGCGTGGTGTCCGGCCACGCGCGGCACTCCTCGCTGGGGTTCCTCATCTTCGAGCTGGTGGTGACGATCGTCGCCGCGCTCGTCGTGATCGCGGTGTCAAGTCCCCGGACCCCGGCGGGTGACCGGCTCGTGGCGCAGCTGCGCGCGGACCGTGCCGAGCTCAGGACGGGTGGCGGGCCGGACGAGAGGGCACTCGCGGTGGCCGTGTTCGGCCCGCCCGCGCTGTTGGCGGCCGCCCCGGACCTCGCCCGCCGCCTCGGCTTTCCCGGGCCGAGCGTGAGAGGCGGCTGACCTGGCGCCGGGTCCGCGGCCTCGCCCTGCGGCCACTCCTCACCTTTCTCACCTCTCCTCGGTTCTCCTCACCGGTCCTCACCAGCTCGCCGCAACGGTCGCGGTCGTGGCGATCGCTATCCTCGGCGAAGTGGTGATGTTGGCGGACACGGATCCATTGCCGGGGCGACCGCGGCGGGTGGTGGTGGCGGGGACGTCGGGGTCGGGAAAGACGACGTTGGCCCGGCGAGTGGGGGAGACGCTGGGAATTCCGCACGTCGACATCGACGGGCTGTTCCACGGTCCCGGCTGGACGCGCCGGGAGTCGTTCCTGGCGGACGTCGAGGCGTTCAGCGGCGGGTCCGCCTGGGTCACGGAGTGGCAGTACCGGGAAGCGCGCGACCTGCTTGCCGACCGGGCCGACCTGATGGTCTGGCTCGACCTGCCCCGCCGAACGGTCATGCGCCAGGTCATCCGCCGTACCCTGCGCCGCCGATTGCGCCGCGAGGTCCTCTGGAACGGCAACATCGAGCCGCCGCTGCGCACGATCCTCACCGACCGCGAGCACATCGTGCGCTGGGCATGGTCGACCCATCACAAGAGCTCGCGACGGATCGCCGCCCTGCGCGAGCGGCGTCCCGAGCTCCCGATCGTCCGCCTGCGCGGCCGCGCCGACGTCGACCGCTGGTGCGCCGGCCCCCTGCGCGCCGCCGCCGGTCGGTAGCCGCAGGATGGGAACGACGGGCACCCGCACACCGTCCGTTACCGGACCAAGCGGCCGGTCGCGTCTTCGTTCGTGCCCGGTCAGTGTTTCGAGCCCGGCAAAGGCGGTCGAAATGTCCGCATCCATCCCACCTTTCGTCGAGCGGCGCCGGCTGGTCGGCCGGACGAGCCGGCGACTACCCGCGCGCCGGCGGTGGCGGCCGACTTCTGGCTGGTCACCGTCATGCCGAGGCGCCCATCGACCCGCCTACCTCGACGCCGTCCCCACCGGCAGCGAAACGCGATGGAAATAGACGAGGAACACCTAGAGTCATCACGACAGTTCACCGGAATAGGTACTTCCACCAGATCACGGCGAGCACCATGCTCCTGGGGAGAACCTTCCCTTTAGGAGTAGGACACCTGTGCCAAAACTCAGAGCGCGCCGCTGGATCATGGCGGCGAGTCTGCCGTTCGTGGTCGCGGCTACCCTGACGACGATCCCGGCCCCCGCGAACGCGCTGTCGACCGACGTCGTCATCTCGGCCGTCTACGGCGGCGGCGGCAACTCGGGAGCAGCCTTCAAGAACGACTTCATCGAGCTGGCGAACCTCACGGCCAGCCCGATCAGCGTCGAGGGCTGGAGCGTTCAGTACGCCTCGGCGGCGGGTGCCGTCTTCCAGATGACGGCCCTGCACGGCTCGATCCCGGCGAACGGCCGCTACCTGGTCCAGCAAGCCGCCGGCGCGGCCGGCACGCTCGACCTGCCGGCCCCCGACGCCACGGGCAGTGTCCCGATGTCGGCCACCTCCGGCGTCGTCGCCCTAAGCACCGCCGCCATCCCGCTGGTCGGCTGCGGCATCTCCTGCTCCACCGCGCCGAACGTCAAGGACCTCGTCGGCTACGGCGCCACCGCCAACGTCGAGACCCTCGCCGCGCCCGGGCTGACCAACAGTACGGCGGACGCCCGCGGCGGTGCCCTGACCGACACCGACAACAACTCGGTCGACTTCACCTCGGGCGTGCCCAAGGCCACCAACACGGCTGGCACCACCGTGACCGCCACCGACAACCCTGGTGGCCCGACCGACCCGACCCCCGGCACCACCCGGATCCACGACATCCAGGGGGCCGGCCGGATCTCCCCGATCGTCGGTCAGAACGTCACCAACGTGCCGGGCATCGTGACCGCCGTTCGCACCACGGGCAACTCCCGCGGTTACTGGATGCAGGACCCGTCGGCCGACGCCGACCCGCTGACCAGCGAAGGCATCTTCGTCTTCACGGGCACGACCAGCCCCGCCGTCGTCAGCGGCGACTCGGTGCTGACCACCGGCCGGGTCAGCGAGTTCCGCCCCGCCACCGGTGCGCAGTCGCTGACCGAGCTCGGCGGCTCGATCAACACCGTCAAGCTGACGAGCGGCAACGCGCTGCCCGCGCCGGTCCCCGTCACCTTCGCCGACGCCTTCACCAAGACGGGCAGCCTCGAGGCCCAGCCCCTCGAGCCGAACTCGTACGTGCTCGACTGGCTGGAGGTCCACGAGGGCATGCGGGTCGCCGTTGCCCAGGACACCCGCCTCGTCAGCCCGGTCAACACCGAGTTCGGTGAGCTCTGGGTCACCCTGAAGCCGAACCAGAACCCCACCCCGCGCGGCGGCACGGTGTACTCCTCCTACGCTGATCCCAACAGCGGGCGTCTGATGCTCGCTGCCCTGAACGGCGCCCCCGCCGCCAACGTCGGCTCCACCCTCGCGGGCGGCTCGATCGGCGTCGTTGACTACCAGTCGTTCGGTGGATACGTCATCCAGACCACCGATCTCGGCGCCATCACCGAGGGCGGGCTCAAGCCGCAGAAGGTCAACCCACCGAAGAAGAGTGGCGACCTTTCCATCGTCACCTACAACGTCGAGAACCTCGCCGCCGGCGACCCCGACACCAAGTTCGCGCGGCTGGCCCAGGCCGTCGTCGTGAACCTCGGCAAGCCGGACATCATCGCCCTGGAGGAAATCCAGGACAACAACGGCACCGTCGACGACGGCACCGTCGCCGCCGATCAGACCGTCAACAAGTTCATCGCGGCGATCGTGGCGGCCGGTGGCCCGACCTACGCCTGGCGTTCGATCAACCCCAACAACGGCACCGACGGCGGCGCGCCCGGCGGCAACATCCGCCAGGTGTTCCTGTTCAACCCGGCCCGGGTGACCTTCGTCGACCGTCCCGGCGGCGACGCCAACACGGCCGTGACCGTGCAGAAGGAGCGCCCGACCAGCAACCAGATCTTCCTGTCGGCCTCTCCCGGCCGCATCAACCCGACCAGCTCCGCCTGGAACGCCAGCCGCAAGCCCCTGGTCGGCGAGTTCAACTACGACGGCGACAAGCAGCTGTTCGTCATCGCCAACCACTTCAACAGCAAGGGTGGCGACTACCCGCTCACCGCCGCGGTGCAGCCGCCGAACCGGGTCTCCGAGACCCAGCGCGGTGCCCAGGCGACCGAGGTTCGCAACTTCGTCGCCGACCTGGCCGCCAAGAGCGGCAACACCGCCCGGGTGGTCGTCCTGGGTGACCTCAACGACTACCAGTTCAGCCCGACCCTGGCGACGCTGACCGACAACGGCACGCTGCTGAGGACGCTGATCAACGACCTGCCCGCGAACGAGCAGTACAGCTACGTGTTCGACGGCAACTCGCAGGTGCTGGACCACATCCTGATCAGCCCGACCATCAAGGGCTACGGGTACGGCGTGGTGCACATCAACGCCGAGTTCTCCGACCAGACCAGCGACCACGACCCGCAGATCCTTCGAATTCTGACGGGGTGTGGGGGTTCGCCGCTGCCCGACCGCTGCCTTCCCGGCAGCCCCGTGGTGGATGTCCCGTAACACCCTCCCGCGGTAAGAAAGCGCCCGTCCCCTTTCTCGGGGGACGGGCGCTTTCTGTTCCACCGCAGGCGGTGCGAACTGGTCTTGATCGCCACCAGCGTCCAGGAGTCGGCCGCGCGCTCAGCCTGCGCGACGTCACGGGGAATCCTGTCAGACGTCAGGGGCGCGAAACACTGCTGGTCGTGGCCCTGACGTCTGATTCGGGTGGGTGGCAGACCCGGCACGCCCGGGGCTGACGGACCCCGCCGGCGGCGCGCACGACGCACCCACCACGGTGGCCGGAGTGAAGTACATCAACCGCCGCCGTCGAGCTGTGCGGCTATCCGACACTCAAGATCGTCCATCGTGCGAGAGAACGCGTCTCCTAGATCCACATGGAGACGATCGGCAAGAATGACAACCGACCAGAGACAGTCGGACAGCTCATGCTCGATGGCGCCCCGCAGATCTTGGACGTCGCGGGCGCCGTCCTGAGCCATGACCAACTTGGCGAGGTCGCCGACGTCGCCGACGAAGCCCAGCATGTAGTCCTGCAAGCACCATTCCCGCCGACCCTCATGCCGATTGAGATCGCCGTAGCGGTTACGGACGTCGATGGCGCGGTTCAGAACTTGGTCGAGGTTCAAACGTACCTCCCAAACGGGCAACCTAGATGTTTCGACCATCGTGCGACGACACTGAGCCGATGGCGTGGAGGACTAGCGATCCTCCGGGGCGAGGGGTCCGGCAGGCAGCCACCCCTGGTTGCCGGCGGCACGGCGCGCGGCCGGAGGCCGCGCCTTGAAGGTTGTGCAGATTTACGTCGTACAGATTTCCGTGACAGCGATCTCGAGGTCGACGATCTCGAGGTCGACGCCGCCAGCTGCGGCTGGGTCCGGGGGCTCGAACGCCGCCATTGCGCTGCCAGCCGCATCGAGGAGCTGCTGACCGACCTCGGCCCGCCACAACGATCCGACTGACATCCCGGAGAAGGGCACCGCTGCTCAGCGCGTCGGGAAGGAAGTCAGAGCAAGCTCCCATTGGTCAGCTGCGTGAAGCAACGCAGCTGCATCCACCCGCACCTCCACGACGTGCTGGTAAATGTCCGCCTCATCATCGTTCTGCCGCCATGGAGGTGCCGCCTCCAGGGACAGGTGAAAGCGAATCACCGCCGAACCCCCGCTTCGACCTGCGAGACTGACGGCCAGGACCGGCTCGACGAACCACGTATCCGGAGACAACCGACCTTCGGCATCAGGTCCGGTTACAACCGCTGCTCCCTCGGCCACTGCGCGCAGCCAGGCGGACACCTCATGGGCTTCATGGGTCAGCAGGCACGGATCGGCAAAGGACCAGGTGCCGTCGGGAGTCGTCACCGTTCCACCGACGACTAGCCAGTTGTCGTCGTATGGGTCGCCGCGAACGTCGTCGAACTGATACCGCAGCAGGCGGAGTTCGGTACTGCTCACACGATCGCTCAAACGCACTGTCCCGGGATGTCATGGGCTCTGCGGCTCTGGACAGCGCGAGCGATCACCCACAAGGGGCGCCTTTGGGCCCGGTCGCCCGCCGAGCTCTCATCGGCCAGCTGAGACGGACTCGACCCCGTTCGACTCGCGAACTCCGAGGCCGACCAACCGTTGTCAGTAACGCGTAGCGTCTGACTGATCTCCAGAACTCGCGCCGTGGCGGGCCAACGCCGACTGCCGCAGCACTATGCCTCGTCGCCGGACGGGCGACGAGCGCGGCGCCGGGCGCGCAGCGCGGCGAACCAACCGGCGGTGGCGATGGCCGCACCGACGGCGGGGCCATCGCCCTGGTTGGCGATGAGTCCCGCGGCCGCGCCGGTCAGCTGGTCGGCGCAGCTGGCACACAACCGCCGGCCGGTCACGGTCGTCGTGCTCGCACCGCTCGATTGCTGGCCGCAGTCGTCGCAGCGGAACGTCGGTCTCGCCTTTCCAAGGGCCATGCCCGCACAACCTACTTATCGGACGGATGCCGGTCGATGCCTGGCCGCTGGAGTGGAATCCAGAACCACCGAGCTGCCGCGTGGTTTTCGCTCGGTGGTTGTGGCTGTCGGCTCCCTCATCACGGCTTCGCCGGCCGCGTTGCCCACGTCGGGGACCAGGTTCCGGCGTCGTCGGGCTCGGGAGCGGTGAACCGGGAGCGGAAATAGTCGCGGAACGTGGCGAGCGCGGGGTGCGGATTCTCGTGATGCCAGATCAGTGAATGCGGGTAGACCGGCGTCGGGTCCTTCAGGTCGACGCGGCGCAGGTCGTAGTAGTCGGGCCAGAGGAACCGGGTCTGCTGGCCGACGAGGCTGGCCAGTTCCGCGGAGTCCGCGAGCACGTCCAGGAGATGCTCGGTGCCGAAGTGGGGGCCGATCGCGTCGATGGTGAGGCCGAACGCGGCGGCGAGGTCGTCGTAGTAGGTGGCCCACTCGGTCCCGGGGGCGATTCCGGGTATCCAGATCCGGTGCCCGACGAGCTGGGCGGGCGTGACCGCGTGCGCGGCGGCCAGCTCGTGGCGCGGTCCGGTGAGCAGCTGGTGGGGCTCGTCGAGGACCCGAGCCGTCCTGATGCCGTCGGGGAGGTGCCGCGCGGGCACGGTGACCGCGCGGAACGACGCGTCGATCATTCCGGACTGGACGGCGGCGATGGCGGCGTCGGCGTCGAACAGGGTCACGACGTCGAGCTCGGTGCCGGGATGCGCGCGGTGAAAGTCGCGCAGCAGCGCCGCCGGCGCGACCCGCCGGCTGATCACGTCGACGCGCAGCGCACGACGGCCGGGACGCACCGAGGCGGCCGCCCGCTCCTCGGCCCGGAGAAGGTCACGGGCGTGCGGCAGGAACGCCTGCCCGTCGATGGTGAGCTGGACGCCACGCGCGGTGCGGGTGAACAGCCGCGCACCGAGGTCCCGCTCCAGCGACGCGACGCGCTTGGACACGGCCTGCTGCGTGACCGACAGATCCGCGGCGGCCTCCTGGAACTGGCCCGCGTCCGCGGCGGCGACGAAGGTGCGCACGGCCTCGATGTCCACGGCCGTCAACGTTAGCCGTACAACGCATGGTTGTGGCTCGCCGGCAAAGCAGTTGTTTGATCCGGATTTCCGGCACCCGCTTTGATGGCCCGGTCAACGCCACGTTGTTGGAGTGCCTTGGAGGGCCGCGTTGGGTGTGCGGGGTGGGCGATCGCTGGGCCGGCAGTTCGGATGGCTCTGGGCGGCCTTCACGGTCAGCACGGCGGGCACACGGCTCGCGTTCGACGCGTTTCCTCTGATCGCGATCCTGGTGCTGCATGCCGGGCCGATCGAGGTCTCGGAGCTGGCGGCGGCCGGGCTGGCGGTGGGGGTGGCCGTGGCGGTGCCGCTGGGCCCCTGGGTGGAGTTCCGCCGCAAGCGGCCGGTGATGGTGGCGATGGACCTCACGCGGTTCGCCGCGGTGCTGAGCGTCCCCGCGGCGTTCGCGGTGGGTTCGCTCAGCTTCGCCCAGCTCCTGGTCGTGTCGGTCATCGTCGCGGCGGCCGACATCGCCTTCGTCGCCGCCAGTGGCGCGTGCCTGAAGGGCATCCTGCGGGGAGACGACCTGCTCGTCGCGAACGCCCGCCTCGAGTCCACGACCTGGACCGCCACCGTGCTCGGACCGCCGCTCGGCGGAGCCATGATCGGTCTTTTCGGGCCCGTGACGACCGTGGTGGCCGACGCCGTCAGCTACCTGCTCTCGGCGCTGGGTATCCGCGCCATGGGCGGACGGGAGCCGCAGCCAGCCCAGGCGCGGTCCGACCGGCCTCAGTTGCGAGCCCGCGATCTCCTCGAAGGATGGCGGTACATCCTCACCGATCCCGCGCTGCGCCCGTTGTTCGCCAATACGATCATGGTCAATGGGCTGATCATGGCGACGTCGCCGCTGCTCGCCGTCCTCATGCTCGGCCGCCTTGGTTTCGAACCCTGGCAGTACGGCCTCGCGTTTGGGGCGCCCTGCGTCGGTGGTCTCGTCGGCTCCCGCCTTTCGCGACCGTTGGTCGCGCGATACGGATCGCGACGGGTGATGCGCGTCGCGGGTGCGGCGCGCGCCTGCTGGTCACTCGGACTGGCCTTCGTCTGCCCCGGCACGGCCGGGATCGTGCTCGTCATCGCCGTCCAGCTCGGCCTGGTCACCTGCGTGGGAGTGTTCAACCCCGTGTTCGCCACCTACCGGCTCGACCACACCGATCCCCAGCGTGTCGCCAGGACCCTGGCGGCCTGGTCGATCACCAGCAGGGCCGGGACCGCGGCCCTGACCGCCCTGTGGGGCGTGCTCGCCAGCCTCACGGGGGCCCGCGTCGCGATCGCGGCCGCCGGGCTCCTTCTCCTGACGACCCCGTTCGCGCTGCCGCGGAACGCCGAGGGGAGTCGGCCAGGGGAGAGGCTGGCGGACTCCCCTCGGGCACGGTCAGTAGGTGCCTTCGGCGATGTCGTCGACGCCCAGCTCGGCCAGCAGGCAGGAGCGCAGCGCGGCGAACGCGGGGTCGGAGCGTAGCCGCGGCGGCGCGACGTCCACAGGGACGTCGAGGGACAGCCGGCCGTCGGTGAGGACCAGCACGCGGTCAGCCAGCAGGATCGCCTCGTCGACGTCGTGGGTGACGAACAGGACGGCGGGGCGGTGGCGGCGGCACAGCTCCCGCAGCAGGGCGTGCATCCGGATGCGGGTCAGGGCGTCGAGCGCGCCGAACGGCTCGTCGAGCATCACCAGGTCCGGCTCGCGCACCAGCGCCCGGGCGAGTGCCACCCGCTGTGCCTCGCCGCCGGACAGCGTCACCGGCCAGGCCCGTTCCCGGCCCCCGAGCCCGACCTCGGCGAGCGCCGCCCGGCCGCGGGCCGCGACGTCCTTACCGGGCAGGCCGAGAGTGACGTTGCCGAGCGCCCGGGTCCACGGCAGCAGCCGTGCCTCCTGGAAGACGACCGAGCGTCGCGTCGCCGCGAGCACGTCGCCCTCGATGGCGGTGTCGAACCCGCCGAGGATGCGCAGCAGCGTGCTCTTGCCCGATCCGCTGCGCCCGAGCAGCGCGACGAACTCGCCGGCGGCGATCGTCAGGTCCAGGCCGTCGAGCACGACCCGCTCGCCGAAGGCCCGGCGCAGGCCGCGCACCCGCACCGCCACGCCGTCGGTGTCGCCCCCGGTCGGTCCGGCCGATCCGGCGGCAGAAGCGGTGCGGTCGGTCAGGCCGGTCAGGCCGGGGGCCTGGCTGGCCTCATCCGGGGTGCCAGTGGGCGCCGGGGTGCTCAGGTGCCGCTGAAGCCGCGTCGCCATGACAGCAGACTCCCTTCGAGAACGCGGACGATGCCGTCGCAGAGCAGGCCGAGCACACCGTAGATCACCAGGCAGAGAATGATGATGTCGGTGCGGTTCCAGCCCTGGGCGCTGGTGAGCAGGTAGCCGATGCCGCGGTCGGTGTTGACCTGCTCGGCGAAGACCAGCAGCAGCCAGGCGACGCCGAGCGACCAGCGCAGCCCGATGAGGAATCCGGGCAGTGCGCCGGGAACGATGACGCGGCGGATGAGCCCGAGGCGGCCGAGCCCGAACGTGCGGCCGGCCTCCACGAGCTTGACGTCGACGCCGCGGATGCCGGCGAACGTGTTCATGTAGACCGGGAAGACGACGCCGGCCGAGATCAGGAAGATCTTGGCCGACTCGCCGATGCCGATCCAGACAATGATCAGTGGCAGCAGGGCGATGATGGGGATCGTCCGCAGGAAGTTCATCGACGAGTCGACGACGTGCTCGCCGGCGCGGAAGAACCCGGCGAGGACGGCGAGGACTAGGCCGGCCGCCACGCCGAACAGCACGCCCCAGCCGACCCGGACGAGCGACACCGACAGGTTGTCCCAGAGCTCTCCGTCGCCGGCCAGATCCCCGAAGGCGCGGGCGACGGCCAGTGGCGAGGCGAGTACCCTGCCGCCGACCAGACCCGTACCGGTGATCGCCCACCAGACCGCGAGCAGCACCGCCGGGCCCGTGAGCCGGCGGATCCAGCCGGGAGCCGACAGCCGGGTCCCGTGGGAGCGCCGGCCGCCGGTGGGGTCCTCGAGGGTGGGCGTGGTCGCCGCGGGCGCGGCGTTCGCGCGCCTCCCGGCCGCGGCGCCGCCGGCCGGCGACGCGGGAAGGCCGCGGGGATCGGCCCCCGGCGGTGGGACGATCGTGGGCAGGTAGCCGACCTCCGTCATGTCGTCAGCCCGGCGGCGGCGAACTTCCCGGTGAGTTCGGCGTTGAAGGCGGCGTCGATCTCGTCGCCGACCGTGAGAGTCTTCGGAAGCTGGCCGGCGTCGATCAGCAGGTCGGCCTGCTTCTGCTGGAACTGCGCGAAGTCGTCGGTGACCGGTGCGTACTGGGTGGCCGGCAGGCTGTCGAAGAACGTCCGGCTGGTGGCCGGGTCCTGCTTGAGCAGCTGGACGTAGTACGCCTGCACCCACGCGTCCGGGTGCGCCTTCGGCCAGGTGGAGGCGCGGGAGAGCCGCACGAGGAAGTCCTCGATGGCCGTGCGCCTCGTCGGGTCCTTCAACGCTGACTTCGAGGCGAGGATGACGGAGTACTGCGGCAGCGGCGCCGTCTCGATCTCCTGGGCGCCGGTACCGGTGAGCGCGGCACCGTACTGGCTGACCCAGACGACGGCGTCCACCTGGCCGGACGTGAACGTCGAGACGAGGCTCGTGGCCGGGACGTTCACCAGCGTGACGTCCTTCTCGGTGAGCCCGGCCGAGTCCAGCTGCTGGAGCAGGTAGCCGTGCAGCGACGTGCCGACGGTGACGGCGACCTTCTTGCCCTTGAGGTCGGCCGGCGTATGGATGCCGGAGTCCTTGCTCACGTAGATCGTCTGCGAGTTCCTGGTCGACTTGGCGACGGCCACCGCCGTGATGCCGGCGGCCGAGGCGTTGGCGAAAAGCACGGGCGTGTCGCCCATGAAACCGACGTCGAGCCGGTTCGCGCTGAACGCGGCGTTCATGTGCGGCCCGTCGGCGAACGTGCTGTAGTCGAGGCCGAACGGGGCGCCCTTGTCCTGCCCGGACAGGGTCAGCTGCAGCTCGAGGGTCTTGCCCTGGTCGCCGACCCGCAGCGTGGTTTTACCGCCGGGGGACGACGGGGACGAGGACGACGATTCCCCACCGCCACCGCAGGCGGCGACGCCCACCGCCAGCACGGCCGCGATGGCGGCGAGGGAGTACAGCCGTCTACGCGGCCTTCGGTGCTGCATCGGATTCTCCATCCACAGGACGACTGGACAACGGCATGCGGCGGCGCCGCGCGCGCCTGAGGAGTGGACGCGCGCGGCGCCGTCTTTCCCGGCCGGGTCACGGCCCGGTCCGGGGAGGCGGTTCGAAGTGTTTGAAGTGGTTCGAAGTGGCTCGGGAAACGCGGCTACCCGCCGCGGTTCAGCCGGCGAGGAACGGCTGGCCGGCGACCAGCTCGGAGGAGCGGCCGTCGACGCCGACCGGGACGTCGCCCTCGAGCGTCACCCGGTAGAGCACCCGGTCGAACTCGGTGATGTCCACGTCGGACGGGCCGAGGTGGGCGGTCGCCCGGTTGTCCCAGAACGCGATGTCACCCGGATTCCAGCGGAACCGGACGGTGTACTCCGGGCGGGAGATCTGCTCGTAGAAGAGGTCCAGGATCGCGCGGCTCTGGCGTGGGCCGAAGCCGATGATCTCGTTGTCGCGGCTGGTGAAGCTCGGGCTGACGAACAGCGCCCGCTCGCCCGTCTCCGGGTGCACCCGCACGACCGGGTGGATCGCCACCAGCGGGTTCTCCTTGATCTTCTTGCCGAACTCGCTACCGTCGAAGACCGGCTGGCCGAAGCTGTGCTTCGCGCGCAGCCCGTCGGCGAGCCGCTGGAGCGGCTCAGGCAGCCCCTCGTAGGCGGCGACGAGGTTGGTCCACTGCGTGTCGCCGCCGTAGGGCGGCACGATCTCGGCGCGCAGGATGGAGCCCGCCGGCGGGTTCACCAGCGCCGTGACGTCGGTGTGCCAGCCGTTGTCGTAGGTGACCTTGAACTTCTTCTTCGCGTCCTTGGCGCTCTCGGCGTCCAGGGAGCCGAACAGCTTGTTGTAGCGGCGGCTGTCGATCGGCAGGATCTCCGGGAAGCCCTCGGGCGGAGCGTCCTCGTGCGGGTGCGCCGGGGTGAGCTGGCCGAACCGCCGGCCGAACGCGACCTGCTGGGCGTGGTCGATGTGCTGGTCGCGGAAGAACACGACCTTCCAGCGGTGCAGCGCCGCCCGGATCTCGGCTACGGCGGCGTCGTCGAGATCCTCGCGCAGGTCGACGCCGTGGATCTCGGCACCGATGTTCCCGGCGACCGGCCGGACGTCGATGCCCAGGTCGGTGGGCGCGCTCGTTGTCGGGCTTGTCATGGTCTGCTGGCTTCCCTTCGAGACGATGTGGTGCCACCGGATGGCGGCGCCGGGACAGCCGGCGAGAGGTCTCGCCGGCGGAGATGTCGCCCGCGTTCCCCAATGAGAAAGAAACGCACACGGATGGTCGCTTTGTGAAAAGACGTCCGACCGCGGGCGGGAAGGCGCGCGAGAATTGGCTACGCGACGGCGCGCCAGACAGGAGTGCCCTGCCTGGAGAAAATACGGCCGGCACCGTCCGCGGGCGGCCCAGGGCTCGGGGCAATCGGCGTGCCCGCCTGGTGCAGGGTTTCAGTGGCGCCGCTGGTCACGGCCGCGCACCACAGCCCGAGACCGGGGATTCTGGCTGGCGACCGTCAGGCGTCAGGCCGCGAACGGCCTGGGACAACATCGTGGCGGCCGCTGGGCGCACCCGGTCGTCCGTGCTGCCGCCGCCGGGCGGAGGAACGATTCCGGCCGGAGACCGGCCATGGGAACCACCGCCATTCTAATAGCCCTGTGAACTCTCGCGGTCGTCGTGACCGGCGGATTAATCGTCCCGCGCGGCGGGTGAGTGGGTCAATGTTTTCCGACTAGATGGAAGAAATACCGCCGCTGTGGCCGTCGCCTTTGCGCGTCACCGGCCGGCCGCGACGACGGACAGCGCGCCTCTCGTCGGGCGGGCCGGCGCGCCGTGGCCCAGGCCGGCGTCCACGCCCTGCGTCGGGGCCGTTCGCGCCAGCGGCGCGCGTACGCTGCGCGGGCTGCGGTGCACCGCGCCGAGGATGCCGGCGGCCGCGGCGACGGCGAGGACACCCGGCCCGAAGCTGCTCGGCCGCACCACCCGCTCCGGCGCGCAGCGGGCTCGCGAGTGGGCCGCGACCTCGGCGTGCACGTCGGCGATCAGCTCCGGCCACTGCAGCGTCGCGAGCTCCGTGACGACGAGCACCTCCGGGTCGATCATGTCGATCAACAGCGCCGCGAGCCGGCCGATGAGGCGCAGCCGGGCGCGCACCAGCGTCAGGGCGGCGGGCTCCCGCGCGGCGACGGCCGCGGCCAGCAGGCGGATGTCGGGCCGGGAGATCATCCCTTCGGCGACCGCCCTCGCCAGCCACACCCGCTCGGACAGCGTGGCCTGGGCGCATCCCGTCCCGCCGCAGGCGCACCGCTCGGTGGCGCCGGGGATGCGCAGGTGCGCCACCCCGCCGGCCGCCGAGCGCTGACCGCGCAGCACGGTGCCCTCGAGCGCGATCGCGGCATCGACGACATGGCCCGCGAACAGGTGGACGAGGCCGAGGCGCGCCCGCGGGTCGCCGAAGAGGATCTCGGCCTGGGCGAGCGCGCGGGCGTGGCCCTCGACGTGCACCGGCAGGCCGGTCGCCGCGCGCAGCTGGGCGGCGACCGGCACGTCGCGCCAGCCGAGCGGCGCGTGCTCGAGAATGGTCCCGCCGCGTGCGTCGACCAGGCCGCCGCTGACGACGCCCACGCCCAGCAGACCGCCACCGCCGCCCTGCCGCGCCGCGCCGCCGGTGGCACGGGTGCCGGCACCCGGGTGAGCCGCCTGGTGGCGGCGGACGAAGTCCGGCAGGTGCCGGCTGATCAGGGCGAGCACCCGAGCAGGGTCGCCGTCATGGTCGACCTCCTCCTGGGCCACCACCCGGCCGCGCAGGTCGACCAGGCCGAAGGTCAGCATCGGCACCGCGATGTGCACGCCGCAGACGAGGTGGCTCGCGGTGTCGACGTCGACCGGGACGTGCGGGCGTCCGGCCCTGGGCGCGGCCTGCTGGGCGCCGGGCAGCTCCCGCAGCAGGCCCAGCGAGATCAGGTCGGCGGTCTGGCGGGACACGGCGGCCGAGCTGAGCCCGGTCGCCTGCCCGATGGTGGCGCGGGCGAGCGGGCCGTGGTCTAGGACGGCGCGCAGTACGGCCGCCGCCGAGCCACCGGAGCGTGCCGGGTCGGCCTCGGCTAGCGCGGTGGCGTCCACCGTCGAGACCCGGACGGCCTCACGGCGGGGATCGGGTCGATGCTGACCCGCGGGCGACAGGCGAGCCGGGGAATGCGTGGGCACGGGAGGACCTCCTGGGCGGCGGGAGTCGCGGGGTTCCGCGTAGGTCGCGCGGTCAGGCGGGCCCATCGGCTGGCGGGAGTCGACACGCGGGGGAGGGGCGTGTCGGGGTTTCCTCGCCGTCGTGGCCGGTCGGCGCGAGGCCAGGGAGGCACTCGCGCGGATGGGGACGCCGGGCCGTCAGCGGCCGGGCCGACACAGTGCGCTGGCGACGCGCCGCAGGTCGATGTGGGCGCGGCTCACCAACAGTGGGAGGCGGGCGGGCATGTTGGCGACGCTAGGGACCGCCACCAGCATTGTCAACTAAGTCGGTGAAGATATGGGAATGCGACGGTGATGTGGCCCGGTTGTGACGCGAGGGTCGCAGAGATGTGGCCTTTGCTCGTGCGGCGCTGGCGTTGACCTGCCAGGGCCAGGCCTGGCGCTAGCCGGCGCTCGCGGCCAGGCCGGTCGCGTCGAGGAGCTCGGTGCGCAGCTCGTGCGCCCCGTCGGGCCGGCTCGCCTCGTAGTAGATCCGGTGGGAGCCGTCGGGCAGGTCGACGACGGTGAGGTAGCGCAGCGCCCCGTCGCCGTGCGGGGCGCTCGCGTGCGCCGCCGCCCCGACCGCGTCGAACCGGGCGAAGCCGGCCTCCGCCGGGGCGGCGGTGGCGACGCCGGTGCGCTCGTACCAGTTCTCGGCGGCGCTCGCCCGACCGTCGTAGAAGGCGACGGGCGGGGTGTGTCCGGCCAGCACCGCGGTGATGCGCACGCCGCGGGCGTCCCAGCGGCCGGGCCGGGGCGCGAGGGCGACGCCATGCCACGTCCAGGTCACGCCGTCCGCGCTGGTCGCGTACCGGCTCTCCATCCGGTCGGTGGCGCCTGGGTCGTCGAGGAAGTGGCAGGAGGCCCACAGGTGCCAGCGACCGTCGTGCCAGAGCACCACCGGGTCCTTGACGGCGGTGTGCTCGTCGCCGGGCAGCACGGTGCGCCGCTCGGTCGGGTCGAAACGGGCTGGATCGTCGGCCTCCAGCAGGTCCACCCACCAGTGCGGGCTGCCGGGGGTGGCACAACTGACGTACAGGCGCCAGCGACCCTCGGGCGTGTGGACGAGGGCGGGGCGTTCCAGCGACTCGGCACCGAACGGTTCGCGGCTGATGCGCGCGATCTCGGTGAACCGCTCACCATCCGCGGATGAGGCGATCACGACGCCGAAGCCGCGCCCCTCGCCCACCGGGCGGCGCAGCCGGTAGGCCAGGTAGTACGTGCCATCCACGAGCAGCGCGCTCGGCGCGCCCGCCCAGTTTCCCGGCCCGCCCCCTTCGGGGGCCACCACGGTGACCGCCGGCTCCCAGTGGGGAAGCGGGAGCGTCGGCGTCTGGTCGCGAACCGGGGAGGTGATCGACACCCGTCGTACTCTACCGGCGTGTTACCTGTTCATTAGCTTCCCGGTCGGGAAAGTGCCCTGGCGGCTATCCTGCGGCTACACCGCATCCGTCCGGCCGGCACCCACCGTCCCGGCCAGCGATGCGGGCGCACCGGTCGCCACCGTCCTCGCCGGCCGGGTCCGCCGCGACTCGCCGTCGCCCGGCACCGCGTCAGGAGCGAGACCGACCATGCCCCTTCCCGACTTCCTCGTGATCGGCGTGCCCAAGGCCGGGACCACCGCGCTGCACGCGGCACTGGCCCAGCACCCCGACCTGTTCCTGCCCGCGGTGAAGGAGCCGAAGTTCTTCCTCTCGGCCGGCCCGCCGCCGGCGCGGGGCGGCCCGGGTGACGCCCAGACCTACCAGGAGCACGTCTGGCGGCCCGCCGACTACGAGGCGCTGTTCGACCCCGCGCCGGCGCACGCGCTGCGCGGCGAGGCGACACCCTTCTACCTGTACGACCTGGACGCCCAGAACCGGATCAAGCGGCTGTTGCCGAAGGCCCGCCTGGTCGTGCTGCTGCGCAACCCGGTAGACCGGGCGCACTCGAACTGGACTCATCTGTGGGCCGCCGGCCTCGAGCCCGAGCACGACTTCGTCCGTGCCTGCGCGCTGGAGGAGTCCCGGCGCGAGGCCGGCTGGGCGCACTTCTGGCACTACGTCTCCCAGGGCCTCTACGGAGCGCAGCTCGCCCACCTGTTCGGCCTGTTCTCCCGCGATCGGGTGCTGCTGCTGCGCTATCGCGACCTGCGCGAGGACCCAGTCCCCACACTGGACCGGGTCTGCGACTTCCTCGGGGTGCGGACCGGGCTGCTTGACGCGGTGCCGTCGCAGAACGTCACCCCGTTCGTCGCCGACACGCCGGTGAACGCGGCGCTGCGGGCGGCCCTGCGCACCGGCGGACAGATCGGCCACCATTTCCCCGCCCCGGTCCGGCAGGTGTTCCGCGGCCCGCTGCTCACCGCGCTGCAGCGCCAGAAGGGCGGGCGCCGCCCGCTGACCCCCACCGAGCGCAAGGCGGTGCTGCCCTACTTCGTCGACGACATCGCGTTGCTCGAGGAGGTCACCGGGCTGCCCTACGACGACTGGCTCACCGCCGGCCTCGAACCGGACCACATCGACGACGGCAGCTGACGGTCAGCCGCCGACGGCGGGCGCCACCGTTCGCCGATCCGGCGGAGCAGACTGGGCATATGGACGTCACGGACGGCACCGGGGTCCTGTCGGTAGAACGGTTCGGGCCGGTGTGGAATCCCGGCCCGTTCGAGCTGGGCACCGACGGGCCGGGCACCGTGGTGGTCGGCGTCGACGGGTCGCGGACCGCGCTGCGGGCGGCCTCGTACGCGGCCGGGGTCGCCCGCCGCCAGCGAGCCCGGCTGGTCGTCGTCTACGTCGAGACGACGCCCGCGTGGGAGGCGATGGCCCCGATGGCGGTCGGCGCGGTCCAGCAGGCGTCCGCCGACGTCGCCGCCGAGATCCGCGACGTCGTCGCGCGCCGTGCCGAGGAGCTGGGCCTGTCGACGACCTTCGTCGTCCGGTACGGCGACCCGCTCGTCGCCCTGCGTCGCACCGCGGACGAGGTACGGGCCGACATGGTCGTCGTCGGCGCCTCGGAGAGCGCCGGCCACCGCATCGTCGGCTCCCTCGCCACCCGCCTCGTCCGTACCGGCAACTGGCCGGTGACCGTCGTCCCCTGATCCCGCGCGGCGGTCCGTCCCGGCGGAACTCCGCTACCAATTCGCCGCATCCCGTGTACAACGCCTGGTTGCCGTATCGGCACGCTTTGCGACGACCCGGCGGTCGCGCGACCCTGTAAGGCGAGTGGCGCGGAGCGGTGCCCACCGGTGACACCGGCGAGCGCCAGGGGAGGAGCGTCTCATGTCGACACATCTGCTCACTCTGGGCGGAGAGCGGCAGACACTCTCTGACGAAACGGTCGAGGAGATACGCGCGGTCTTCCGTGGACAGGTTCTGACCTCGGCCGACGCCGGGTACGACGAGGTACGAGTCATCCAGAACGCCATGCTCGACCGTCGACCGGGTCTGATCATTCGGTGCAGCGGAACCGCGGACGTCGTCGACGCCGTCAACCTCGCCAGCGGGCGAGACCTGCTCGTCGCCGTCCGGGGCGGGGGCCACAGCATCGCCGGGACCTCCACGACCGACGACGGCCTGATGATCGACCTGTCGGCGATGCGGAGCGTCTGGGTGGACCCGGAACACCGGCGCGTGCGGGTGGCGGGCGGGGCGACCTGGGGGGACGTCGATCGTGAGGCGCAGGTCCACGGGCTCGCGGTACCTGGTGGGGTGGTGTCGACCACAGGTGTGGCTGGCCTGACGCTCGGCGGCGGAATCGGCTGGCTGCACCGCAAGTACGGGCTGGCCTGCGACGCGCTGCGCGCGGCCGAGGTCGTCACGGCTCGTGGCGAGATCGTGCGGTGCAGCGCGTCCGAGAACGAGGACCTGTTCTGGGCGTTGCGCGGCGGCGGCGGCAACTTCGGCGTGGTGGTGTCCTTCGAGTTCGAGGCCTATCCGGTCGGTCCGGTGGTCTGGAACAGCCTGGTCGTCTACCCGATCGACGCCGCCGGCGATGTGCTCCCCCGGTGGCGGGACTGGACGTCCACCGTCCCCGACGAGGTCACCAGCCGCGCCATGCTGTGGTCGCTGCCGGCGGCGCCGGCATTCCCGCCCGCCGTGCACAACCGTGACGTGCTCATCACGGCTGCCGTGTATGCCGGTGACCCGGACGAGGGGCAGCGGGCGTGCCGCGCGCTCGCCCAGTTCGGCGAGCCGCTCGCCGACATGAGCCAGGCCCTGCCGTTCCGGGCCGCGCAGTCCGCCATCGATCCCCTGTTCCCCAAGGGTGAGCTGCAGAGCTACTGGAAGTCCGTCTACCTGGACCAGTTCGACGACGAGGCGGTCACGTTCGTGACTGGTGTCGGGCAGCGGCGCCCACACCCGCGGACCTTGGTGCACGTGCCTCTTCTCGGCGGCGCCATGTCGCGCGTCGGGGCGGCGGAGACCGCGTTCGGTGATCGCAGCGCCGGGTACATGCTGAGCCTTGACGGTAACTGGCCGGACAAGGCCGACGACGAGGCGAACATCCGCTGGGTGCGCGGTGCCTACGACAAGGCCGTGGCGCTCCGGGCCGCGTCGGGCACCTACCTCAACTTCGGCGGTGACGCCGATCTTGACGACGCCGACCGGGCGCGGGCCTGGGGACGCAACGTCGAACGCCTCCGGCGGATCAAGCGCAGCTATGACCCGGAGAACCGTTTCCGGCTCAACCCCAACATTCCGCCCGCCGAGAGCTGAGCCGACGATCCGGGGCCGACGGTGGCTCCTGCTCGACGACGTCCGCGGCCGCGAGTCAGACCTGTCGCTGACCGAGCCAGCATCCTCGACCTCGTGAGCGTGGCCGGTCTTGAAACCGTCCCGAACCAACCCATGCCCTGTGGTCCGGGACGGGTTGCGGTGGTTCACGATGTTCGTGGTGAGCCCAGCAGGCGCTGGCGTCGTTCGTTGGTCATGATGGGCCCGAGTTCTCGGTCCCAGAGAAGGCCCATCGGTGCCACGTGGAGCGACGAGAGCGGTTTCCACAGCGGGAGCGCGGCGAGGATCTCCGCGAACGCCTCGTCGTGGCGGCCTGCCCGAATGAATGTCCGGGCGCGATCCACGCCTGCGGCGAAGCCCGCGGCGTAGGAGAAGTCGGCGTCCAGGCCGCCCGTGTTCTGATGCTCGCGAGACCGGGAAATCTTTCAGGCGGAGGCCGTCGTCGCCCGACTAATCGCCTTCGGATCGCTGAGTGTCTGGCGAGGCACCTCCTACCGCTCAGGCAGACCCGCTTCCGGTCCCGCCAGGTCCGGCAGGTCGGCGACGTCGAGGGCGTTGGCGAGTGCCCGGCGGCGGATGCGGTCGCCCAGGGCGTCGGTGTTGTCGACGACTTGGTCCAGGGCGCCGGTGAGCGGACGGGCGCGGAGCCTGGGATCGGTGATCGTGCCGGCCAGGGCGGTGGCGAAGCGGTCAGCATCGAGGACCTGGAACGGCCGGTCGTGGAAGGGCCGAACCGTGGGATCGACCCAGTCGGTGAGGCCGAGCTCGTTGTGCAGGTCGGCGATGGTCTCGTAGGCGCGGGTGAGGTGGTGCTCGCGGTCGTGCCAGTCGGTAGCTACCAGGGCCGCGGTCAGTACCGGGGTCAGGACGGCGGCGCGAGGCAGGCGGGCGAACGCGCTGCCGAGCCACTTGCTGTACGGGGGATAGACCCGGTTCATCAGCAGGCATAGGCGGACCAGGTCGCGGGTCAGCCGGGCGGTGACGATCGCCGAGCCGAGGTCGTCACCCACCTCGCCGCAGCGGCCGACGAACGCCTCCTCCTGGCTGATCCGCCGCCACTGGCAGGCCAGCACATGGCGCCATACGTCGTCCGGGTACCAGGCCAGCGCCTGGCGGGCCTGCTGCAGCTGGCGGAGCCCGTCGTGGAAGACCGCCCCGCTGGTGACCTCGGTCAGGGTCTGCGTCGGCGTGGCCAGCCAGTCGAGCGTCGTGACGCCGGTCAGCGGGTCGAACCCGAGGTGGCCGGTCAGCCACTCCGTGAGCCCGGCGACGACGACCCCGTGACGGACCGGCCCGCGGGTCGGCCGCATATGCCGCGTGCCGCGTGCCGCGTTTCCGGCCGGCTCCAGGTTCGTCGGAAAGCCGGCAACCATGGCGGGCAGCCGCTCGGCGAGCAGCCGGTCCACCGCGCCGCCGTGCGCGGCCAGGTCGTCGGTACGCACGAAGATCTGCAGCCGTGGTCCCCAGTCGTGATCCATCGACCGGGCCGTGTCGAACCCGAGCACCTCCGATCCCGAACCGATGAGGGCCGCACTGTGCGTCAGCCGTGGGAACTGCCCGCGTAGCAACGGATTCACGGCCTCTTCGTAGAACCGCCGGGCCAGCTCCACGCCCGGCAGGAACCCGCTTTCCATGGCGGCATCCTGCGCACGGCCGCCGCCGGCCGGCGAGCCAGTTTCTGGCGTCGTCCGACCGGCCCTGGCCTGTGTGCCCTCAACGGCAGGCCTGTCGTCCGTGCGTCGACGCATCCGCGACGCATTCGCCGAGCAGTAGTGCGGCGACCGCCTCCGGAGCCTCATGCATCGCGTCGTGGCCGGTCGGGAGGTCATGGACCTGCCACTCGGGATCGGCTTGGAGTCGGGTGCGCAGTTCAGCGAACGGCGTCCGGTCCTCCCATCCCGAGCAGTAGATGAACTCCCGACGGGGAATGTGGGCGAGCGTGCCTGTGAGCCGGATCGTCTGCAGGAACGAGGCGAGGGGATGGGGGCGGCGGCGGGGATCGCCGCTGCCGCCGTCCGGCGGTCGGACGGCGTAGCCGGTGGTCGCGGCGCCGGCAGCGAACACTTCCCGGAAGTGCTCGTTCGTTGACGACCAGCACGACTCGCCGTCGCGCGGTACGTAGGCGTCGAGATGCACCAGTCGTGAGATCCGGCCGTCGGCGCGATCGGCGGCGGCGGCGATCACCATCCCGCCGTAGCTGTGGCCGACCAGCGTCGCGTTGGTGAGGTGGGTGCGATCAAGGAGCCGCAGTACGTCGTCGGCGTGCGTGGCGAGGTTGGCGGTCGCGACCGTCGCGTCGTCGTCGTCTGGCCGCAGACCGGTCAGGGTCAGGGCGTGAACGGCATGGCCGGCACGCTCCAGCAGCGGAACCACCGCCTCGAACGACCAGGAGCCCTTCCAGCCGCCGGGTACGAGGACGAACGTCGCCATGCGCTTCTCCCTCTTTCAGGCTTGCGGCATCGAGGCACGCTGCCTCGATGACAGGTGGTTCAGCCAGGCGCTCTGCGCGGCTGCGGACCACTCCGCATGAGGCAGTCTCACCAGCTCGAGGTGTGGCTTGCTACCGGTAGGATGCCAATCGATGCCTGTTCGCCGCCAACCTTCCCTGGTCGCCGGCGTGACGTCGCATGTGTGGCCGTCTGGCGGTCGCCACCTCCGGCCATCCGGCGAAACAAGCGCGGTGCAGTCGCATGCCAGGGGACACCTGGTGTACGCCGCCAGCGGCGTCCTGGCGGTGCACACCGAGCGCGGAACGTCGATCGTTCCCGCCAACCGGGTCGCCTGGACCCCCGCCGAGTTCACGCACTATCACCGCGCCCACGGCGACACCGATATGCGGATCGTCTTTCTCTCGCCAGCCCTCGCCCGGCTCATACCAGGCCATCCAGCCGTGTTCCTGGCCTCCAACCTCGCCCGCGAGGTCCTGCTCGCCCTGACCGGCCCCCGCAACTACGACGCCGCCGCGCCTCACTACAACCGCGCAGCACGCGCTCGCCTTCTGCGAGTCCTCGTCGATGAACTCCGCGAAGCACACGAACAGCCACTGCACCTGCCGGAGCCACGGGACGACCGACTGCAGGCCATCGCCCGGATGCTGCACGAGACGCCGGCGGACAACGCCACGCTGGCCGAACTCGGGAAGGCGGTCGGAGCCAGCACCCGCACCCTCAGCCGACTGTTCCGCGACGAACTCGGCATGACCTTCTATGAATGGCGCACGCAGCTACGCATCTACCACGCGCTCGTGCTGCTCGCCGACGGCCACGACACCACCCACACCGCCTACGCCTGCGGATGGGCCAGCCCCAGCGGCTTCATCGCGGCGTTCACCAACATCATCGGAACGACCCCGGGCCGTTACCGAGCCAGTCGCCAGACCACCGCTCAGGCATCGCAACTCCCGACGGTGGCGAAGTCCTCGGGGTGATTCGTCTGGCCCCTGAGCGGGCCGCCACCGGGTGGCCGGCCGGCAGCGGCGGGAGGGCGAGCAGGGTCTCGGCCCCGGCGCTCATGGCGACGTTGAGGGCGCGCAGTGTCGGGCGCAGCGATGTCCCGTCCCAGGCGTGGGAGGCGAGCCTGTCCGTAGCGGCCAGCAGCGGCAGCGCCAGGCGGTCGCGGGCTCGCTGGTAGCGGGCCAGGGCCGCGTCGAGGTCCGGCCCGGGCGCGGGGCCCGCATCGAGGACGGCGCGGGCGAGCAGCTCCGCGTCCCGTAGCGCGTCGGAGATCCCGTGGGCGCTCAGCGGGTCGTGGAAGAACCCGGCGTCGCCGGCGAGGGCCCAGCCGGGTCCGAAGGGGTGGCGCAGGTGGCCGCGGTGGCCGCCGAACCCGGTCAGGCGCCCGGCGAGCTCGGCGGCGGCCAGGCGGTCCGGCAGGTTCGGGGCGGCCGCGGCGAGCACCGCGTCGAACGCGGCGCGGGCGTCACGAGTCCCGGCACGGACGGAGCGCATCCGCCTGGGTGCGTGCCCGACGAACGCGCAGGTCAGACCATCGTTGGTCGGGATCAGCCCCGCCGACGCGCCCGGCCCGAAGAACCACTCGTAGCCATCGGTGGGCAGCCCGCGCCAGTAGCCGTACAGGTAGGACCCGGCGGACCGGCCGACCTGGGCGACCGGCGCGGCCACCGCGCGGGCGACCGTCGAGCCGAGCCCGTCCGCGCCGACCGTCAGCGCGGCCCGCACCAGCACCTCCCGCCCGGCCCCGCCGCCCGATGTGGGTTGGGCGGCGACGCCGACGACCCGCCCGGAGCCGTCGGTCAGTAGCCGGGTGACCGGCGTCCCGAAGCGGACCTCGGCGCCGGCACGGCGGGCGGCGTCGACCAGGACCGCGTCGAGCACCGTCCGGCGCGGCGCGTACAGCGCGTCGAGCTCGGCCGCGCCAGGCACCGGCCGCAACGCCACCCGCACCGTCTCGTCGGGGTGGTGGAGGACGGTGGAACGCACCGGCGGGGTGCCGGCCGCGACGATCGCCTCCAGCAGTCCCCAGCGGTGCAGCTGCAGCACGCCGCCGCGCATCAGGGCATGGGTGGAGACCGTGTCCGCGCCTTCGGCGGCGCGGTCGAGCAGCAGGACGCGCAGGCCGGCGCGCGCGAGCAGCATCGCCGTCGCCGCCCCCGCGCAACGGGCTCCCACCACCACGACGTCACATGGCCGCTTGGCCGCCAGGTGGGATCGTTGTTCGCGGCCGGCCACCCGGGTCGCCGTCGTCGCCGCTGGCGTCGGTGGCGACGGTAATGACGACGGCGCCGCCAACGCTGTCATCGACGGGTCGCCCCGTCGACGGATCTGCCCGCGCGCGGCCAGGGGATCTGGCCGAGGCAGAGGTGGGTCACCACCGCGCGGGCGTCGTGGCGGACGCCGTCGAGGAAATGCGAGTTGCGTCGGGTCAGGAACGGCAGGCCGACGACGTAGAGCCCGGGCCGGGCCGTGACGCCGCCGCTCTGGCGGATCCGCCCCGTCGCATCGCGCACGCCCGGGACCTGGAGCCACGGATAGGTGTGGCGGTAGCCGGTGGCCCAGACGACGGTGCCGATGCCGGCCGCCTTCAGGTCGAGGTGCGTCGGCGCCGGCGCCGCGTCGACCGGGCGGAACGGCTCCGGGTCGTCGAGCTCGGCGGCGAAACCGCTGCCACGCACGTTCGCCTCGATCCGGTCGAGGATCCGGCGCATCCGCGCGTCGGCGGCCCGGGTCGTGCCCGCGAGGTCGTCGCAGAACTCGACGCGGTAACCGCTCGCCGCGCGCAGCCGCCCGACCAGGCGAACGCCGGCGTCGGCGAGCAGAGCCAGGTCGAGGTCACGCCCGGCGACGAGCTGCAGCGACGGCTCGCGGTGTCCCTGCTCGTCGGGCGGCAGGTCCTCCACGCTCCGGTCGAGGATGCCGAGCCTGTCCAGCCACCACCAGATGTCCATGCCGCGGTAGGCGCGGGGCAGTCGGCGGTGCTCGCCGACGCTGATCGTGACCGGCCGGCCGGCCCGGACCGCGTCCTCGGCGACCTGCAGCCCGGACGACGAAGCGCCCACGACGAGCACCCCGCCAGCGGGTAGGCCGCTCGCGCCGCGGTAGTCGGCGGCGTGGAGCTGATGGACGCCGCGGAGCGCGCCGGCGAGCCCCGCCGGTATCACGGGCTCGTCGCACGCACCCGCCGCGACGACGACGTTGCGGGCCTGGAAGCCGCCCTGGTCGGTGGACACCACGAACCGGGAGGGCGGTCCGGGCCGCGCCGCGCCAGCGCCGCCTCGGCCTCCGCGGCGAGCACGGGCCGCGCGGTGGGCGCCGGCCGTACCGGCTGTGTGGCGGGCGGGCGCGCCGGGCGCGAGGGTGACGGACTCGACGGCCGTGCCCGCCTGGACGGGCGCGTCGAACGACGCCGCGTAGTCCTCGAGGTAGCCGACGAGCTCGGGGAAGCCCCGGAAACCGTCCGGGTCGTCGCCCTGGTAGGACCAGAACGGCAGCCGGCTCATCCAGTTCGGGGTGAGCAGCCGCTGGGCCTGCCACCGGTCCCGCCAGCGCTGGCCGACCGCTCCCCGGTCCAGCACGAGGTGCTCCCGACCGGCGGAGGTGAGGCACCTGCTGACGGCGAGGCCGGCCTGCCCTGCGCCGATCACCACCGTGTCGATGGTCTCCATGGGGCTCATGTCCTTTCTCCACCGACTCGGATCTCCACCGCCTCGGACGGACGCCGTGTCGGGGCGGCGCCGGTCAGGCCCCCGGCCGGGGGGCGGCGTCATGCACGGGGGCCTGACCGGCGCCAGGGCGGCCACGCCGGGAGGCAAGCGGCGCGGCCGGGTCTGGTGGTTCGTTGACGCGGTGGGAGCACGTGGGCCGGAGGCCTCGGCCGGGCCGGCCGGTGTGCTCGTGATGAGGAAGAAGCTAGGAACGGCGCCTTCCCCGGACCTTCCACCCGTGGGTCGCCCACCTGACACCGCGTCAGGCCCGCGGGAACCGCCCGACCGGCGGGTCCGGCGGGTCCGGCGGGCATGCGGCCGCGCTGGACCCGCGGGATCCGTCGGGCAGGGCCGCCGCGGTCGGGTCGGCGCGGTGCTATCGGCTGCGTGCCGGACGGTTCGTCTGGTAGGCACGTCCTCGTGGGCGTCCCGGTCGACCGCCGCGCCCGGGCGTGGCGGCGCGGGCGACCGGCGACCGGCGCGGATGCCGGGAAGGGCGGACGGGCGTGGGAGTGCTGGACGGCAAGGTCGCCATCGTCACCGGGGCGGCGCGCGGGCAGGGGCTCGCGGAGGCGACCCGGTTCGTCGCCGAGGGGGCGAGCGTCGTGCTCGTCGACCGGCTCGACGAGCAGGGGAAGGCCGCCGCGGACGGGCTCGGCCCCGCCGCCCGCTTCGTGTCCGGCGACGTCGCGTCCGAGCAGACCTGGGCACAGGCCGTGGACACCGCCACCGGCGAGTTCGGCGGCCTCGACATCCTGGTGAACAACGCGGGTGTCATGGTCAGCCGCGGCCTGGTCGACACCGACGAGGCGACCTTCCGCGACGTGCTGGACACGAACCTGGTCGGCGCCTTCCTGGGGATCCGCGCGGTGGTACCGGCGATGCGGGCCCGCGGCGGCGGCGCGATCGTCAACACCGCGTCCGCCGCGGGGCTCAAGGCGATGCCGAACGGCTCGGCCTACGTCGCGTCCAAGTTCGGCCTGCGCGGCCTGTCCCGGGCGGCCGCGCTGGAGCTCGGGCGGGACCAGATCCGGGTCAACTGCGTGTGCCCCGGCCTGGTCCGCACCGAGATGTCCGCCGACCTGCTGCGCTACCACGAGCGGGAGGCGCTCTCCCACATCCCGCTCGGCTTCGCCGCCGAGCCGACGGACGTGGCGGACCTCGTCCTGTTCCTGGTCAGTGACGCGTCCCGCGCCATCACCGGCGGCGAGTACCTCATCGACGGCGGCTCGATCGCCTGACCGTCGCCGTCGCGGCCGTCGCCGCCCGCCCGCCAGCTGGCCCCGCTTCGCCGCCGTGCGCGGCCGGGCCCGGTTACTCGGGGTGGTCGGCCTGGATCTGGTCGCGGCGCTGGGCCATGCGGTCGCGGACGCCGTCGGCACCGTCGCCGGTGAGCAGGGCCAGGTAGCGGGCCGACTCGCCGGTGATGTAGTCGCCGAGGGGGAGGCGCTCGGCCTCGACGAGGTTGCGCTTCATCTCGCGGATCGCCTCGGGCCGCCGGCCCGCGAGCTGGGTGACCAGGCCGTCCAGCTCCCGCCGGAACTCGTGGGCCGGCCAGACGCGGCTGACGAAGCCATACTCCCGAGCCTGCTCCGCGTCGATCTTCGGGGCGAGGAACAGCAGCTCCCGGGCGCGCGCCGCGCCGACGCTGCGCGGCAGCGTCCAGGCCAGGCCCAGCTCGCCCGGCAGCCCGACCGCCAGGAACGCCGTGGCGAACCGGGCCGACGCCGACGCGACCCGCACGTCACAGGCCGCCGCCCAGGCGAACCCGGCTCCCGCGCAGGCACCGTTGATGGCGGCGACCGTCAGCGCCGGCATCTCGTGCAGCAGCCGCGCCGAGTGGTACGTCTCCGGGTCGGGCAGCCGGCGCGCGGCTTCGGCGTCCTCGGCGGCGGCACGCAGGTCCGCGCCGGGGCAGAACGCGTCCCCGTTGCCGGTCAGCACCAGCACGCTGACCGTGTCCAGCGCCGCGAGCTCCGACAGTGCCCCGTACATCTCGACCGCCATGGCGGTGGTGACACCGTTACGCCGGTCGGGCCGGTTGAACCGCACCCAGGCGACGCGTCCGTCGACCGAGACGTCCAGCGTCTCCCACCGGGTCACGTCACTCATCGCGTCCCACAACACACCACGTCCCAGCACCCACAGAGCACCGCCTCAGCCGCGTCACCGATATCCGCCCGGCGAGAACGTGCTTATCAGACGCCCTCACTGACGGGCACCCGAAAGCGGACCACGCGGCGGGACCCAGCGGGCGCGGCCGGGACCACCAGGACCACCGGGATCGCCGGGCGCTCCGGGACGGACGGGGCTGAGGTCAGCGGTGGTGGAACGAGATCGCGTCCTTGCGGACGGCGCCGGTCACGGGGAAGCCGCCGAGGACCAGGGTGCTCCTGGCCCGTTCGGCGAGCTCCGAGTCGACGAGCAGGTCGTAGCTGTCCGCCCGGTAGACGTGGCTATGCGTCACCCGTTGTCGGCGTCCGCCGGCGAGCGCGCGCGACAGCAGGCCGGCGAAGAGGCCGAGAACGGCGCCGAACAGCAGGCCCCACAGCGCCAGCGAGAAGGCCGTCCGCAGCGGTGAGACCCAGTCCAGCAGCCCGAAGATCCAGCCGACCAGAGCGCCGGCCACCGCCCAGCCCCCGACCAGGCGCAGCGTGGAGTCCCACCACGACATCCGCCCGATCGTCTCCACGTTGGTCAGGTTGCGGCCGACGATCGCCGACCGTTCGACCGGGAAGCGCGCGTCGGCCAGGTAGTCGACCGCGCGCTCGGCCTGGTCGTGGGTCTGGTACGACGCGACCACCTGCTGGGGCGGGAACCGCCAGCTCAGCTCCTGACCCGGCTTCGCCCCGAACGCGCCGTCGTCAGGGTGGCTGGCGGGGCTGCCGCCACCACTGGCTAACCGGGCCTGGCCGTCGCCCTCCCGGCCGACGTCGCGGGCGGACCGCGCGTCGCGGCGATCTGTGGGGGTGGGGCCTTGGCCGGCGGCGGGCCGGGGCTCCCGGCGCTTGCCGGCCGGCTTGGCGCCGGGAGCTGGCCGGGCCGGCCGCGCGGCGGGGCTGGCGGGCCGGCTCGCCTCGGCGCGGGCCGCCTCCTCACGTTCCGCCTCGGCCGCCAGGAACTCCTGGTACCGGTCCCGGTGGACCGCGTACCGCTCGCCGCGCTCCCGCCCCAGGTCGCTGGCCCGGCCGGCCAGGCCGGCAGGCGGCTGGTCGCCGGTGGGCCACTGGTCGACCGCCTGCTCGGCGTTCCCGACGCCGATGACGCTGACCTCAGAGTCGCTGACCTCGGTGGCTCTGACCTCGGTGTCGCTGACCTGGTCGGCGCCGCCGAAGTCGCCGAGGCGTTCGACGGGAGCCTCGAACACCTCGAAGCCAGCCGGAAGGTCCTGCCCGGACTCCAGGGGTCGCGTGCGCGGGAACTCGACATCCGTCGCGTTCTCGAGTCCGCGTTGGTCCTGAAACCCGCGTTCGTCCTGGAGTTCGCGTTCGTCCCGGTACTCGAGTTCGCCCAGATGTTCGCGTTCGCCCGGGTATTCACTGTCCTCGACGCGGACATCGCGCCCGGGCACGCGGACATCGTTCTCCGAGTAACCGCCTCCTCCCTCATGGGCGGGCTCCTCCGGCGGGGCGTGGTCCTCGCGGCGGCCGCGGTCGTCATCGGACCGCTCCCGTCCGCGGTCGTGCTGGTCGTAGTCCTGTTCGTGCGGGTGCCGCGGCTCGCGCAGTCCCAGGAACTCGCGCCAACCCATGGCCACCACCTCTCCTCGGGCCGCCACTGCCGCCGCGCTGAGGGCTGGTCGGTCCGTCGCTCCGATGGGTGCGGTCACTCGTTGACCTCCCCCGGACACCCACAGTCAACCAGTCGACCGGAGATTCAGCGTTTCGACGAGAGGCGGTCCCACATGCGGCCGATGGCCTGTTTTCCGCAGTTCCGCCGTTCTGCCGCTCGTTCTGCCGCTCAGTCGTTGGCGGCGGGCAGGTCGGCGCGGACGGTCGTACCGCGACCGGGCGGACTGTGGACGGTGAGCGTGCCGTCCAGCGCCGACACGCGGTCGCGCAGGCCGAGCAGGCCGGTCCCGGCGGCGAGGTCGGCCCCGCCGGTCCCGTCGTCGGTGACGGCGAGGTGCAACCGCCCGCCGCGATGGCCGATCTCGATCGTGACCCGCGTCGCCACGGCGTGGTGGAGGACGTTCGTGACCGCCTCGGCGACGACGAAGTACGCCGTCGCCTCGACCGCGGCCGGCAGCCGCGGCACGTCGGCCGCCACGACCCGGACGTCGAACGGCGCCCGATCGACGAGTGACTCGACGGCGGCCACCAGCCCGGCCTCCGTGAGGATCTCCGGGTGGATGCCGCGGGCGAGCTCGCGCAGCTCCCGTATCGCCAGGTCCAGCCCGTCCGCGGCGCGCGTGAGCAGGATGGCGAGTTCGGGGCCGGGAAGCTGGTCCTGCGCCATCCGGACAGCGAGACGGGCGGTGATGAGGCGCTGCTGGGCGCCGTCGTGCAGGTCGCGCTCGATGCGGCGGCGCTCCGCGTCGGCCGCCTCGACGATCCGGCCACGCGAGGCGCGTACCTCGGCCAGCTGGGCGCGTACCTCCGCGGCGAGCCGCTGGTTGTCCAGCGTGAGCCCCGCCGCGGCCACGACCGCCTCCAGGCGGCGCGGGTCCTCGCGCAACGCCGGGTCGTGCAGCAGCGCGGCGACCCGCCGCCCGTCCCGTTCGACGAGCCTGACCACCGGGCCGAGCCACGGGCGCTGGCCCGTTCGTCGGTCCGGGCCCTCACCGGTGGCCGCCACGTCGAGGGGCTGGCCGTCCGCGTCGACGAAGCTCGCCGTCTCCGGGCGCCAGTAGGCGATCCGCAGTGACGGGTCGCCTAGGGCGCTGGCGAGCAGGGCGCGCAGCTCGGCGGGCGGTAGCGGGGTGGCGAGCTGGGCGAGCAGCGTGGCGAACCTGGTACGGCCGAATCGCAGCCGCGGGATCCCGGCCAGGAACCCCAGCGGCAGCAGCGCGAAGGCGACGAGGTAGACCCACAGCAGCGCGGGCCGCAACGGGCTGGTGCTTGGGCCGAGCCCGCTGGCGACGGTCGCGGCGGCGCCGACGAGGCCGGTGACGAACACCGGCGCGAGCACCCGCCGCCGCGGCCCGCTCGCCGTCAGCCAGCGGTGCGTCAGCACGGCGAGCACCCCGGCCCCGATCACGGCGCCGATCGCCGCGTTGATCCGGCTCCACGTCTCGATCATCGACCGGGGACCCCAGATGTAGAGGGGGTTGACCCGCCCGGCGGGAAGCTGGCTGGTGTCGTTGAACGGGGTGAACAGCGGGCTTATCCCCAGGACGACGGCGTAGGTCACGCCGGCGAGCACCCGCTGCGCGCGCGAGGTGAGGCGCCCGTCGGGGAAGGCCAGCAGCAGGTGGGTGAGCGGCCCGGTCGACGCCTGCCCCAGCAGCAGTCCGACCCCGAACAACCAGGCGGTCCTGGCCAGTTGCACGTCCTCGGCGAAGTAGGCGACCCCGGCGAGGACCATGAGCGGCCCGACCCGGTTGGTGGGGCCGCGGGCATACGCGACCGCCCCGGCGGCGAGAAAGAGATATCCGCCGACGACCCCGGCGATCGTCTGGGGAAGCGGGTGCGAGCCGTCCTCGGCCTTGAGTACCAGCGAGCACACGCCGAGCCCGGCCCCCAGCACGACACCGGCGACCACGACCAGCGTCGACGGCCAGGGCAGCCCGGTCCGGCGCGCCGGCACCGTCGCGCGCGGCGCCGGCCCGGCCGCAGGCGGTGGGGGGTGGTCACCCGCGTCGACGGTTCGCGGCCCGACGCCGTCCTGCGCGGCACTCGCGCCTGTCGGCGGCTCGGCGATGCCCTCGACGTCCGGGCGTGGTGCTGGAGGGGCGGCCGGGCGGCTGGCGGGGATCGCGTCCGGAGGACCGGGGAGTGCGCCAGGCTGCACGGGAACGGCTGCCGCGCGGGCGTCCCCGTGGACCTGCACTGCGTGATCATGCGCGAGCCCGCGGAAGCTGTCAAACGCCTAGCAGGCCTGCGCCGGCATGGCGTCATGGCCAGCGTCCGGTCCGTCGATCTGTGGCTGCGGCCGTCCACGGACAGGCTGGACTACCGCGGATTGGCCGCCCGGCGCGGCCCGGGAACCGGGCATCGGGCGCGCCGGTCGTGAGCACTGGAGGAAGAACTCCTCCAGTGCTCACGTGATCGGCCGCCAGCGACCGCCTCAGCCGTACACGCGCGATAACCCTTCGTACTCATCCCGCCCTCGTCCCGCCGCCCGGCCTCCCAAGCGGCGCGACCACCTCCCCACGAACACCGACCGTGGCAGATGGCCGTGCCTACAGACACCCTCATCCAACACACTTCGCGGCACTGCTCTTGATGTGTGTTGGATGAGCAGGCTTATAGGCGCGGCCATCTGCCACGGTTCGTCCGACGGTGGTCGGCCCGGGGCGGTCGTGGCGAGGGCTGGGGGGTTGGGTGCGGCGGCGCCGGCGCCGCTGGCGCGCGCTCGTTTCCGGCCACCGAAGATCTACGGAAGGTTGGTCAGCGGCCCTCGGCGCGCAGGTAGGCGAGGACGGCGAGGACGCGGCGGTTGTCGTCCGCCTCGGGTTCCAGGCCGAGGCGGGCGAAGATGTTGCGGACGTGCGACTCGACGGTGCGCGGGGTCAGCACCAGCTTGTCGCCGATCGCCCGGTTGGACCTGCCCTCGGCCATCAGGCCGAGCACCTCACGTTCGCGGGCGGACAGCCGCGCCAACACGTCGCGACGGCGGCGGCCGTCGAGCAGCAGCGCGACGACCTCCGGGTCGAGCACGCAGCCGCCGGCGGCGACGCGCCGGACGGCGTCGACGAAGACCGACACCCCGCCGACCCGCTCCTTGAGCAGGTAGCCGACCCCGCCCCGGCCGCCGCCCGCGCCGCCAGCCGCGCCGCCGGAGCGGGGACCGGTGTCGCCGGCGGTCGGCCGAGGCGGGGCGATGGCCGCGCCGAACAGCGTCGGCAGGTAGTGCGACTCGAGGTACTGGGACAGCAGCAGGACGCCGACGCGAGGCTGGTCGCGGCGGATCGCGAGCGCGGCCTCCAGGCCCTCCAACCGGCGGGTCGGCGGCATCCGGATGTCGATGACGGCGACGTCCGGGCGCAGTCGGGCGACCGCCGCCCGCAGCGCCACCGGGTCGCCGGCCTCACCGACGACGTCGAGCCCGGACCGTTGCAGCAGCCCCGCGATCGCCTCACGGAAGAAGGGCGCGTCGTCGGCGAGTACCACCCGGGGGCGCGCCCGCGCCGCGCCAGCCGGGGCGGGGGGCTCGGCCGCGCTCATCGGCAGGCTCGCAACGTGTGGGCTCCGTGGTTGATTTGTCGCGCCACATCGAGGTTATCGCCGTGACCCTCGGGTGCGGATGCCGCGGGGACGGGGAGCTTGGCGTGGTCTCGCGGGCGCCGAGGGGCACGATCACCGGTGACGTTACCTACGCTTGGATCACGCGCGACCGCGGGTCCGGCCTGGGCCGGCTGGCCGGCCGCGTCGGGCGCGCGAATGCGCACGTGCCCGGGCGCAGGGGTGGTGGAGGGGGAATCGCGGTGTTGTCCTACCGGGACCGGGTGAGGGGCTGCCTGCTCGGCGGCGCGTTGGGCGACGCCCTCGGCGCCGGCATCGAGTTCCTGTCGCTGGACGAGATCCGGCGCGCGTACGGGCCGGACGGGGTCACCGGGCTGACGGAGGCGTACGGCGTGTTCGCGCCGATCACCGACGACACCCAGATGACGCTGTTCACCGCCGAGGGCCTGATCCGCGCCTCGGTACGCGGCCGCTCCCGCGGGATCTGCCACCCGCCCACCGTGCTGTGGCAGGCCTACCAGCGGTGGCTGGTGACGCAGCGGATGAACGAGCCTCCGGCCGAGGTGAGCGGCTGGCTCGCGGCCCAGCCGGTGCTCTACGCCCGCCGGGCGCCGGGCAACGCCTGCCTGTCCGGCCTGTCGGCGCCGAAGATGGGCACCCCTGAGAGCCCGGCCAACCCGGACAGCAAGGGCTGCGGCACGGTGATGCGCTCGGCGCCGTTCGGCCTGCTGCGCCGAGAGCCGGAGGACGCCTGGTCGCTGGCGGTCGAGTGCGCGGTGCTCACCCACGGCCACCCGTCCGGCTACCTCGCCGCCGGCGCGTTCGCCTGGATCGTCGCCGAGGTGCTGGAGGGCGCGTCGGTGCTCGCGGCGGCGACGTCGGCGCTGCGCCGGGCGGAGGACGAGCCGGTGGGGCATGAGGTCGCGCGTGCGTTGCGGGCGGCCCTCGGCGCGGCCGGGGAGATCGCGGCCGACGGCCCGGGGGCGGGCGGGCTCGCCTCGCCCGAGCTCATGGCGGGACGGGTGGAGACGCTCGGCGCGGGCTGGGTGGCGGAGGAGGCGCTGGCCATCGCGGTCTTCTGCGCCGTCACCGCGGCGGACGACCCGCGCGTCGCGCTGCTCGCCGCGGTGAACCACTCCGGCGACAGCGACTCGACCGGCGCGATCTGCGGCAACCTCGTCGGCGCCGCCCTCGGCGAGGACGCGCTGCCCGCCGACTGGCTCGACGAGCTGGAAGGCCACAGCCTGGTCCGCGAGGTCGCCGACGACCTGGTCCGCGAGGTAACAGGCAGCGCCGACGTCGCCGACCCCTGGGGTGGCGCCACCACCGAATGGGTCGCCCGGTACCCCGGCGGCTGAACGGCGCCGCCGCCTCGCGGCGACTCTCCGCTGTCGCGCGCCGACTGCCTTCTCCTGCTGGCACCCGGGTATTCCTGACAGTGACCAGCGTGGGTGCCTGCCTCTTCTCCTTTCCCGCCGACACTGGGTCTCCTTGACCGTCGGAGGCGGTCTCGACGTGGCGACGCGCCGCGGTCGGGGAGGGATGCGGGCATGGGCGGGGACGAGGCCCGGGAACGGCTGGCACGTGGTTCGGGCGTGGACGCGGCGTGGTGGGACCAGCAGTGCCGGGACCTTCCCTGGGGCTGGCGCGTCCGGGAGGCCGAGTGGGGGCGGCGCGACGTCCCGGATCCGCTGCTGCCCTGGCGCGACGGCGTCCGCGCGGTACGCACGCCGGACGCGCTCCTGCGAGCGTTGCTGTTCGGCGGCGCGTCGGGCGCCGCGGGCGACCCGGTCCTGTTCGTGCCCGGCTGGTCCTCGACGCCGTACAGCTGGCGCAAGACCCTGCCGGCGCTCGCGGCGCGCCACCGGACCTGGTACGTCGAGACGCGGGAGAAGGCGTCGTCCCGGCTGCGCCCCGGTGACCGGCTGACCGTCGCGGACATGGCCGCGGACGTCGCAGAGCTGGCCAGCCAGACGGTCGCCCCCGCCGGCCGCTACGGCGTCATCGCCGCCTCGACCGGCGCGGTCCTGGCCCTGCACGCCCATCCGCTGCTCGACCCACCGCCGGCCTGGATCATCCTGCTGCTGCCGCACGTCACCGCGCCGGTACCGGCCGCGGCGCGTGTGCTGTGGCCGTGCCCGCCGTCGGTGCTGGAGATCCTGCGCTGGGTGCTGCTGCCGGGCGCGGGGTATGTGCACCGCCGGCGGGCGGCGAGCGGGCTGGGCGGCTTCTACCGGGTCCTGCGGACCGCCGACCCGGGCAAGCTGCGACAGTCGCTGCTCACCTGGCAGGCCTACCCGGGGCTCGACCTGGACGTGCTGGCGGCGATCCGCTGCCCCTGCCTGGTGATCGGGGCGTCCCGCGACCGGCTGCACCCGGCCACCGCCGCGCGGCTCATCGCCGACCGGCTGCCGTCGGGAGTCTTCGTCGACGGGCGGACGACCGCCTGGGGCCATGGCCTCGAGATGGTCGCCACGGCGATGTCGTGGATCGGGTCGGCGGGCCGCGGCGGCGGCCGGTAGCGGATTCGGACCGAACGCCCGAATCGGTCCCAGACCGTGTGATCCCGCCCGGGCTTTGCGGTACGGTCGCTCCGAAATGACCATGCGTCGCGCGGGGGACACCTGGCCCGGCCGGCCCGTACCAGGGGAGAAGAGCTGATGGCCGACACGCCCGCGAGCACGCCCTTCGACCCGGACGAGACGATCGTTCGACCAGCGTCCGCGCCTGGGACGCCCGGCCCGTTCGGCCCGCCCGAGGAGCCGACGATCCACGCGGACGAGACATTGGTCCAGTCCGCGCCGGGGGAGCGGCCGGAGCCCTCGGGGTCGTCCGAGGAGGCGACGATCCGCCCGGGTGGCTCGTTCGCCGGGACTGGGGCGCACGGTCCGTTCGCCGCGCCTGAGGAGTCGACGGCCCGCCTGGCGCCGGACCACCCGTGGAACACGCCCGCCCCCGCCCCGGGCGGCTGGCCGGCGGTCGCGCCACTGCCGACCCCCGCGCCCGCTCCGCACGGTCCGCCCGCGCCGACGCCGGCGCCCTACGGCTGGGCCAGTACCGGGCCCGAGCCGTGGCGGAACCAGTCCAACCCCGCCGGGTACGTACAGCCCGGCCAGCCCGGCCAGCCCGTCCCGCCCGGCTATCCCGGGTCGGCGGGCTACCCCACTTCCCCGGGCTATCCCGCGGCACCGGGCGGGCCCGCGGCGCGGTCGTCCCGGCGGCGGTTCGGCCGCTGGGGGTTCATCGTGGTAGTCCTCGCCGTGTGCGTCGTGCTCGGCGCCGCCGCGACCGGCATCACCATCCTGGCCACCCGCGACGGGAAGGGGCCGACGACCGCGCAGGCGCTCATCACCACCCCGCCGTCCCTGGTCGCGCAGCTTCCCGCCGACCCGGACAGGTCCCGGACGGTGTACTCGTTCGCGTTCTCCGCCGACGGCAAGCGCCTCGCCGTCGCCGATGGCGGCACGACCGCCGACTACACCGGCCAGGCGGCCCTTCGCCAGTGGGAGATGAAGGGCGGCGGCGCCACCCCGGCCGAGATCGGCCGGTCGACGATCGCTCGGCCCGACTGGTGGGGCGTCGCCTTCGCTCCCGACCTCAGGACGGTCGCGGTGGGCATCTCCGACGTCGTGCTCCTGGACATCCACGACCCCGCCCGCACGACCGCCCTCAGCGAGCCGTTCGCTCACCATCCCGGCGTGGGCCACCGCGCCCTCTTCTCGCCCGACGGCGACCTCCTCGCGATCGCCACCCCGGACGGGGCGCTGCGGCTGTGGAACGTCAGCGACCGTGCCAACCCGAAGCCCACCAGCGAGCCGTTCGGCGGCGGCGGCGCGCAGCAGGTGCTCGGCATCGACTTCTCGCCCGACGGCCGCACCCTCGCGGTGGCGAGCTCGGACAGCCTGGTCCGCCTGTGGAACATCTCCGACCGCGCCCACCCGGCGGCGCTGGGCCAGCCGCTGACCGGCCACGTCAGCGGCGTGTGGAACGTCGCCTTCTCGCCCGACGGGAAGACCCTCGCGACCGCCGGCGGGGACCGGACCATCCGCCTCTGGGACGTCAGCGACCCCGCCCGTCCACGGCCGCTCGGCCCGCCGCTCACCGGCCACGCGGGCGGAGTGCTGGCTGTCAGGTTCTCGCCCGACGGCACGGTGCTCGCCAGCCACGGGCCGGACAACGTCGTCCACCTCTGGAACGTCGCCGACCCGGCCCACGCGGCCCCGCTCGGCCAGCCCCTCGCGGACCAGTGGGGCGCGACGTTCTCCCCGGACGGGAACACCCTGGCCACGGTGGGAATCGACAACACCATCCGCCTCTGGCGGTTGCGCTGACTTCTGGTCGGCGTGGGCCGGCTCGCTGATGCGCTGACGCGCACGCGACACCCCGGGTACAGGAGCCGTACTGGTCGCGGGCCGCCCGGTGGCTGGAGTCTTGGGTCCTGACGGCGAGCGGCGAGCGGGGGCGCCGGCGGGGACCCGGACCGAGGCGGAGGACAGACGATGGTGACGAGGGCGACGGCCTGGCCCGACCCGGGCGTCGCGTCCCGGGGACGGGCGGCCCCGGCGCGGCCCGTCGAGATCCGGCTGCTCGGGGAGTTCGCCGTCCTGGTAGGTGCCGCGCCCGCCGCGGGGAGGCCGGGGATGGCCGCCCCGCCGGGGGAGCCGTGGCCGGCCGCGGCCGGCGCGCACGGTCGTGCCCGGCCGGGCGGGTTCGTGCCGGTGCCGGAGACGGCCTGGTGCCGGCGGCACGCGATGTCGCTGGTGAAGCTGCTGGCTCTCGCCCCGACGCGGCGGCTGCACCGGGAGGTGGTCCTCGACGCGCTGTGGCCCGAGCTGGCGCTGGCCGAGGCGGTGCCACGGCTGCACAAGTGCGCGCACTACGCCCGCCGGGCCCTCGGCGGCGCCGACGCCGTCGTGCTGCGCGGCAACGTCGTCGCCCTGTGCCCCGACTGGGACGTGACCGTGGACGCCGAGGAGTTCCGGCGCG
>NZ_KI912266.1:4250179-4282618 GCF_000235425.2 Pseudofrankia saprophytica
CGGGCTCGCCGGCCCCGGTCCCGGCGCGGGCGGGCCCGGCGTCGCGGCGTCCGGCGACGGTGGGGGCGCGGGGTGGGCGGGCAGCCTCTCCGGCCGGGTCGTGAGCCTGGACCGCTGGGTCGACAAGGCGCTCGCCGCGCGTGCCGCCGACACCTACGGTGGGCCGCTGCTGCCCGAGGACGTCTACGAGCCATGGACCGAGCCGGAGCGCGAGCAGCTGCGGCAGCTCTACCTGCGCATGCTGCGGGCGGCCGGGCGCTGGGAGCGGCTGCTGCTCGAGGACCCGGCCGACGAGCGCGCCCACCTGGCGATCATGCGCCGGCACGCGGCCCGCGGCGAGCGGGTCGAAGTGCTGCGCCAGTTCGACCGGCTGGCCGCGGTGCTGCGCCGCGAGCTCGGCGTCGCCCCCTGCGAGGACGCCCTCACCCTGCGTGCCGCCGTCCTCGGCCTGTCCGCCTGACCGGACCGGACGAGAACCCGAACGGCCAGGCCGACAGGCCGGGACCGGAGAGAACGACACCCCGAGGGAACGACGCTCGGGAGAAGACGACGCTCAGAAGAAGGGGAGAACGTGAACAGCGCCTGGCATGGCCCCGAGGCCCGTGCCGAGGCCCGAGCTGGTGCACGCGCGATGCTGCCGTGGCTGGCCGGCATCGGACCGTTCGGATTTGTCATCGGTGTCAGCGCGGCCCGCGCCGGCATCCCGCCGCTGGCGGCCTGGCTGACCGGCCCGCTCATCTTCGCCGGCAGCGCCCAGGTAGCCGCGCTGGCACTGCTCGGCGCCGGCGCTGCCGGCGTGGTCGTCGTCGTGACCGTGCTCGCGATCAACGCGCGGCTGGTCCTCTACTCGGCGGCACTGGCCCCGTACTGGCGCGCCTCGCCCCGCTGGTGGCGAGCGCTGGCCGCCTACCTGATCGTCGAGCCGTCGCTCGCGGTCGGGCTCGACCGCTACCGCCGGTCGTCGCCCGACGACCTGCGGGCGGCCCACGTCTACTACCTGAGCGGCGGGCTGGTCCTGTGGGCCGGCTGGCTCGTGACGATCGCCTTGGGCCAGCTCGTCGGCACGCGGGTACCGGCCGGGCTGCACCTGGAGTTCGTCGTCCCGCTGTTCCTGATCGGCGACCTGGTGCCGCGGCTGTCCGCGCGGGCCGCGGCCTGGGCGGCGCTGGCGGCGGCGACCGTCGCGCTCGCCGCCCGCCCGGCTCCGGCGCAGACCGGCATCGTGCTCGCGATCCTCGTCGGTGTCGCGGTCGGCCTGCGCGCGTCCGGCGACACCGACCGGGCTCCCGCGTCCGTGCCCGACCCGGTTCCCGCGTCTGCTCCCGACTCGCTTCCCGGGTCCGTTCCCGATCCCGGGTCCGTTCCCGATCCCGGGTCCGTTCCCGACTCGCGGCCCGCGCCGGCGCTCGCGCCGGCCGGCGCCTGGACGGAGGAGGGGCGATGACCGTCTGGCTCGTCGTCGTGGCGGCCGGAGTGGGCAGCTACCTGCTGCGGATCAGCATGGTGGTCCTGCTCGGCCGGGTCGGGACCCCGGCGGTGCTGGAGCGTTCCAAACCGTTCGTCGTCCCGGTCGCGTTCGCGGCGCTCGCCGCCACCAGCCTCGCCGGGCAGGTCGAGGCGAACCTCGCGGGGCTGCTCCCGCCGCTCGCGGCCGTCGCCGCCGCGGCGCTGGCGGCCCATCGCACCGGCCGTCCCTACGCCGCGATCCTCGCCGGCATGCCCGTCTTCTGGGCGTTGAACGCCCTCGTCGGCTAGGAGCCATCGTCCCATCCTTCCTGCCCCGTTCCAGAACGGCGGGGGCGTGGAACGGGAGGGTCAGGTCGCCGGCTCGGCGCCGAGGGCGGCCTCGCGGGCCCAGGTGTAGTCGGCCTTGCCGGTCGGGTGCCGGCCGATGTGGTCGCACAGCAGGACGGCGCGCGGGGCCTTGAACCGGGCCACGGAGCGGGCGGCGTACTCGCGGACCTCGCTGGGGGACAGCGCGACGCCGGGGCGGGGCTGGACGAGCGCGACGACCTCCTCGCCGAACCGAACGCTTGGCCGGCCGACGACCAGGGCGTCGAGGATGCCGGGATGGAGGCGCAATGCCTCCTCGACCTCCTCGACGAACACCTTCTCGCCGCCGGTGTTGACGACCATCGCGTCTCGGCCGAGCATGACGATCCGGCCCGAGCCGTCCGGCTCGTAGTGCGCCCGATCGCCGGGGACGGTGACGCGGACGCCGTCGATGACGGGAAAGGTCTCCTCGGTCCTGGCCGGGTCGCCCAGGTAGCCCAGCGGCACCCGGCCGACCCGCGCCGTCCACCCGACCTCCGGCTCGTCGGGCGTGAGGAACCGCGTCCTGTCCGAGGACAGGACCGCGCCGCCGGCCGACAGGGTGAACTTGCGGGTCTCGGTGTCCTTGGTCGAACTGCCGAAGGCCATCCCGCCGGTCTCGGACGCTCCGTAGCCGTCGACCACGGTGAGGTGCGGGACCAGGTCGAGCAAGGTGTGCTTGAGCGCGGCGCTGGTCGTCGCGCCGCCGGTCGCCAGGCGCGCGAACGCCGACAGGTCGTACGGCCGGGCGCGCAGCTCGTCGACCAGCGGGCGGGCGTAGGCGTCACCGACGATCGACATCAGGCTGACCCGTTCGCGCTCGGCTACGGTGAGGATCGCTCGGGCGTCGAACGGCGCGCTGTCGTCGTGCAGGACCAGCGTCGCGCCGAGGACGAGCGCGGCGAACGCGGTCCACTGCGCGGCGCCGTGCATGAGCGGTGGCGCCGCGAACCAGACGCCGCCTCGGCCGGACGCGGCGATGGCCGAGATCCGGGTGGCGGTCGCGCCCTCGAAACCGCCCATCGCGGCGACGTAGACGTCGGCCTGCCGCCACAGCACGCCCTTGGGCCGGCCGGTGGTGCCGCCGGTGCAGACCAGGTAGAGATCGTCGGGTGAGGGTATCGGCAGCTGGTCGAGGTCGGCGTCGGCCGCGGCCGCGATGGCCGCCTCGAAGGGGATGGAACCGGGCAGCGGCGCGACTCCCGAGCCGTCGTCGACGTCGACCAGCAGGCGGCCGGCCGCCGCACCGGCGCCGTCCATGCCCTCGGCACCGGCACCGGCACCGGAGGCGGCGGCGAGCAGCGGCGCGAGCCGGCGGTGGTAGACGACCGCCTCGGCGCCGACCTGGTCGAGCAGCGTGGCGACCTCGCGGGCGTTGTAGTGGTGGTTGACGTTGAACGGCACCGCCCGCGCCCGGTACGCCCCGATCATCGCCTCGAGGTACTCGGGGCAGTTGGACAGCAGGATCGCGACGGGGCTCTGGCCGCACTCCCACCGTCCCAGCTCGAACCGCTCGCGCCGCGCGTCGAGGCCCTGCTTCCGGAAGAACGCGGCCAGCCGGCGGGTGCGGTCGCGCACCTCGGCGTAGGTGCGCCGGACGTCGTTCCAGACCAGCATCTCCCGGCCGGGCGCGGCGTCGGTGACGATGTCGAGCACCGCCGATAAGGACCAATCACTGTCGGTCATACCCGTCGCACCTCCGCCGCTGCCCCGCCGGCTTGCCCCCGCCGCCGCCATCGGAGCAAAAGATATCTAGATGAATCGGCACCCGCTACTGGTCTGACCGGGAATCTCGCGGCCCCGGCGCCTCGGCGGCGAGACGGCGCCTGGGTCCGCGCGACGGATGGGAGTCGGCCGGCCGTCAGACGCTCGGGGCCGGCGTCGGATGCGCCGTATCGTGCGGGCCATGGAGTACGTCCACGGCTACTCGGACCAGGAACACGCGCGGCTGGGCGACCAGGCCGCGACGTTGACCGACCTGCTGCACGCGGACACGCGCTACCCGCCGGGAAGTCGAGTTCTGGAGGCCGGGTGCGGGGTCGGGGCGCAGACGGTCATCCTCGCGGCGAACAGCCCGGACGCCGTCCTCACGTCCGTCGACATCTCGGCGACGTCGGTCGCCGTCGCCCGCGAACGGGTGACCCGGGCGGGCCTGACCAACGTGCGGTTCCTGCGCGCCGACCTGTTCGACGCGCCGTTCCCGCGGGCGTCGTTCGACCACGTCTTCGTCTGCTTCGTGCTGGAGCACCTGGCGGACCCGGTCGGGGCGCTCGCGGCGCTGTGCGGGCTGCTGCGCCCCGGCGGCTCGATCACGGTGATCGAGGGCGACCACGGTTCGGCCTACTTCCACCCCGACAGCGAGGCGGCGCGCCGGGCGATCGACTGCCTGGTCGACCTGCAGGCGCGCGCCGGCGGTGACGGGCTGATCGGGCGGCGCCTCTACCCGCTCCTGGTCCAGGCTGGATTTCTCGACGTCGCGGTCTCACCGCGGGTCGTCTATGCCGACGCCAGCCGCCCGCACCTGGTCGACGGCTTCACGCGGCGCACCTTCACCGCCATGGTCGAGGGCGTCGGCGAGCGGGCCGTCGGCGAGGCACTGCTCGACGCCCCCACCTGGGCGGCCGGCATACGTGCCCTGCACCGCACCACCGAGCCCGACGGCACCTTCAACTACACCTTCTTCAAGGCAACGGCGACCAGCCCGCCGAACTGACAACCGGGAAGGGGACGCGGGCGCCCGAGACGAGGGTGCGGTCGAGGTCCGCCACGGTCGCGGCGCCGAGCAGCGCCATTGCCCGGTCAAGCTCCTCGCGCAGCAGCTCGATCATCCGCACGACGCCGGCCTCGCCGCCCGCGGCGAGGCCGTAGAGGTACGGCCGGCCCACGAACACGCCCGCGGCACCCAGGGCCAGCGCCTTGGCCGCGTCGTTGCCGCGCCGGACACCTCCGTCGAGGAACACCGTGAGCCGGCCGGCCGCCGCGTCGACCACCTCCGGCAGGATGTCGATCGTCGCGGGGACGCCGTCCAGCTGCCGTCCGCCGTGGTTCGAGACCACGACACCGTCCACGCCCAGCTCGACGAACCGGTCACACTCGTCTCCGCGCATCAGGCCCTTGATGATGAGCGGTCCCTTCCACAGCGACCGGACCCGCTCGACGTCCTCCCAGGTGACGCAGTCCGACGCCGCCGTGATCGTCTTCCGGGTCTGGTCGAGGCTCAGCTGGGACGGCCCGTCGGAACGGGCGGCACCGAGCCTGCCGCGCAGGTAGTCGGCTTTGCCTCGCAGGAAGTCGGCCGTCCAGGCGGGCTTGCTGGCCCCCTGAAGCACGATCCCGGGGCGCGGCGGCCGGCTCATGAGCCTGTTGCGTGTGTCCCGCTCGCGGTTGCCCAGGATCGACGTGTCGATGGTGATGGCCAGGGCTCGGTATCCCGCGGCCGCGATCCGCCGGACGAGGTCCCCGAGCTCGGCGCGGTCGGGGGGCAGGTAGAGCTGGTACCAGAGCGAACCGGTCGAGCTCGCGGCGACGTCCTCGAGGGGGAAGGCCGCGACGGTGCTCTGCATGTAGACGACGTCCGCCCGCGCCGCGGCCCGCGCGACGGCGATCTCCGCGGCCGACCGCGCGAGGCGGCTCGCGCCCGTCGGCGCCAGCATGATCGGCATGGACAGTCGCTCGCCGAACACGGTCGTGGACAGGTCCCGCTTGGCGACGTCGGCGAGCGGCCGCGGGCGGAACTCGATGCGGTCGAACGCGGCGCGATTGCGCCGCAGCGACACCTCGTCGCCTGCTCCGCCCTCCAGGGCGTCGAACACCGCCCGGGGAAGCCTGCGGCGCGCCAGCCCGCGGAAGTCCTCGACGTTGATGGCGTCCTGCATCCTCACGAGCACGGGCCTTTCGCGGTCAGCTGGTCACGGATGGCGTGCTCCCCGTCGCCAGGATTGTCGTCACTCGAGCGGCACCCCGCAGGCGGCCGCTCAGGCCCCGGGGGAACCGGCCAGGCTGTCGAGGCTGGCGAGGACCGCGCGGATGTCGGCCGCGATCTCGCTCACGACGGGTTCGCGCAGCACGGTGTCGTGGTCGCCGCCGACGGTGCGGAACGTCGCGTCGCTGGCCAGCAGCGGACGCCAGGCCTCCGTGCGTCGCCGCGGCGAGGCGGCCGCCGTGTAGACGAGAGCCCGCCCGTTCCAGGGGCTGGGCCGGTACAACCTGGTCAGCACCCGCGACTGGTTGTAGAAGACGTCGTACTGGTTCATGCCCTTGAACTGGACGACGCCGGCCAGGGGGAGCTGGGCGGCCTGCCTGGCCCGGTCGAGCAGGACCCGGGCCCTCGTCGCGGCGCGCGACGGGCCGCCCGCGGCCGCACCCTCGACCTGGTCCGATGCCGATGCCAGGGCGGGGTGCGAGCCCGTGCTCGGGCCGCCGGGAAGCCGCGAGGGCTGCACTGCGCCCGCGAAGACGCCGGCCGATGTGTCGGGCAGGAAGCTGTCGATGAGGATGAGCAGGTCGACGTCCTGGCCGGCCTCGGTAAGCAGACGCGCGGTCTCGAAGGCGACGAGCCCGCCGAACGAGTGTCCCGCGAGGGTGAACGGGCCGGTGGGCTGTAGCAGGCGCAGGGTGCGGGCGTGGCGGCGGGCGGCCGCCTGGATCGACCAGTCAGGCAGGCCGCGGTACTCGAGGCCGTGGGCCTGGACTCCGTAGACGGGGCGGTCGCCGTCGAAGTGGCGGGCGAAGCCGAGCATGCCGACGGCGAGGCCACCGGCGCCGCAGAAGCAGAACAGCGGCCGGCCGCTGCCGCTGGTGCGCAGCGGGACGACGCTGGGGTGCCGCAGGGTGTCGGTGTCGACGTTGCGCAGCCGGGCGGTGAATTCGGCGACGGTGGGGGCGTCGGCGACAGTGGAGGTGGGGAGCCGGACCCCGAGCTCGTCGGTGACCCTGGCCAGGAGCTCCTCGGCGATGAGGGAGTCGCCGCCGAGCTCGACGAAGTCGTCGTGGACGCCTACGTCGTCGAGGTGCAGGGCGACGGCCCACACGCCGGCGACGGCCTCCTCCCACTGGTCGCGGGGCGGGTCCTGGCCCGGACGCGGACCGGCGGGGGCCGGGGGCAGGCTGAGTCGGTCGACCTTGCCGCGACCGGTCCTCGGCAGCGCCGCGACCAGCATGACGGTGGCCGGCACCATGTAGGAGGGCAGCTTGGCCCGTAGCAGGCGCCTGATCGACGCCGGTGAGACCCGGGCGCCCGCGGCCGGGACGACGTAGGCGACCAGGCGGGTCCGCTCCTGGGCCGCGTCGGCCACGACGACGGCCTCGAGCACGTCCGTGCTGGCCAGCAGGGCGGACTCGATCTCGATCGGCTCGACGAGGTAACCGCGGATCTTCACAGCCGCGTCGTTGCGACCGACGACGGTGAGCTGACCGCCGGCGTCGACGCGTCCGAGGTCCCCGGTGCGGTAGGTCGGCGTGCCGTCCGGCCCGACACCGAAGCGCGACGCGATCGCTTCAGGCGCACGCCAGTAGCTGCCCGTGATGAAGTGACCTGTCACGACGATCTCGCCCGTCTCGCCCGTCGGCATCTCGGCCCCGTCCGGCGAGACCACCCGCACGCGGACGTCGACCACCGGCCGCCCCGCCGGCATCACGCCGTCCGGGAGGACCTCGTCCGGCCAGATCGGGTCGCAGGTCGTCGTGCCGAGCTCCGAGGCGCCGTAGGAGACCAGGAACGCCGCGGTCGTCGGTACGTGGTGGCGGGCCAGTTCGATGTCGCGGGCGTAGATCGGCTCGCCGACCGACATGACGAACCGCATGCTGTCGAGCACCTCGTCCGGATCGAGGCAGCCGAACACGGTCCGGATCAGTACCGGGGTGGCGACGAGGCCGGCCGGCCGGATCGCGCGCAGCCAGTCGGCCAGGTCGCGGACGCCGCGGACCCGGGGGTCGTACATCTCGATGGTGGCGCCGAAGACGAGCGGGCCGATCGTGCGGTTCATGCCCGAGATGAAGGAGTAGGGCAGGAGGAGCGGCAGACGGTCGCCCGGACCCGGCCGCATCACGCCCTTCACCTGAATGGCGTAGTGCTGACCCAGCAGGGCGCGGTGGTGCCACAGGACACCCTTCGGCACTCCGGTCGACCCGGAGGTGAAGATGAGCACCGCCGGATCGGTGTCGGCCCGGTGCGGCGCCCTCGAGGCCACCCGGTCGGCGAGCGCCGGGGACCAACCGGCGGCGGGACTGTCATCGACCTCGACGGTGGTCATGATCCCCGTCAGCGCGGCGGCAGTGCCCGCCTCGGCGGAGCCAGGCGGCCCGGTGACGCACACCGAGGCCCCAGCCAGTCCCACGATCTGGGCGAGGCGGTCGGCGGGATGCATCCTGTCGAGGGGCACGCAGGGCCGGCCGCTCGCGATGACACCCAGGACGGCGGCGATCCCGCTCGCGTCGTGGGGAAGGAGCACAGCGACCGGCGCGTCGGGGTCGGCCGCGGCGGGCTCCCGCAGGACGCGGTCCGCCACGACGTCCGCCCAGGCGACGAGCTGGGTGTAGGTGACGGCACGGTGTTCGTCGCGAACGGCGACCAGGTCGGGGCACGCCGCGGCGACGGCGCGGACCCGGTCCATGACGTTGCCGAACCGGTCGTCGGGATGCAGTGGCGGCACCGGCGTAGCCGGGGTGGCCTGGCCTTTCCACACGTCAGCCCGGTCCGTGGACCCAGGGACCATCGGTGTTGCCATGACGCCTCCCGGGCGGGCTTCGGTATGAGAGCCGTGACCGCGTGCTCAGGTCCCCCCCGGATTTAACACGAAAGGCTTTGCCTCCGGCCAACCGCGTCGGTGTCGGGCCATTGACCTATGTACGGTTGCCTTAGGCGTTCGGCCCCATAACGCCGGTTGACCCTGACGTAAGTGTAGGGTTACCCGGGCGAATGGAGATGTTGCGGCCGGTGGCGTTTGATCTCGGCTGTGCCCCTGCTTGCGGTGGATCCGGGTAGCGCAATGTAGCAGTGACTGCCTTTGGCTTGACGCAGGGAGGACCTTTTGCCACGATGGCCACTCGCCCCAACGCGTCGATGCCGGCGACGGGCGACCGGTGGTTGTGTCATCACCGGGACAGTCGTGCCATCACCGGAACATGGGCCCCGGGCTGAGCGGGTGATGCCGCCTCCATGAACGCGCCCGTCAATGTTCCGAGTGCGAACTTTCGATGATGGCGCACCGGGGAAGGCTGGCCGGAACACGTCCGCTGAATCCCAGCCCCCGCGCCTTCAGGGCGCTTGACCGCCCATTCGCGGCCGGCGGGAGCCGCCAGCCGCGGGGTAACACCTGCCGGCCCGACGCGGCCCGGGGCCGCGAACCAGCTGGTGTTTGTGGGCGACGGCGAGACCCCGGCCCATTCGCCGGCGGTGGAGGAACACGAAGCGTCCCGCGGACGACCACTGTCTACGCCGTGGCCCGCGTTCGACAGTGGTCGCATTGAGCGATCCGGCCACGTGATGGACCACGACTACCTCACCGGCACGGTCCACCTGGGGGACGGCGGCACCACCGCGGCCTGGCGGCGCCCGCGGCCAGGCGACGTCCTCGGGTGCCGAGGGCCGCCTGCTCGACCTTCGCCTCGGTACGGATCATCCACGCCGGTCTTCGGCCGCCGGCGAAGCGTGCGTCTCGTCCGCGTGGGCGGTGGCGGCGCCGCGGCTCATCGCGAGCACGGCGTCGCGGCGAGGCAGCGCGCCGAACGGTGAGCCGCCGGTCGGCTCGGGGGCGCCGAAGATCCAGGTAGGCCCGTCCGGGAGGTGGTCGAGTGCCTGGCGGGCCACGTCCGCGGGGTCGGCGAGCTCGCCGTATGGCTCGCCCTTGGCGTCGAACACCCGGCGCATCGACGGTGTGTCGGTCTTGCCGAGCACGAGGCTCAGGACGTCGACCCCGCCAGAGCGCCATTCCGCCCACAGCGCCTCGGCCAGGATGAGGTCGAACGCCTTGGTGGCTCCGTAGGTGGCGAGCGTGGCGCCGCCGGCCCAGGCCGCGCCCGAGGTGACGAGCACGACGCCTCCCCGCCCGCGCGCGACCATCGGCCCGCCGAAGCGGTAGGCGGCCTCGAGCACGCTGTCGCAGTTGCGGTGGATCAGCTTCAGGTGGGTGTCGAGGTCCTTGTCGAGGAAGGGCATGCTGAAGTCGTCGCCGCCGGCGTTGTAGACGAACAGCCCCACCTCGACGTCGGACGTCGCGGTCGCGAGCCGCGCCAGGGCGTCCGGGGCGCTGAGATCGAGCGCGACGGTGCGGACCTCGACACCGTGCTTCCCGCGGACCTCGACGGCGAACGCCTCCAGCACGGAGACCCGCCGCGCGACCAGCACGACGTTCAGGCCTCTGGCGGCCATCTCGTGGGCGAACGCGGCCCCGATCCCGTCGGACCCGCCGGCCACGATGCCCCAGGGCCCGTACCTGTCGTTCGTCGCGGCGTCAGCCATCGTGTCTCCTCGTCTCTCGGGGCCAGCGGCCCCAGTGGGTCTGCATTGGTCCGCGGTCGGCGGTTCGGTCGGCGGACGCCAGGGCCAGGAGGCCACGCGCCCCCTCGACACACCGGCGGGCCCGTTCCTCGGTCGACTCGCCCGCCAGGGCTCGGGACAGCATGGGAACCTCGAGGCCGATCACGATGCCCGGCGGGAGCGCGGCGAGGATCTCCCGCAGCGGCAGCTCGCCCTCACCTGGCACCATCCGGTCGATCGAGTCCTCGCGGTACACCGAGCCGCGCTGGCGCACCGTGTGATCGCTAAGCTGCGCATAGGCGATCAACACGGGGTCGACGGCCGCGAGGTCCGCCGCAGTGTGCCCGGAACGCACCAGGTGCATGGTGTCGATCAGCAGGCGGAAGTTCGGGCGCGCGACGTGGCGTACCGCGGCCAACGCGCCAGGAAGATCCTTGATTGTCAGTGACGGGGCGAACTCGACCGTCGTCTGCATCCCTCGCTCGCCCGCCAGCTCGGCGAGCACCCCGAACTCGTCCAGGCTGCGCGGGAGGTCCGGGTCCATCGTCACGGTGTTGACCATCGCGACGCCGAGCTCGGCCATCAGGTCGAGATCGGCGGCGTAACCGCGCATGTCGCTGCCGGGACGGACGACGAACCCCTCGGCGAGGGAGATCGACACGTCGCGGTCGCGCAGCGCGGCCGCCGTCCGCCGTCGCAGCGCCGGGTCGTCACGCAGCGAGAATGACGCATAGCCGTGCGGGTTGACTGGGTTCCCGGAGAGCACGGCGGCTATGTAACGGCAGCCGAGGTCGGCGGTGAGGTTGACGAACTCCACCGGCGGCAGCCCGAAGACGGTCTGGTGCTCTATTCCCAAGCGTTCCGTGTCCATCAGACCTCATAGCCAGGCGATGTCCGGCCGTTGTCGGTGTCCGTTCGCGGTCAGGTGGATTCGCGGTCAGGCGGACCGGATCGCGGCGACGAAGCGTCGCGCCACCTCGACGAGTTCCCTTCCGGGGGCGTCGCCGAGGACGTCCGCCATCAGCGTGACGTCCTTGGTGAGCGTCAGGTTGGCTGGCGAGGCCGCGAGGCCCGCGATGGAGCCGGCGCGCAGCCGCACTCCGGAGGCCACGCACGCCGAGCTGCTCGTCGCCAGGACCGCCGCGAGGCCGGCCGGATCGACGCCGAGCGATTCCCCCGCCCTCATCGCGTCGTCCGCGAGGGCGATCTGCGCCGAGAACAGCGTGTTGTTGATGAGTTTCGCGTGCGATCCGGCCCCGATCCCGCCGAGATGCACGACGTGGTTGGACAGTGTCGACATCAGGCCGGCGACGTCGGCCAGCGCCGTGGCGTCGCCGCCGACCATGATGGTCAGCTCGCCGGTCAGCGCCCGTGGGGCGCCGCCGCTCACCGGCGCGTCGAGGACGCGCAGGCGGTGTTTCGCCGCCTGCTCGGCGATCTTCCGGATCTGCGCGGGTGCCACCGTGCTGTGCACGAGCACCACCGATCCGGGTTCGAGTGTCTCCGCGAGGCCGTCCGGGCCGAACAGCACCTCTTCCACACCCGCCGCGTCGAAGACGCAGATGCCGACGGCCTCGACCGCCGCGCCCATCTCGGCCGGTGTCGCCGCGATGGTGGCGCCGGTGCCCGCGAACGGCTCCAGCGACGCCGACCGCCGGGCATAAAGCGTCAGGTCGTGGCCCTCGGCCTGGATCCGCTGCGCCATCGGCAGGCCCATGCTGCCTAGCCCGATGAAGCCAACCTTCACGGTGCCCTCCTTGTGGTGGCTCTCGACGCCCCGAGGCATCCGACCGCTGCGCGCCTGGGGACGACCTCGATCCTCGCGGCCGTGGTCAGGGAGTGCCGCCGGGTGCGCCTGGCTGCCGGAGCACCTTCTTCTCGACGGCGTCCGACGACAGGACCGTTCCGATGATCCCGAGGTCCGCGCCGGCGCTGCGGGCGACCTCGCGCACCACGGTGATGTCCTTGAGCATCAGGTCCCCGATCCGGCCGGGGACCGCGTCGGCCGAGCCACCGCTGGCGACGACACCGAGGCCGCGGCTGGCTCCGCTGCCGTGCTGCAGGGCCGCCAGGATCGCCTGCTCCTCGATCCCGAGCGAGCCCGCGAGGCGCACCGCGTCGATCGCGAGCCCCACCTGCGCCACGAACAGCGCGTTGTTCACGAGCTTCACCCGCTGGCCGTTGCCGAGCTGCCCGACGAACATGACGGGCGACGCGTACGTGGCGAGCACCGGGCGCATCCGGTCCAGCAGGGCCTCGTCGCCGCCGACCCAGAGCGTGAGCCTGCCCGCGGCGATGTCGTGCGGCCCGCCCGAGAGCGCGGCGTCGAGCACCCCGACCCCGTGGCCGGATCCCGCCTCGGCGAGCAGCCGGGCGGTCGCGGGGTCGGAGGTCGTGTGCTGGACGAGCGTCGCACCTGGCTTCATCGCCGCGAGGGCGCCCTGCGGGCCGAGGCACACCGACCGGACCTGCTCGTCGGTCAGCACGACGACGAACACCGCGTCGGCGTCGCGGACCGTCGCCGGCACCGTCGCGGCCCAGGTCAGCCCGTCGGCCTCGGCCGCCGCCCTGGCCTCCGGGCGGCGGACCAGGACGGTGACGTCGTGGCCCGCCGCCCTCAGCCGGTCGAGTATCGGCCGGCCCATGCGGCCTGGCCCGACGAATCCGATCTTCATTGATCCTCCAGGCATCGTGCTGTCGGCACCGGGCGGCCCCGACTCAGGCCGACGTCCGGCCGCCGGCGGCGGGCGTGGCCGAGGCTGGCGGTTGCGGTGGCCCAGGTGGGCCCGGTGGCGCCGGTGGTGCGGGTGGTGCCAGCATCTCGCGGTGTTCGGGGGTGCCGTCGAGGTTGGCGTTGACCCGCTCGCTGATGCGCCAGCCCTCCGTAGTTCGTACCCAGCGCCAGGTGTTCGCGGAGACGCGGGCGACCCAGAACCGGTCGGCGTCGGCGTCCCAGCGGATGTTGAGGGCGTAGCTGCGGCCGGTCGCCTCGTCGCCGTCGACCACGATGTGCGGCACCGTCAGCACGTGGCCGCAGCCGTTGCGGATCAGGCTCTGGTGGCCGCCGTTGACCATGTCGACGATGTCGCCCCGGCCCCGCATCCGCAGCTGGGGGACGGCGTCGAAGGTGCCGTCCTCGGTCCAGAGTGCCGCCGTGGCCTGCGCCGAACCGCTGTCGACGGCGGGCCCGTACTGGGCGACCAGCTGCATGATCTCGACCTGGTCCTCGAGCGCGTGGACCCTGGCCGCCAGTTTCTCGACCATGGCACGAAGATCATCGATCTCGCTCATGGGACGACGATGATGCGGACCGGCCCGTGGGCGTCGCGCGACGCGGCGAGCGCGTCGGCGACCCCGTCGAGCCCGACGGCCTGGCCGAGCATCGGCGAGACGTCCAGGCTGCCCGAGCACACGGCCTCGAAGGCCTCGTCCCAGTGCTGCATCGACGGGCCGCCGCCGAACTGGATGTTCAGGCCCTTCCGCTTGGCGGTCAGGGTGTGCAGGTGGTCGCCCTCCGGCGGGCCGCCGACGGAGAAGATCCGGGTGCCCCGCTCGCAGCCCTTGATGATCGAGTCGAGGACGCCGGGGACGCCGACGCACTCGAACACGACGCAGCCCGGCAGGCTGGCCAGCGCCAGCATCTCCCTCGTCGCCTCGGCCGACCCGTGGGCCACGTCCCGCCACGCCTGGAACGGCGAGATCTCGGCGGGATCGACGACCACGTCGGCGCCCATCGCCAGCGCCGTCGCCCGCCGCGACGCCACGAAGTCGACCGCGACGATCGGGCCCACGCCCAACCGCCGCAACTGCGCGATCGCCGCCAGGGCGATCGCCCCGCAGCCGATGATGAGCGGCACCTCCTTCGCCGTCACCGCGGCGCGGGACGCGGCCGACCATCCCACCGAGATCGCGTCGGCGACGCAGACGACCTCGCTCGGGAGGTCCGATACCGCGACCCGGGTGATCGCCTCGTCCAGCAGGAAGTACTCGCCGAACCCGCCAGGCGACTCGGGATTCTGCCCGATGATCTTGCGGCCGGTGGTGGTGGCGAGCACCGGCAGTGAGCTCACCCGTGCCCCGACGGGGATCCGCCGCTCGGTATCCGGGCCGTAGTCGATGACCTCGGCGCAGTACTCGTGGCCCATGACGATGTCGACGTCGGGGTCGTAGGTCGACATCCCGCTGTCGTCGTCGACCCCCGACTCCAGATGATCCATGTAGTGGACGTCCGACGCGCAGATCCCGCACGCCAGGGACCGGACCAGGATCTGCCCGCGCGCCGGGACCGGGTCGTCGATGACGCGTGCCTCGACCGTCCCGCCCCGCAGTACCGCAGCTCGCATCGGCCTCTCCTCGCGTTCGCGACCAGGACACATCCCCGTCACGGGACTGTAGCGACGACCCGCTGGTTACAGAAGGGTTCGTCCTAAAACTTTATAGAAGATCTTGTCCTGAAACTTGGCGAGGCGGTGTCGTGGGGAGCCGGCGCCCCATACGATCGCTGACATGGCAGACGCTGATCCGGCAGAGCCTCCCCGCCGCCGCCCGGGGCGTCCCCGTGACGCGAGCATCGACGAGCGAGCGCTCGCGGCCACGCGCGAGCTGCTGGTGCGGCGTGGCTTCGACGCGACGACGATCCACGCGGTCGCCGCGCACTCCGGGGTCCACGCGTCGGCCATCTACCGCCGCTGGGGGTCGCGGATCGAGCTGATCGAGGAGGCGACGTTCCCCGGCCTCAACCCGCTCAGCGTCCAACCGACGGGGGACCTGCGCCGCGACCTGCGCCGCTTCGTCCGTGCCTACGTGGCCGCGTTCGACGCGCCCGCGTCCCGCGCGGCCGCGGCCGGCCTGCTCGCGCACCATCAGACCGCGAGCCGGCAGCGCCCGCCGGAGTTCTACCTGCGGGTCTCGGCGCGCCCGCAGTTCCAGGACATCCTGTGTGCCGCGCCGCCCGGGAGCGTCGACCCGACCGTGGACCCCGACGACGTCTTCGACATGCTCCTCGGCGCGATCCTGACCCGCACGCTGCTGGCCACCGTGACCGCCAGGCGCCGCCCCCTCGAGCGCACCGTCGAGATGATCCTCCGGCTGTTGCAGCCCCAGGCCAGCCACAGCACCCTCGACCCCGGCGGCCAGCCGGCGTGACTCCGCCTACGAGAACATCGGCCGTTGTTGTTCGGCGGCCGGCGCGATGCCGGACGCTCCCGTCAACATCCGGTGCCGGTGCCGGTGCCGGTGCCGGTGCCGGTGCCGCTTGCCGGAGCCGCTGCCAGCGGCGGAAGGCTGTCCGCCGCTGGCAGCGGGTGGGCCTAGCCCGTTAGAACGCGTCGACAGTGGCCAGGGACTGGTAGACGGAGACCTGCGGCGGCCCCTGCACGCCGGCGGCCTCCATCAGCGCCGGGATTGTTGCCTGACTGGCGAAGAACCCCTGGAAGGCCTCGACGCTCTCCCATTCGTCGATCGCCAGAACCTCGCCGTCTCCGACGACGAACCGGTGGTGCAGCCCTCCCGCCGCCTTGCCCTCGGTGGCGACTGCCTCGAAGTCCCCGGCCCGCTCCCGGACGACCGCCTCGAACTTGGCCGGGTCGACAGCAAACTTCACGATCACCGTTACTGACATGCTCTTCCCCTCGACAGATTGTCACTTCGGCGATCGGGTGAGCCCCGTTTTCGCTCGCCCGCACCACCTATTCGTCCGCGGTGGTCCGCTGGATGACCAGGAGGGAGAAACCGGTCACCGCAGAACGGAGCGGTGCCCAGGCAGGGCGGGCAGTGGTTGGTCGCCTGGTCAACCGTCGTCAGACGGCGCCGCTCCGCGCCGCGCGGAAAAGCATTCGCCAGCCCTTCCTTGGCCGGCCACCATGAGAGCCATGTTCCGGCACGACACCTGGTCGCCCGCGCTGGTCGCGGGTGCTGTCGTGCTGCCCCTCTCGGCGCTGGTCGCCGACGTGCTGCCCGGCGGCGCGCGACGCTGACCCTTCCCGGATCGTCCGGAGCCCCGCAGGGAAAGGGTCGGTAGGCCCAGGGGCTCGCGGCTTCGAGCACCGAGGAAGAACGATGGCCAAGCAGGCCTACGTCCGCACCAAACCGCACCTCAACATCGGCACGATGGGTCACGTCGACCACGGGAAGACGACGTTGACCGCCGCGATCACCAAGGTTCTCGCCGACACGGGCTCCGGCTCGTTCGTCCCGTTCGACCGGATCGACCGCGCCCCCGAGGAGATCGCCCGCGGCATCACCATCAACATCGCGCACGTCGAGTACGAGACCGCCAGCCGGCACTACGCCCACGTCGACATGCCGGGCCACGCCGACTACGTGAAGAACATGATCACGGGTGCGGCTCAGCTCGACGGGGCGATCCTGGTGGTCTCGGCCCAGGACGGCGTGATGCCGCAGACGGCCGAGCACGTGCTGCTGGCCCGGCACGTCGGGGTCCGGCACGTCGTCGTCGCGCTGAACAAGGCGGACGCCGCCGACCCGGAGATCACGGACCTGGTGGAGCTGGAGATCCGCGAGCTGTTGACGGGGCACGGCTACCCGGGCGACGAGATACCGGTGGTCCGCGTCTCCGGGCTGCGCGCCCTGGCTGGAGACCCGGAGTGGACGGGCTCGATCCAGGCGCTGCTGGCCGCCGTCGACAGGTACGTGCCGGTTCCCGACCGTTACACCACGGCGCCGTTCCTGCTTCCCGTGGAGAACGTCCTGACCATCACCGGTCGTGGGACGGTGGTGACCGGGGCGATCGAGCGGGGCGCCGTCCGCGTGGGCGACCGGGCGGAGGTGTGCGGTCTGGGCACGCGGCTCGCGACCGTGGTCACCGGGCTGGAGACGTTCGGCAAGCCGATGGAGTCCGCCCTCGCCGGTGACAACGTCGCGCTGCTGCTGCGCGGCGTGCACCGAACGCAGCTTCGGCGGGGCAACGTCCTCGCGGCGCCGGGGAGCGTGACGGTGCACCAGCGGTTCGCCGCCCGGGTCCACCTGCTCGCGCCCGCCGCCGGGGGCCGGCGGACCGCCATCGCGTCCGGCTACCGCCCGCAGTTCTATCTGCGGACGACGGACGTGGTCGGCGAGGTCGACCTGGGTGAGGTCGGCGTCGCGCTGCCGGGAGACACCGCCGAGATGACGGTACGGCTCGGCAAGCCGGTACCGCTGGAGGACGGGCTCGGCTTCGCCATCCGCGAGGGCGGCCGAACGGTCGGCGCCGGCACGGTCGTGGCCGTCCTCGACTGAACGGTCGACCGGCCGTCGCTGGCCGGGTCCACTCCGGCCGGGTCCACCACTGCCGTCCGGATGGGCGCGCACCCCGCGCGCCCATCCGGACGGCCCGCCGGCGGCCCCGGGGCGCCGCGGCCCCGGCGAACCCGGAGCGGACGGAGCGGATGCCGGCTGCTCGACGGGTTCGGCTGGCTCGGCCAGCTCAGTCCCGGGGCGTGAGCAGCTCGGCCACGTGGGCCGCGCGCGGGGTCCGGAGACGGACCTCCACGGTGCCGGACCTGGTCGGGTTGAACTTGCCGGCGTCATAGGCGAAGCGCACCCGGTCCGGGGGCTCGACGCCGATGTCGATCGCGGCCAGGAACACGCCGGCGCGCGGCACGTCGATGTGCTTGCCGCGCCCGGCCCAGACCACGAGACGCCCCGCGCTGATCGCGATCGCGCCGGAGACCGCCTCCCTGCGCCAACTGGAACGCTGGCCGGGTGCCCGGTAGTTGCGATAGGTGATCGAGCCGGTGAGGCCTTCCTCCACCAGGACGAGGTCCTCGGATTCCAGCGAGGCGCGCAGATCCGCGGGTAGCTGACCCGCGCCGAGCAGCATCCGGCGCACGGGGTTCATGGCCAAGATCATAGGCTTACCTCACGGCTGCACGACCACCGTTCCCGTCGCGTCCGGTCGGTCCGTCGTGCTCGGATACGGCGTGCAGACCACGGAATAGGTCCCGGCGGTGGACGGCATTCTCATCGTTTGGCTGGTGCCCGGTTCGATCGGGCTGGTGGAGATCGCGGTCGAGCCACCGCGGGTCATCGTGAACGTGCACGCGACGTCATTGTTGTTCAACACCTTGACCCATTCGTCGATCTGGAAGCTCGAGGTCGCCGGACGGACGGCCGAGCCCTCGATCGTGATCGTCCCGGCGGGGTTCGCCGGAGGCGAGTAGTACCCCGGCGGCGGCGAGTACAGGGGAACACCCGGTGAGACCGTGGTTCCGGCCGGCGGCGACGACCTGGGCGCCGGTGGCGCCGTCGTGTCCCGCGGCGGCGAGCTGGGCGTGGCGCCGCCGGTCGGGGGGCGCGTCGAATCCGGTGCCGTCGGGACCGACGTCGCCGAGGCGGCCGGGCTGGCGGGCGCCGTCGGAACGGGTGTCCCCGTCATGGGCCTCGACACCGCCGGGATCGTGACGACGTCGTCCCGGCCGTCCGGACCATGGATCGCGGTACCGGCCGCGACGGCGGTCACCGTCGCGGCGACGACTCCGACGACGCCGACGACGCCCGCGCCAATCACGGATGTTCGGCGTCGCCGCAGCGCCGCCGAACGCCGGGCGACCCGGGCCACCAGGTCGGGGGCCGGTCCGGCGAGGTCCGCCAGCTCCTTGAGGCGCCGCTCGACCAGGTCCTCGGCGCGGATGTCCTCGTCGCGGTCGGAGGCCAGGCGGTCAGCCATGGGAATCGTTCCTCTGCCTCGTGGAATCCAGATGTGTCGGATCGGTTGGGGGATCGGATTCGGATGGGGATTCGGCCGCCGGCGGTCGTCGATCGGGCCGCTGGTCGTCGATGGCGACGCGCAGCTGCGCCAGCCCCCGGGAGGTCAGGCTTTTGACGGTGCCGATCCGGCAGCCCAGCACGGTCGCCGTCTCGGCCTCGGAAAACTGCAGATAGTGCCGCAGGACCACGGCGCAGCGTTGCCGCGCCGGCAGCCGCGTCAGTATTCGGGACAGCTGGTCCAGGCTTTCGGTGCGGGCGAACTCGTCAGGTCCTGGCCTGTCGGGCAGCCGAGCGGTCGGCCGTTCCCACGTCAGCACCTTCCATCCCGACCGCCGGTGGGTGTTGACCATCACACGGTAGGTATAGGCGTCCGGCTCGCCGTTCGCGGCGACTCGACGCCATACCAGCAGGACCCGCGCGAGAGTCTCCTGGACCAGGTCCTCCGCGGCGGCGCGCTCCCCGGTGAGGACGAAGGCCGTGCGGAACAGGGCGTCGGATCTCGCCCGGACGAATGCCTCGAACGAGTCGTGCGCCGGGGTCCTGGACACGGGTGTCTCCGTCAGGTCGTCCGCCGGCCGGGCCGCTTCGTCGGCGGCTCCTGGGAGTCTGGTCGACTTCACACCCGGTATCAGGCGTGCGACCGCCAGAAGGTTCCGGCATCAATGCCCAACACTCGCCCAACGAGACGATTCACGGCCGGGGTACGGACTGGATCCGAATCCACAGGGACGTCGAGGCGGCCAGCAGGTGGCCGTCGACGGTGTAGAGGGCGGAGGAGGCCCGCAGTTTGCGGCCCTCGGCGGCCTCGGCACGGGCGACGACGACATATGTCCCGCCGGGCGTGACCGTGCCCGTCGCGGAGACGATCTGCCGGGCCAGCAGGGCGGCCAGGTCCTCGGTGGGCATCGTCGCCTGGTGCGCCCAGAACGACGGGCAGTCCAGCGCCGACCAGAGCATGTGTCGGCCGACCGATCCGTCCGCCTCGGCGAGGGAGCGGTCGACGGTCCAGGTCGTGGCGACGAGACCCGCCGGCCCGCCGGCGACCGGGCCGGGGAGGATCCGCAGGCCGTCGCCCGGCGACCGTCCCGTCCCGCAGCCGAAGCATCCCGGGAACGGATGTGTCGACGTCGCGGCGAGCGCGGCGGCCGCGCGCTCGGCATCGCCGGGCTCGACGAACGGCGGCGGATCGCCGAGGTCGGCGGCGTTCGCCGGGTGCGCCTCGACGAGCAGCGTTCCGCCGTGGATGAGCCGCACCCCGCCGTCGTCCGCGGGTTCCACCGTCAGCGGCACCTCCAGCGGGGTCGGCGCGCGCAGCACCGCCTCCGCCGTCCTACCGGCCTCGGCGTCCGCGCTCGCGCCGGCGAGGTAGCCGGCGAGGGTTCCGGAGATCCACCCGCCGTTCGCGCTCCCGGGCGGCCCGTTGAACCGGGCCGGTACGACGACCGTGCCGGCGGCCCGGTTGCCATCGCCGTTGCCGGCATCGGCCGCCGCCGAGATCTGATCCGCATCGGGGCGGGAAGTAATGGCGTCCACCCGTCCGACGCTACGGCCTGGTCGTGGCGGACATGGGCGTCGCGGGTGCTGGCGGCGGGATCCGCGAGCGCGACGTCCTGAGCCTGATGGCACAGGGCCTGTCCAACACCACGCTCGCGGCCCGGCTCGTCGTCAGCCCGCGCACCGTCGAGACACACGTCGCGAGCATCTTCACCAAGCTCGGCCTGCTCCCCACCGCCGACGAGCACCGCCGCGTCCGCGCCGTCATCACCTACCTCAACAACCCCACCCACGACCGGCACCGGGTAGAAGGTGGCCGGAGTCGTGGTCGAGGTCGAGGTCGAGGTCGTCAGGGCAGCAGGGTGCCAGCCCGGATCTTGACAGTGCGGCCGACCCACTCCTGGGCGGTCATCGCGGCGATGACGCCGGGGTCGGCGCTGGTCACGACGGTGCGGGTGGCGCCGTCGCCGGTGGTGGTGTCGGTGGTGGCGCCGAGGGTGACCACGGCGAGCGCCTGGACCGGGTCGCCCTGCTCGCAGGCGACGGTGAAGCCCGCCACCACACCGGTGACGGCGTCCCGTGCCGGGCCGTCGACGAGGGGGAGTGGGGTCCCGGCGGCGCGGACGTCGGCCGAGACGTCCTCGGCGCGGAAACCCGTCGACGGCGGGCTGGCGCTCCACAGCAGGCCGGCCTGCTTGGTGACCATCCCGGAGACGCAGGTCACGAGCCCACGGGCACCCGGCGCGGCGGCGCGCAGCCGCCGGGCCATGGCCACCGTGGACTGGAAGACGTAGTTGTTCAGCGGGCCACCCGCGAACGTCATGCCGCCCGTGACGGTCAGGTCGGAGCGCCCGGCCAGGCCGAGCTCCCGGACCTGGAGGCGGACCGCCGCCGGGAAGCAACTGTAAAGATCCAGGTGGTCGGCGTCCGCCGCGGCGACGCCGGTGATGGCGGCGAGGCGTTTCCCGACTGCGCGGAAACCAGGGGAGCGGGCGAGGTCGGGACGGGCGGCCAGCGGCGTCATGACGTTGGACTCGGCGGCGGCCACCGGGAAGACCCACCGGTCCGGCGGAACGCCGAAGCGCCGGGCGGCGGCCGCGGAGCAGACCAGCAGCGCCGCGCCCTGGTCCACGCCGGCCCGGGAACAGTGCGACCGCGTGTACGGCCAGGACATCATCGGGTTGCGCGGCGACGGCGCCAGGTCGTCCGGGGTGACCGGGGCTCGTGCCCAGGCATCCTCGTTGCCGGCTGCAACCTGGGAGAACCCGGCCCACAGCGCGGCGACCTCGGCGGCATGCGCGGCGGGTTCTAGCCCGTCCGCCGCCCGCAGCGCCGACTCGAGGACCGCGTACTGCCGCACCGGCAGGTAGATTCCGCGACGGATCTCCAACGGCGCGAGGATGTCCGCCTCGGGGGCGAGGATCTCGTCGGGACCGTCCCCGGAACGGCCGCCCGCGCCCGCGTCGCCGCCACCATCGCCATCGCCATCGGCTGCGCCTGCGCCGACGGCGTGGCGGCGTGGGGTGAGGCGGACGCGCCCGCGGTGGGCCGCCTCGGCGCCGAGCACGAGGACGACGTCGGCGCGGCCGGCGGCGACGTCGAGGCAGGCGCGGGTGATGAGGCTCTGCTGCAGCACGCCGAGCTCGGCGATGACCGTGCGGGCCGCCCGGGCGCCGAACCGGTCGGCGACCTCGCGGCCCGGGTCCGAGCGGTCCCAGGTGCCGCGCGCGACGTACACGCGGTCGATGACGGCGAGCAGGCCCGGCGCCGCGGCGTCCGCGGCGGCCGCCTCGGTGGCGGCGGCCATCAGCTCCACCGCGTCAGGCAGCCGCGCCGCGGCGGCCGCGCCGACGAGCACTGGTGTGGCGGGCGGCATGGTCATGCGGATCTCCGTGGTGCTAGGTGTTCTCGAGGTCGCGAGCACTCTCGGTGACCTGGGCGGCCCTCGTCGCCACCTGCCGGGCCCACGCGAGGTCGGCCTTGCCGCTCGGGGTACGCACGACGGTCTGGACGAGGCTCAGCACCCGGGGCACCTTGTAGCCGGCGAGGTGGGCGCGGCAGTGCCGCTGCAGGTCGGCGAGGGTGAGCGTGGCGCCAGGCCGGGGCGCGACGACGGCGGCGACGGTCTGGCCCCAGCGTTCGTGCGGGACGCCGACGACCAGGACGTCATAGATGTCCGGATGGGTCTTCAGCACGCCCTCGACCTCCTCGGGGAAGATCTTCTCCCCGCCCGAGTTGATGGTGGCCGAGCCGCGGCCGAGCAGGGTGATGGTGCCGTCCTCCTCCAGCCGGGCGAAGTCGCCGGGGACGGAGTAGCGCGCGCCGTCCGGGCCGGTGCGGAACACCTGGGCCGTCTTGACCGGGTCGCCGAGATAGCCGATCGGGATGTTGCCCCTGCGGGCGAGCCGGCCGATCTCGCCGACCCCGAGCGGGGTGAGGTCCTCGTCGACGACCAGCGCGTCGTCGATCGGCCGGATGCGCACGCCGGCGTCGCCTCGGACCCGGCTCTTGTCCGCGATGCCGACGCCGTGCGAGCCGGCCTCCGAGGCGCCGACGCCGTCCGTGACGACGACGCCCAGGCGCTGCATGAACGACTCCTTGAGCACGGGGGAGAACAGCGCGGCGCTCGACGACAGCGCGTACAGCGACGACAGCTCCGGCCGGCTGCCCGCGCGCTCCAACGCGTCGAGGGTGTCGAGCAACGGGCGCGCCATCGCGTCACCCGTGATCATGACCATGTTGACCCGTTCGGCCTCGACGAGCCGCCAGACCTCGTCGGGCTCGAACGTGTCGACGAGGATGGTGCGCTGGCCCTTGCTCAGGTTGGTCAGCAGGCACCACTGGGTGGCGCCGTGCATCAGCGGCGCGATCGGCAGCGCGGTGAGGACGCCGGTAGCGCCCTTCTCGGTGAGCTCCTCCGGGCGGCTGGCGCGTTCGCCCGTCATCAGGTCGAGGCCGCCGCCGAGGGCGAAGATGACGTCCTCCTGCCGCCACAGCACGCCCTTCGGCATGCCGGTGGTCCCGCCGGTGTAGAGCAGGTAGTGGTCGTCGCCGGTGCGCGGCTCGAAGTCCCGGTCCGGGCGGGACGCGGCCAACGCGTCCTCGTAGGGCACGGCACCCAGTGCCTCGGCGCCGCCCTGCCCCTGTCCCCGCTCCTGGCCGCGCCCGCTGCCGCTGCCGCGCCCGCTGCCGCTGTCGGCGTCGTCCTCGGCTTCGAGGGCCGTGCCGTCCTCGATCACCACGAGGTGCCGCAGGCTCGCGATCTTCGGGGCCACGTCGGCGACCCGGTCGGCGAACTGTCGCTGGAAGACGAGCGCGACCGGCGCGGCGTTGCCAAGCAGGTACGCCAGCTCCTCGGCGACATACCGGAAGTTGACGTTCACGCACACGGCGCGGATCTTGTACGCCGCGAGCATCGTCTCGACCCATTCGATCACGTTGTAGGCATAGATCGCGACGTGGTCGCCGGGTCCCACCCCGGCGCTGGATAAGTGGTGCGCCATGCGGTTGGCGCGTTCCTCCAGCTCGGTGTAGGTCCGCCGGCCGGGGCCGGCGACGACGGCCTCCCGGTCGGGGTAGCGGTCGACGGCGTGCTCGAACAGGTCGGCAAGATTGAACTGCATCACGTCTCCCGCTGGGCGACTGCGTCTGGGCGGCGGTGTCCGGGTCAGCGCCCGGTGAATCGAGGGGTCTGCTTCGCGGCGAACGAGCGCGGGCCGATCTTCGCGTCGTCGCTGAGGTAGACCCGCATGCCGATCTCGGACTCGACGCGGAACGCCTCGTCCTCGGGCAGCGACTCGGTCTCCCGCAGGACCCGCAGCACGGCCTGCACGGCGACCGGCCCGTTCGCGGCGATCGCGCGCGCGATCTCCATGGCCCGTTCCAGGGCGGTCCCGTCCGGGACGACGTGGGTGACCAGGCCGATCTCCTTCGCCTCCGCCGCCCCCAGGTGCCGGCCGGTGAGCAGCAGCTCGGCGGCCACCGCGTAGGGGACCTGGCGGCGCAGCCGCACCGCGGACCCGCCGAGCGGGAACAGGCCCCAGCGGACCTCGGAGACGCCGAACCTCGCGGACTCGCCCGCGACCCGGATGTCGGTCGCCTGCAGGATCTCGGTGCCGCCGGCGATCGCCGGCCCCTCGACGGCCGCGATGAGCGGCTTGGTGAGGACGAACCGCTTCATGATCCATTTCATGACGGACAGGTCCATCGCGAGGCGGGTGCCGTCCCCATCGCCGCGAAACGCCTCGCCGGGCGGGCGCGCGGACATCTGCTTGAGGTCGGCTCCGGAGCTGAACGCGCCGCCGGCGCCGGTGAGGACGGCGACCCGGATCTCCGGGTCGGCGTTGACCTCGTCCCAGGCCTTCTCAAGGAGGCCGATCATCTCGGGGGTGATCGCGTTGCGGGCATGCGGGCGGTTCATCGTGACGACCAGGACGTGGCCGTCGCGGGCGACGAGCGCGTGCGGCTCGGACTCGGTCACGCGGGCTCTCCTCGGACGCGCAGACCGTGGTGGATGGCCGTGCCTATAGGCACGGCCATCCACCACGGTCCAAAACGGGATCAGTGATGTGTGTTGGATGGCTGTGCTCATGGACACGCTGGTCTGCCACGATTCGGCGCTCGGGCGAGCGCGGCGGGCTGGTGGCACCCCCGGGCCGGAGTGACGCTCCCTGCCAGACACCCCGGGCATGCCTGAGCGGCGTCTCAGGCGCCCGCTCGGCCGTGTCGACACCGCTACCAAAAGTGATCGACGTTGAGGCCGCCGCCGGCGGAGGTGGCCTCACCGCGGCGGGCGGGGCATGCCGAGGCCAAGCATCGCGATCATGTCGCGCTGGATCTCGTTGGTGCCGCCGCCGAAGGTGAGCATGAGGATCTGCCGGTAGGCGCGCTCGAGCCGGCCGGCGAGCACGGCGCCCGGCGAGCCCGACACGAGGATCGCCTCGTCCTCCAGGCACTCCATCAGCAGGCGGTATGCCTCGACGGCGAACTCGGTGCCGAAGATCTTCGTCGCGCTGGCCTGGGCCGGCCCCAGCCGGGCACCGTGGTCGACTCCCCAGGCGATCTTCCAGTTGATCAGTTTGAGGAACTCGACCTTGGCGTGCACCGTGCCGAGGTTGCGCCGGACCAGCGGGCGGTCGATGACCCGGCCGCCCTCGGGCGCCGCGGTCGCCTCGGCCCACCGCCGGGTCCACAGCAGCAGCTGCTGGATGCCGGCGGCCGAGCACAGCGCGACGCGCTCGTGGTTGAGCTGGCCGGTGATCAGTTTCCAGCCGCCGTCCACCTCGCCGACCAGGGCCTCGGCCGGCACGTGGACATCGGTGTAGAAGGTCTGGCTGGTGATGCCGCCGGAGATGGTGGGCACCGGCGTCCAGGAGAAGCCCGGTGTGTCGACGGGGACGCAGAACACCGACAGGCCGCGGTGGCGGGGCAGGTCGGGGTTGGTGCGGGCGGCCAGCCACACGTAGTCGGCGACCTGGATGACCGACGTCCACATCTTCTGGCCGTTGATCACCCAGCCGTCGCCGTCGCGGTCGGCGCGGGTGCGCAGGCTCGCGAGGTCGGTGCCGGCACCCGGCTCCGAGTAGCCGATGGAGAAGTGCAGCTCACCGGCGAGGATCTTCGGCAGGAAGAAGTCCCGCTGCTCCTGGGTGCCGTACTCCATGATCGCCGGCCCGACGCTGTTCAGGGTCAGCAGCGGGATCGGCACCCCGGCCAGCGTCGCCTCGTCGCCGAAGATCAGCTGCTCCAGCATCGACCGGTTCTGGCCGCCGTACTGGGTCGGCCAGCCGATGCCGAGCCAGCCGTCCTTGCCCAGCTGGCGGATGGCCCGGCAGTAGGCGCCGTCCTTGCCTTTCAGGGTCGACTCGCCGCCGGCGAGCTCGGCGCCGAGCTCGGGCGTGACCATCGCGGCGAAGTACTCGCGCAGCTCGCGGCGCAGGTCCTCCTGCGTCGCGGTGTAGGCGATTCGCATCGGCGCTCTCCTGTCGCGGCCGGCCGCCACGGCGTGTCCCGTGGGCCCGGCGCACCCGACACGACCTGACGGGTCATCAGGTCGCGGTTGACCCGATGCTAGCGCGGTACTAGAACAAGTTCTCGTTATTGGGTGCTCGCCCGCCCGCGGCCCACCGGTCCGCGCCGGGCGTCCGCCGACGACCAAGCCTTCTCGCGAGGAGCCGCGGCATGGACTTCGCCCAGACCGAGGAACAGCGCGACCTGGCCGCGCTGGCCAGGCAGATCCTCACGGAGCGAGTCACCCCCGAACGCCTGGCCACGCTGGAGGCGGATGTCCTCGCCGGCACCGGTGAGCCGAGGTTCGACCGCGAGCTGTGGGCGCAGCTCGCGAAGGCGAACCTGCTCGGCATCGGCGTGCCGGCCGAGTACGGCGGCCTGGGCTACGGGGTGCTCGAGGAGTGCGTCGTACTGGAGGAGGCCGGGCGGGTGCTCGCGCCGGTGCCGCTCTGGGCCTGCGCGACCGTCGGCGCCGGCGCGATCGCCGCCCACGGCACCGAGGCGCAGCGGCGCGGCTGGCTACCCGGCCTCGTCAGCGGCGAGAAGATCGTCACGGTCGCGCTGGCCGAGCCGCGAGGCTCCGACGCCGCGGCCCCGGCCACGACCGCGACCAGACTGGCCGGCTCCGGCTCCAGCTCCAGCTCTGCCGGCGGCGTGGGTCCCGACGGCGGCGTCGGCGTCGGCGTCGGCGCCGGCTGGCGGCTGGACGGAGTCAGGACGGCCGTGCCGTTCGCGACGGTCGCGGACGCGGTGCTCGTCCCGGCGCGCACCGGGACGGGCGTTGGCGTGTTCCTCGTCGACCCGGCCGCCGCCGGGGTCACCGTTGAGCGGCAGCTCACCACCGCCCGCGAGGTCACCGGCCTGTTACGGCTGGAGGGGGTCGTGGTCGGCGACGACGCGCTCGTCGGTGGCCCGGCGGCGGCCGAGGGAGACGCCGTGGCGGTGGCGCTGCGGGACCGGGCAACGCTGGGCCTGTGCGCGCTGCAGCTCGGCGTCACCGAGCGGGCGATGCGCGCCGCCGCCGAGTACACCAGCAACCGGCAGCAGTTCGGCCGCCCGATCGGCTCGTTCCAGGCGGTCGGGCACCGGCTGGCCGACTGCTACATCGACGTCGAGGCGATCCGCCTGACGATGTGGCAGGCCGCCTGGCAGCTCGCCGAGGGATGGGACGCCTCGAGCGCGGTCGCCACCGCCAAGTTCTGGGCGGCCGACGGCGGCCACCGGGTCGCGAGCGCCGTCGTCCACGTCCACGGCGGCATGGGCATCGCCGAGGAGTACTTCGTCCACCGCTACTTCCTGCACGCCAAGCAGCTCGAGTTCACCCTCGGCGGCGCCGGCGAGCAGGCCCGCCGCCTCGGCGACCTGATGGCCGCCGCCCCCGCCCCCGACCACGTCGTCTAGCGATCGTCCAGCGCGATCTGGCGCGCGCCCGCGCGCCCGCGCGCCGGCCCGCCCGCCGCGGGGCCCGGCGCTACCAGGGGACCGGGCCGGCGGGGGAGAAGTAGCCGCCGGTGGGGCCGGCGGGGCCGAGCCGGGCGAGGCGGCCGATGATCTCGGCGCCCTCCTCACCGTCCTGGGCACGCAGACCCCGGTCGGCTGATGCCGTAGCCGCGGAGGTTGGCCCGCGGCCGCGGAAGTCGGCGCCGTCGACGATCGCTCGTGATCGTCGCGAGCGTGTCGTGGTGGTCGTGGTTTCGCCGAATCCGTGACCGCGACAACACGTGGGCAGCGATCAATCTGCCGTGTTGATGCCGCGTCACCGGGCAAACCCAGACAGAGGCGGCGCCAACGTCCGGGCGCCGGCCGGCCAGCGGGCCGTCGTGGGCGTGATACACCGATGCTGGGCCTGTGCCCGCCGGGCGGCCTGCCCGGTTCGGCGTGTCGCCGGGAAGGGGTGACAGTGGCCTTTCGGCCGCCGTGGCGACGCGCGCCGTCGCGTGGACAGGCGCCACCGGCTCCCACCGGCGACCGGCCGGTGCCGGACCAGCGGCCCGGGGCGGGAACGTTCGCACCGACTCCGCCGGCACAGCGGACTCGGCCTGCGTCGCCGGCTCCGCGGACCAGACCGGCATCCCCGACTCCGCGGGCAGCCTCGAGGCCGGCGGCGGGGCGGGTGCCCGAGCTCCCCGCGTCGCAGCTCCCAACACCGGACATGGCGCGGACGCGGGCCGGCACCTCCGAGGCCCGTCACCTGCTCGACGAGGCCGAGGCCCTGCGCGCGCTCGTCGAGCGGGTGCTCGCCGGAGAGCGGGAGACCCGGACAGCGGTCTGGCGACATTTCCGGGACCTGCGCGCGCGGGTGGTTCGTCGCGACCTCGGGCGGATGGACCTCGCGCGACTCAAGGACACGGCACCGGAGCGGCTGCAGCTGCGACCGCTGGAGACGGCCGGGTACCGCACCGTCGGGGACATCGTCGACCGCACGCCGGCGGATCTGTCCAGGCTGCCGGGCGTCGGCCTGCGCACCGCGACGGCGGCGATCGCCGCGGCAGGGGCGCTCGCCGAGGCCGCGGAGGACAGCCGCGGCATCCGGATCGAGCTGGATCCGGCGGACGCCCGGTCGACCGACCTGCTCACCTGGCTTCGGCGCGCCGTGCTGCTCGCGGACGCTGTCGGCCCCGTCCGGGCGCGGACGGTCGCCGTCGCGCGGAGCCTGCCCGGGGCGCTGTCCGACGCGAGGCCGGCCAGGAGCCGGACCCGGATGTTCTTCGCCGGCGCACAGAGCCGGGCGGCGGCGCAGCGGGGGCTCGACGAGGTGAGCCAGATCCTCGTGGACGCCGCGGACCAGGGCGGCCAGGGCCTGGCGCGCGAGCTCGCGAGCGCGGTCGCGCTTCTCGACCGCCCTCCCGGCGCGGCCGGCGTCTGGACCGACTTCGAACGGCAGGCGGTCCAGTACTACGGGCTGCTGGGGGAGATCGTCGGCAACCGCGGCGATCTCAGCTCCGCCACCGGGCATCTGCCGACCGAGATCGTCGACCGCGTCCGCAACCAGCCCCTCGACGGCACCCTCCGGACGGTGTCGCTGCGCGGCTACCAGGCGTTCGGCGCGAAGTTCGCACTCGTGCAGCGCCGGGTGATCCTCGGCGACGAGATGGGCCTGGGCAAGACGATCCAGGCGATCGCCGCGATCGCGCACCTGCGGGCGCAGGGCGAGTCCCACTTCCTGGTCGTCTGCCCCGCCTCGGTGCTGGTCAACTGGATGCGCGAGATCACCGACCGCGGCAAGCTGACGGTGCACCGGCTGCACGGCGCGGACCGCGCCACGGCCCTGCCCCGCTGGACGGCGCAGGGCGGTGTCGGCGTCACCACCTTCGACACCCTGGCCTCGCTGGATCTCCCCGCTGCCCTGGCCGGCAGGTCCCGCGGACCGCGGATCGCGATGCTGGTCGCCGACGAGGCCCACTATGTGAAGAACTCGGACACGAGGCGGGCGGACGCGCTGCGGGCGCTCATCGAACGGCCGGAGCTCGTCGACCGGGTGCTGTTCCTGACGGGCACGCCGATGGAGAACCGCCTCGACGAGTTCCAGACGCTGGTCGGGTACCTGCAGCCCGGCCTGCTCGACCCGCCACGGCCGCGGTCCGGCGATCCCGCGCCCGTGGCCGTGCCCGGGAGCTGGCCGGGCGTCGCGGCGGCCCTGTCCCCGCGCCAGTTTCGGGAACGGGTCGCCCCCGCCTACCTGCGGCGCAACACGGCCGACGTGCTGTCCGAGCTGCCGGAGCGGGTCTGGACCGACGAGTGGGAGGAGCTGCACTCGCCCGCCGAGCGGGCCGCGTACCGCGACGCGGTGCTGTCCCGACAGTTCATGGCGATGCGCCGGGTCGCGTTCACCGCCGACCCGGAACGCTCACGCAAGCTCGGCCGGCTGGTCGAGATCGCGCGGGAGGCGGCGGGCAACGGGCAGCGGGTGGTCGTTTTTTCTTTCTTCCACGACGTCCTCGACCTCGCCGAGCGGCGGCTGCGCGCCGAGGACGACTGCGGTCAGGTGTTCGGCACGATCAAGGGCGCGATGGCACCCGACGACCGCCAACGCCTGGTGGACGCGTTCGGCCGCTGCCCCGCCCCGGCGGTGCTGCTCAGCCAGATAGTCGCCGGCGGCACCGGGCTGAACATGCAGGCGGCTTCGGTGGTCGTCCTGTGCGAACCGCAGGTCAAGCCGACGTTGGAGGAGCAGGCGGTCGCCCGGCTGCACCGCATGGGCCAGGTCCGCACCGTGCGGGTGCACCGGCTGCTGACCGTCGACAGCGTCGACCAGCGTCTCGTGCAGATCCTGGCCGCGAAGAGATCCGACTTCGACGCCTACGCCCGCCGCAGCGACCTCGTCGCGGCCGGCCCGGAGGCCGTCGACGTCTCCGACGAGGCCCTCACCCGCCAGGTCGTCGAGCAGGAGTACGCCCGTATGGCCCGCGCCGCCGTGAGCAAGGCTCGCGTGAACGAGGCCCCGTGAGGGGTTCCCTCACTACTTCAGCCACGGATCGACGGGTGCGGGCCCGCCGGTTGCCGGCGGGCCCGTGAACCGTGCGTCGGGGAACCAGGGCTCAGTGGGCGTCGCCCGCGAGAGCCCGGCGGTAGCGGCCGAGGGCCATGACCGGCCAGACCAGCCGGTACAGGTTGTAGTTGATGTAGAAGTAGCCGGCGAATCCGGTGCCGGTGTAGTGGTCCTCGTCCCAGCTGCCCTCGTCGGTCTGGGTGGCGGCGAGCCACGCGACGCCGCGGGCGGCGGCCTCGCCCTTCGCGCCGTCGCCGACCCGGTCGGCGGCGATCAGGGCGAGCAGCGCCCACGCCGTCTGCGACGCCGTGGAGACGCCCATGCCGGCCGTCGACATGTCGTTGTACGAGTAGCAGTCCTCGCCCCAGCCGCCGTCGGGGTTCTGCCGGGAGACCAGCCAGTCGGCGGCGCGCTGGATCGCCGGGTGCGAGGCGGGCAGGCCCACGGCGCGCAGCGCCGGGACGACGCCGCCGGTGCCGTAGATGTGGTTGACGCCCCAGCGGCCGTACCAGGAGCCGTCGGGCTCCTGGGAGTGCAGGAGCCACTCGACCCCGCGCTTCGTGCGGGGGTCGTCGCCCAGGCCCAGCTCGCCGAGCAGCTCGACGACGTGGGCGGTCACGTCCGCCGACGGCGGGTCGGTGAGCATGCCGAAGTCAGCGAACGGGATCTTGTAGACGAGGTGGCCGGCGTTGTCGACGTCGAACGCGCCCCAGCCGCCGTCGGCGCACTGCATGCCGAACACCCACTGCAGACCCCGGTAGGTCGCGGCCATGACCTTCTCCGGCCGCGGGTGGGCGACCCGCATCAGCGCCAGCATCACCTCGGCGGAGTCGTCGACGTCCGGGTAGGTGTCGTTCTCGAACTCGAAGGCCCAGCCGCCGACCGGCACGTCGGGGATGGGAACAGACCAGTCGCCGCGCCGGGCGGTGACCTCCTGGCCAACCAGCCAGTCGGCGGCGCGGACCAGCGCCGGGTCGTTCGTGGCGAGGCCGGCGTCCGCCAGAGCGATCGTCGCCAGGCAGGTGTCCCAGACCGGCGACTGGCAGGACTCCTGCATCCGCGAGCCGTCCGAGCGGATGACGCTGTAGTCGTCGAGCGAGCGCAGCGCGGCGGTGAGGACCGGATGGTCCATGGGGTAGCCGAGCACGCGCAGTGCGATGATCGAGTAGGCGGTCGGCGGCTGGATCCCGCCGAAGCAGCCGTCGGCCTCCTGACGGATCACGATCCACCGCTCGGCGATGCCGAGGGCGAGCGCGCGCAGCGGCCTGACCGGGTGCCGGTGGTAGACGTGCAGCGCCTTGTCGATCCGGTGGAACATCCAGGTCCAGGGAAGGTGCTCGAACGCGGCGGACTTGATCCCACGGGCGGCGCGGGCGCCGACCCTGCGCAGGCGGCCGTCGGGCAGCGGAATGCCGGGGCCGCCCCCGTCCTTGGCCCGGCCGGCCACGTCCGG